>CAZVEH010000008.1:0-58741 GCA_964625775.1 uncultured Legionella sp. | reverse complement strand
TCGGCTGACTGGAAGGCTGCTCCGAGGGTTGGTCAGAAGGCTGGCGACTAGGTTGAGCACTTGGCTGTTCAGAAGGTTGCTCTGAGGGTTGTTCCGATGGCTGAGCACTGGGTTGTGCGCTTGGCTGTTCAGAAGGCTGCACTGAAGGTTGTTCGGATGGCTGGGCACTGGGTTGTGCGCTTGGCTGGTTAGAAGGTTGCTCTGAAGGTTGTTCCGATGGTTGAGCACTGGGTTGTGCACTTGGCTGGTTAGAAGGTTGCTCTGACGGCTGAGTACTTGGTTGCACACTGGGCTGAGCAGAGGGTTGATTGCTGGGTCGAGAGGTTGGCGTAGGCGTGTCTGTGCCGTAAATCAAATAAACCTGCCCTTTGTTGGAAGCATATCCAGGAGCGCCAATCAAGATGTCGTCTTTGCCATCACCGTTCACATCACCAATACTACTAAGCGCATATCCTGTTAAAGAGTTTGTGTTCACGCCGTTAAACGTAATACCCCAGTTGTTCAAATCCGCCAAATTGGTATTTTCAGAATGAGGTTCCCCATAAATGGCATAGGCTTGACCGGTAGAGGATAAGACATCATGTGCCCCCACAAGGATGTCTGCCTTACCATCGCCATTCATATCACCCGCAGAATTGACTGCTACGCCAGCATGGTCCGGAACATTAATTCCGGTAAAGGTGTAGACTTGCTGTCCCGTAGTGTTGGGTAGGTTGATATTGGTGTATGGGTTATTGCCGAGAAAAAGATAACCTCTTCCTCTGCCTGAAGAATAGGTTGAAGCGCCAATTAGGAAATCAGCTTTGCCATCGCCATTCACATCGCCTGCGTTGTTCACCATCCAACCCAGGGCTGAGCCAGGTTCACCGGTAATTGTAATGCCACGAGTTGCTAAATTATCTGACAACTGAAGGTTGGTGTTGCTATTTCCGCCCCAAATCACATAAACTTTTCCTTGGTTAGAGGCGTAACCATAGGCCCCAACGAGGATGTCATCCAGCCCATCGCCATTGATATCGCCAGCGCCACTCACGGCCTGGCCTGCATAGTCTCCAGTGCCTGCACCCATCATGACAAAGCCACGCACTCCTAAATTATCGGATAATTGAAGGTTTGTGGCATAGTTTCCCCAAACAAGATAGGCTTTGCCGCGGCTGGAGTCGTAGCCATACGCGCCGATCACGATATCAGGTATGCCATCGCCATTGACGTCACCGGCGCTTTTGACCGAAACGCCTGTAAGATCACCAGAGCTTTGGCCTGAAATCACAAAACCACGTGTACCTAAATTATTGGATAAGGTGAGGTCGGTGAAACTATTACTGCCATAAATGACATACACTTGTCCGGTGCTGGCAGCATAATGGGAGCCAATCAGAATATCATCTTTATCATCCCCATTAAGATCGCCGGCACTACTAAGGGCAAAACCGGCAGCATAACCAACCTGAGCACCGGTGATAATACAACCATTGCTTCCTAAATTGGCTAAGTTGAGAAGAGAAAAATCACTATTTCCAGAGATAACATAAACTTTACCGGTTCCGGACGCGTGGCCGTAGGCACCAATCAGGATATCCGGCGTGCCATCGCCATTGAAATCACCAGCGCTACTAACGGCCCATCCCGTATAATCACCAGCCGAAACACCTGTAATAGTGTGTCCTTTTTGATTTAAATTTGCTAAGTTGATATTTTCAGAGTGCTCCAATGATTGAAATGAAGGTTGCGGAGTGGGGGGAGAGGTAGGAAAACCGTAAGAGTATAATTGCGCTATCTCATTGGAGGCCAAATTGCGATTATATAACCGTAGTTCGTCGATACTGCCCTTAAAAAACCTGGCTAGGCCACTTGCTGGGGAAGAGACACCAGAATTCCACACGCCTATTGTAAAAGGCAAATTACCATTAGCTGCGATAGTAGGTGCTGGTGCTGTGCCTGTTGCAATCAAAACATTGTTTAAATAAAGCTGAGTGTTGGCTCCAAGTTTATTGATGATAAAATGATTCCAACTATTGCTTGTGAATAGCGCACATCCAGCACCATACCCGTTATTTGTTGAGGTAAAAAAACCAAGACAAAAAAGATTGTTGTTTGTATTATCTTGTTCTACTGACCAGCCTTGCAAAGATGAATGTGATTTATCAAATAGTTCGGCATAAGGCACTTGAGACGCAGCTGGATTGACCCATACAGAAAGTGCGAAATTTTCATTAAAATTAAAAGCGGTACTACTGGATACTTCTAGGTAAGAGTTGATGCCATTCAGGTTGACAGCGTTATTTGTAGTTCCAGTTCTATCAGCTATCCAAGTGGTTCCGTAGGCAGTTGCGTGGTATCCGTTACCACTGACATCGTTGGCATGACCATCAAAAGGGTAATAAGCCACCAAACCATTGAGTAGGGGATCTATGTTAGCTTTTGATTTTTGTATATAAAGCGAAAAGCATAAAAAACCCAATAAAAAACGCAACAGGTTTGTTGTTTGTTGACTAGATAGTTTATCTTTTGTGATAAATTGCATCGAATGCCTTAAATGCTTTGCATTAGAACGGAACCAATGGCCTTGTTATTATCACTTGGGTTTGCAATGTTTCTATTTGAGATAAAAACAATGAAGCGTAATTATACACAAAATAACTTTTCGATACAATATTGCTTGTGATTAGGGTCAGCGTATTATGCTGACCCTAATCAACGCGCCCTGAACCCTATGAAAGCTATGCTAGGTCGAACATACAGCCTCAACCGATTCATCACTCAAGTTCATAATAGTAACTTGGGCACCGGGTTCTGCCGTTACTTCTACCGTTTTATCAGCATAGACTGTCATAGATGTGGTTTGCCCTGCATGCAATGATTGCCCATTGACTTGGCTGGAATTTTTAACCCCATGAATTTTAATGGTTTTTTTGGCTGAACTTGCATGAATATGACAAGTCGCGTGTATCGTCCATAGCGTGTTGTTTGTCAGTACTTTGTCACCTTTAGGCGCCAAATCTAAGTTCATGGCTTGTGCTTGATGCGAAGTAAACAACATGCTTGATGTCAGTAATAAGGTATTAATCTGCTTCATCATAAGTCACCTTTGGTGTTATGGTATAGAATGAAACCATTATACGCTTGTTTGACCAAAAAATCAATAATATATACAAAGTTTAATCAAACAAGCTGTTTTTTTATGCCTCGACTTTATGAAAAATTCCCACCGCCGAATCCCCGCGGCGCAGATCGCGGGGCCCATTCACTGAATGATGTTGTGGTATAAATCCTGCCAATCGGGGTTCAATTTTTGCATAAGGTCTATTTTCTATTGTCTTTTCCATTCCTTCACTCGTTTTTCTCGAGCAGCAGTCAGCTGAATGCCATTGAAAATCTCATAATAAACCAGTTTGGTGACGTTATATTGTGCGGTGAATCCGGAAACAAACTTGTTTTTATGTTCCCAAACACGTTTAACAATGATGAACTAACCTTTGCTGATATTATTGTTGCAATCAGGCGATCAATAGGGACAAAACAAGACTTTTCAAAATGCGCAACTCACGATGACTTCGTTAAATGCACTGCTCAGCAAATATCGTATTTGATTCGTCAGCTTTCATTAGCCCCTTAAACACCAGATTGAGTCTGATTGTTGTCATAAATTAGATCTCCGTACATGGGCCCCGCGGTCTGCGCCTTCCAATTAGCCTTAAGTTTTTGTTGACACCTCATATTGCCTACGTACCGTGGCTTGTCCACGGTATCCAGTAGTACGGAGACGCTTGTCTTCGAATCACTGGATCCTGCGGACAAGCCGCAGGACGTGGGTTTGGGGTGTCAACAAAAACTTAAGGCTAATTGGAAGGTCTGCGCCGCGGGGATTCGGCGGTGGGGATTTTTTATAAAGTCGAGTATGCCTAGGGTTTTGTCATTTTTTCTAGAGCCGTTCGCCCTTAAGAGCGTGCTTTGCTTGCGTCTCGAAGGGCTCTAGAACTCTTGTGATGCGCTGCTACAATATAAGTCTTGTATGCGGTTTAGAGACGTGACTCCGTTACGTTCTTAGGATTTGCATCTTTTATCATATCAAGATAAGCTAAAATTGATGTGATGTTTCACCCTAAGTTGTGGTGTGTAAACATAAATTGATTGTTTTAGTTTTTGAGGATTCGGTATGATGAGATGGTCTACTTTGTTTTTACTGACGGTTGCTTCGACGGGCGGATTTGCCCAGAACATAGAAAGGCCGAGCCCAGATGCGCAATTGACTCAATCCTTGCATTTGGATTGGTTAGATCCCTCGGTTTCTCCACAACAAAATTTCTACCAGTACGCGAACGGACATTGGAAAGCGAATAACCCTATTCCTGCCGAGTATTCTAGCTGGGGTTCTTTTTCCGTATTAGAGGAAAATAACCTGAAAACCATTCATGGCATGTTGCAACAAATGGCTCAAGATACGCAATTAAAAGCTGGCAGTATCCAGCAAAAAATTGGTGACTTTTACTATAGTGGTATGGATGTAAAAAGCATTAACAAACAAGGCATCGATCCATTAAAAGGTGAGTTTTCTCGCATAGACGCCATTCAATCCACAGCAGCTTTACAGACGCAAATTGCCTATATGCATCGCTATGGGATAGATGCCATTTTTGGCTATGGCAGTATGCAAGATTTTGAAAATAGCACAAAGATGATCGGGGCAATTGTACAAAGCGGTTTGAGTTTGCCTGATCGCGATTTTTACTTAAAAACGGATAAAAGATTTCAGGATATTCGCAGTGCATTTATTGCCCATGTGAGTGCTATGTTTCAATTGATGGGCACTGAACCTAGTAAAGCAGATCAAGCGGCACAAATTGTCATGCGCATTGAAACTCAATTGGCTCAGGGTTCCATGTCGCAAATCGCACAGCGTGATCCACGTGCAATTTATCATATGAAGACTTTAAAGCAATTAGAAAACCTGAGCCCTAATTTTTCCTGGACAGAGTATTTGAAAGCTATTGGACAAGAAGATGTCACACAAATCAATGTGGCCATGCCGGATTTTGTAAGTACTTTTGACAAGATGCTGGCCACTACTTCTTTAGAAGATTGGAAAGTGTATTTGCGATGGCATTTATTAAGTGGTGTTGCTCCTTTTCTTTCGCAACCCTTCATCGATGAAAATTTTAAAATGGCTCAAGTATTGTCAGGTGCAAAATCTTTGCCGCCCCGCTGGAAGAAAGTGGTGGCTACAGAGTCTGGTCTATTGGGATTTGCTATTGGCGAAGTCTACGTTCGAGAACATTTTTCAGCAGACGCACGTCAACAGGTCATGGATATGATTGCTCAAATTCGCAAAATATTACGCCGTGATTTAGCAGAGTTACAATGGATGACCCCCAAAACCCGACAGGAAGCCATCAAAAAACTAGACAAAATAGAAGAGCGCGTAGGTTATCCCGATAAATGGTGGGACTATTCGTCTTTAGATATAGATCGCGGTCCTTTTGTTTTGAATGTATTGCGTGCCAGTGCCTTTTTAGTCAAACGTGATTTGGACAAAATAGGTAAACCGGTTGATCGCACCGAATGGGCGATGACCCCACAAACGGTGAATGCATATTATGATCCTTCTATGAATAATATTAACATCCCTATGGGTATTTTGCAGTCTCCTTATTTTGACCCTAATGCTCCTTTGGCTGTGAATTATGGCTCAATTGGTGCGGTCATAGGCCATGAAATTACCCATGGTTTTGATGATCAAGGTGCTAAGTTTGATGGAGAGGGCAATTTACATGACTGGTGGACACCCACTGATTTGGAAAAATTCAAAATTGCAACGCAATGCATCATTAATCAATATTCTCAGTATAAAATTAATGGTGATGTTGCTGTGCAAGGACCTTTGGTAGTTGGCGAAGCGACCGCCGATTTGGGTGGACTGATCTTAGCCTATCGTGCCTTTCATGAAACGGAAGCTTATAAAAAACAGCAGGTGATCGATGGATTTACACCAGATCAACAATTCTTTTTGAGTTTTGCTCATACTTGGGCAAACAATATTCGCCCGGAAAAAGCGCATAATTTGATTTTGGTCGATCCTCATCCACCCACTCAATATCGTGTGAATGGAACTTTGGCAAATATTATAGAATTCAAGCATGCTTTTTCGGTGCCAGATCATAGCCCTATGGTGAATTCAACACCCTGTGTGATTTGGTGATCACAGGGTGTATTTATTTGTATTATATTTTGACATTTATGAGGCAGTAAAATACAATAATTAGTTGACATGATTTTAGCAGGTTATTTTTAAATGGATGGTTGGATTTGGCGTGTTTTAAGCTGTGTATTGGGGATGACTGTATCCTGTATTTTGCACGCCTCATCAACGCATGTTCAACATATTATTAAAAATAAAACTCCCTTTGAGTTTTATTATGCAGTCAATCCTACCAATGAAGTTCCTAGTGCTTTTTCGTGTCAATGTTCTGGATTCATCAGTCCAGGAGAAGTTCAAACCTGCAATTGCTATAGTCAAATAGAAGCAGCGTATCGACGTTATCGGATTGAATACATGAAAAATACGTCCCCAACCACGAAAGCCAGTGTGACTTATGGGGCCGAATCAGAGGTTGCAATTATTTGGGAGTTGGTTTTTGATGCATACTGGGAATGGCTTGGTGTCAGGACCAATCATGTACCTATATAGAACCCTAATTCCGCAGCATAAATAATAACGAGTATAATTTCATTGCTGCAATGAATAATATGGCATTCGAGTCATGTCATTTCGAAATTTTCCTAATCTTGATTTATTAAAAAATCATATATATAATCGTCGCAGTTTTCTAGGATGAATTTGAGATTATTGGATAATACTGTCTTTTATACCCGCCTTGTTTTTCTGCTGTTAAAATTTGTTGCTTAGCGAATGTAATAAATCTGATGTACTTAGGAATATTTTTCCATCAAAGATAGTCATGGAGATATAAATGGATTTTTCTTGGACACCCAAACAAGAACAGTTGAGAAAGGATGTCGTTCAATTTGCACGGCAATCTTTATCTTGCGACATGATCAAACATGATAGAGAAGGCGTTTTTAATCATGACGCCTGGAATAAGTGTGGTGATTTTGGTGTTCACGGGTGGCTAATTCCTTCTGCTTACGGCGGCAGTGGCCTTGATATTCTTACAACCATCTATGGTATGCAAGCATTAGGGTACGCTTGTAAAGATAACGGTATGTTATTTGGAATGAACGCCCATATTTGGGCTTGCGAAATGCCACTGTTGTCTTTTGGCAATAACGAACAAAAAGAAAAATACTTACCCCTTTTGGCAAGCGGTCGATGGATTGGAGCGCATGCTGCAACTGAGCCTCAGGCTGGATCGGATATTTTTAATCTTACTACAATTGCGAAAAAAGAAGGCGATGAATATATCATCAACGGTACTAAACATTATGTTACCAATGGAGCGGTTGCAGATCTGTTTATTGTCTTTGCTTCAATAGATCTAGCATTGGGTGAAAAAGGTCTCACGGTTTTCCTTATCGAAAAAGGTACCCCGGGTCTTGAGATTAGTCCGGTTATTTCGACGATGGGTGATCGAACTGCGCAGGTCACGCGCTTAGAATTGAAAAATTGTGTGGTCCCTGCCAGAAGTCGCTTGGGACAGGAGGGGGCAGGGATGACTATTTTTACCCACAGTATGGAGTGGGAGCGTGGATTTATTTTAGGTACTGCTGTTGGAACGATGCAACGAATTTTAGAACAATCCATTGATTACGCAAGAAAACATAAACAGTTTGGTCAGTCAATTGCTAAATTTCAATTGGTTTCTACAAAGTTAGTAGATATGAAACTTCTTTTGGAAAGTGCGAAAATGCATTTGTATAAAATGGCCTGGATGAAAGAACAACGTAAAATCGCTCTTTTAGAGGCGGCAATTACCAATTTGTTTATTAGTGAGGCATGGGTTGAGCTGTGTATGAAAGCAATCGAAATCCATGGCGGTAATGGCTACATGACCGAACTAGAGTTAGAGCGTGAACTCAGGGATGCAATCGGAAGTAAATTTTACTCAGGGACTTCAGAAATCCAGAGAGCTGTTATTGCTAAATTTATTGGGGCTTAATTGCATTACAAGAGAAGTAAATGACTTACTTACTACATCAAATATTGGGCAAATCAAATGATCCTAATAAAGTGGCTGTTCGCGAAAATTCAAGACAGATCACTTACCAGCAGCTTGAGCAGAGAAGCGATCAATTGGCTTATGCATTGATTCATTTAGGGGCTCGGAAAGGAGATAGAATTGGCATTTATGTAGATAAATCTCCTGAGGCCATTGTTGCGATCTTTGGTATTTTAAAATCCGGCGCAGCGTACGTACCTTTAGATATCAATTCGCCTACACAACGCATCGCTACAATCGCAAATAATGCTGAAATCAAAATCATTATCAGTACGCAATCAAATATAGAGGCTTTAGGTAGTGCCTTATTGAAGGATATTTCTAGCATCATTGCTTTGGTTTTAGTGGATACGGAAGATCCGCTGAGATGTGCTCATTTATGCTCAAAAAAAATATTGCTATGGTCTGAGATTTTACAGCAGGTTCCTGTGCCTTTTCCGGTAATGGTTGAAGATGATTTGGCTTATATTTTATATACCTCTGGTTCTACTGGAGTTCCTAAAGGTGTCATGATTAGCCATCGTGCCGCTCTAACTTTTGTAAATTGGGCCTCTGAGACCTTTGCAGTTAATTCTGCTGATATTGTGTCCAGTCATGCGCCGTTTCATTTTGATTTGTCTATTTTTGATATTTTCGCAACTATCAAAGCTGGGGCTACCATGGTTTTGGTGTCTCGAGAGGCATCCTTTTTCCCAATTAATTTGGCTAAATTGATTGCAGATGAAAAAATTACCATTTGGTATTCCACTCCTTCTATATTAATTAAGTTGGTTGGATATGGAAGGCTAGATCAGTTTGATTTATCTAGTCTCCGTCAGGTTTTGTTTGCAGGAGAGGTTTTCCCAATTAAGTATCTACAACAATTAATCCAATATATTCCCCAAGCAGACTATTACAATCTTTACGGACCTACAGAAACAAACGTTTGTACTTACTATAAAGTACCGAAATTTGATTTGGCACATATCAAATCTCTGCCAATTGGTAAGGCTTGTGAAAATAGCGAAATAATCGTTTTAGATAAAGAGTCTCGTCGAGTGCAACCTGGCGAAGAAGGGGAGTTGTGTGTTCGGGGGCCTAGTTTAATGTTGGGCTACTGTGGTTTACCTGAAAAAACTGCACAAACCAAAGTGTCAATGACGATTCATTCTATATTGGGACCAGAGTTTGTATACCGTACCGGCGATTTTGTTAAAGAAAACAGTGATGGTAATTATATTTATATCGGTCGACGTGACAATATGGTTAAAAGCCGTGGTTACCGTATTGAGCTGAGTGAAATTGAAGTTGTTTTATATCGCCACCCTAATGTTGAAAGCGCAGCAATTATCGCAATGCCTGATGATGAAAATGGCAGTATTCTGAAAGCTTTTATTGTTATGCGCAATCAAACAGTAGACTTATCTCAGGCTGAACGTGAATTTAAATCGTTTTGTTCAAATCATTTACCGAGATATATGATCCCACACATTTTTAAATTTATGACGTTTTTACCCCTAACATCGACCGGAAAAATCGATATTAATCAACTTAAACAGGAAGCTTAATCATGACCACAATTACAGAGGCACAATTAGAACGTATCTTGCGGGAATATATTACTCGAGAATTTTTATACGATAAGCCACAAGTCAATTTAACCAATGATCTCAATATTATTGAGCAGCGTTTGGTCGATTCCATGGATATTTTTCGTTTAATTCAATTTATTGAAAGTGAAATGGGTATTCTTTGGGAACCAGAAGAAATGGTACAAGAAAATTTTAAAACTATTAACGCTATTAAGGCCTTAACATTAAGAAAATTAGCTGAAAACCCGGTTATATAAGGATTTTTCCATAATGAACTCTTTTTCTCCAGATGAACCTATCGCTGTTATTGGCATGGCATGCCGTTTTCCTGGCAAGGCAAATACCCCTGAAGCATTTTGGGAGTTATTAAAAAATGGTGTGGATGCAGTGGTTGATATCCCTAAAACTCGCAAAGATTGGGATGTCGAAAGAGACTATGCTCCTAATCCTACCCCCGGAAAATTTTATGTTTCGACTGGAGCATTTTTACAAGAAAAAGATATTCAAGAATTTGATACGGAGTTTTTTGGCATTGCTTCACGAGAAGCAGCCCATCTAGATCCACAACAACGTATGCTTTTGGAGGTAAGTTGGGAAGCACTAGAAAACGCAGCTATTGTACCGAGCGAATTAGAAAACACAAAAACAGGTGTGTTTGTTGGTATGCACTGGGATGATTATTCATCAGAACGTTTTTATACCGTTCCCACTCAAGATATTAATGCGTATGCAACTCTAAGCAATTTGAGATCGTTGGCAGCTGGCCGTATTTCATACTTTTTAAATTTACAAGGTCCTTCGATGCAAGTTGATGCAGCTTGTTCATCAGGGTTGGTTGGGGTGCATTTGGCCTGTCAATCGCTGCGTACTGGAGAGTCCAACTTAGCTATCGCAGGCGGTGTAAGTCTACTTCTTTCTTCAGGTTTAACGATCGGTTTTTGTCAAATGAATGTTCTAGCAAAAGACGGGCGATGTAAAACTTTTTCTGCATTAGCTGATGGGTTTTCACAGGGAGAAGGGTGTGGTGTGGTCATTTTAAAACGCCTTTCAGATGCAATTAAAGATAATGATAATATTCTTGCTGTTATTCGAGGTGTGGCAGTGAATCATGATGGTCGGAGTTTAACTTTAACGACGCCTTCAACTGCAGCACAACAGGCAATGTTAAGTGAGGCTATTGAAAAATCAGGCATTGAACCAGCGGAGCTTCAATATATTGAAACGCACGGGACAGGAACTTCTTTGGGCGACTTAATTGAAATGAAAGCACTGGGCAATGCACTGGAGAAAGATCGGTTAGCACCTTTATATATTGGTTCTGTGAAAACCAATATCGGACATTTAGGTGCTGCTGCTGGCATAGCTGGACTCATGAAAATAATTTTAGCTATGCAACATAATGCGATCCCAAAGAATTTACATTTTGATGTGCCTAATCCTCGTCTTCCCTGGAAAAACATTCCATTTGTTGTACCAACAGAGCTCACCCCTTGGCCTGAAGGAGAAAAAAAATTAGCAGGCGTCAGTGCTTTTGGTATGAGTGGTACCAATGTCCATGTTATCGTCGAGCAATCTGTAGCAAGCTCGACTAATCAATGTTTTAATGCAAGGGGCGGTGATGCCCGACCTGATCAATATTTATTTGCGTTATCAGCGAAAAGCGCAGAGGCTTTACATGCGACACTTGAGCGCTACCAATATTTTCTTCGTACGGCTTCAAAGGATATGCTCGGTGATATTTGCTACACGGCTGCACGTGGGCGGGATCATTTTAGTTATCGTTTTGCTGCTAGAGTGAGTTCAATTGAAAGTTTAACAGATTGTTTAAATGATTTTTCTCAGCGAAAAAAATCAAATTGTTATTATCTTGGTGATGGTTCAGCATCGCCTGCAAAAGTAGCTTTTCTTTTTACGGGACAGGGCTCTCAGTACCTTTTTATGGGCAAAAAATTATACGAAACGCAGCCTGTTTTTCGCACTGTATTGCAACAATGTGATGAAATACTACGGCCTTATTTACAGCGTTCGTTAGAGTCAATTATCTTTCCTGATTCGATGGAAGATAACAGTATTCATCAAACACAATATACGCAACCTGTGTTATTTGCTTTCGAATATGCGATAGCCCAAATGTGGATGTCCTTTGGAGTGAAACCTGATGTTGTTATGGGGCACAGTGTTGGTGAGTATGTTGCTGCCTGTATTGCCGGCGTGTTTAGTTTGCAAGACGCTTTGCGTTTGATTGCTGCTCGTGGGCGCTTGATACACGAACTAGCGAGTCATGTCCCTGGTGGTATGGCAAGTATTGCTGCGGAATTATCAGTGGTTGAAAAAGCCATTCAACCTTACCAAACCAGTTTATCTATTGCCGCTATTAATGGCCCACGTAGTATTGTGATTTCTGGAGAAAAACAGGCAATTTTTTCGGTTGTCTCGGAATTAAACAAAACTGGTGTGAAAGCGCATTTGCTAACAGTATCGCATGCTTTTCATTCGCAATTACTTGAACCAGTCTTAGAAGAGTTTTATAAAATCTCAAGTGAAATTGAGTATCATGAACCACGCATTGCGATGATTTCTAATCAAACAGGACAATGCTTCAGCAAGCAAGAATGTAATCCTAATTATTGGGTTCGTCATATGCGCGAGCCAGTTAGGTTTTGTGATGGTATGCGTACGCTACAAAACATGGATATCAAAAATTTTCTCGAGATGGGTCCTAGTTCAGTTTTGTTAGGTATGGGTGCCCAATGCATTAAGAGCGACGAGCGATCTTACACTTGGTTAGCTAGCATGCGGATGGAGCATGAATGGCCTGTATTGCTATCTAGTCTGGCAGAATTTTATGTTCAAGGGTTTAATATTCATTGGAAAGCCGTTTACGATGGGTTCTCATATAAAAAAATATCATTGCCTAATTATGCTTTTGTTAAACAAAATCTATGGGTGGATTTAAAAAAATATGTCGCGCCTAAACATAGTGATTCTTTTTCTGGGCATCCGTTGTTACAAGAACCAATCTACTCTTCTGTGCATCTTAAGGGACAGGTACAGTTTCAGGCTAGGCTATTTAAAGAATTATTTTCATATTTGTCTGATCATCGCATTTTTGATCACACAATCTGTCCAGCAAGTGCTTATTTAGAAATGGTGCTTGCGGCGGGTACCACACTTTTTCCTAATCAGTCGATTGTTTTGCAAGATATTAGTATTGAAAAAGCATTGCGTTTGGATGAAGAACAAATCATACAACTGACATTAACCCCAGAAAAAGAAGGTTACTCTTGGAATATTTCAAAACAAGTACAGGAAGCCGGCACTATAAGTTGGGAGAGATATGTTGCTGGTATGTTACATCAAGTTGTTTTAGATATACCAGAAAAAGTAGACATTTATACACTACAGAACAGACTACACGAACAAGCGGATATTAAAGCTTTTTATCAACATTTGGCAGAGCAAGGCATACATTACGGCGCAAGTTTACAAGCCGTGAATCGTTTATGGCGTGCATCGGGAGAGGCGTTAGGCTTAGTTTCTTTGCCACCGCATATGGTA
Organism: uncultured Legionella sp.; assembly: GCA_964625775.1. GTDB lineage: Bacteria > Pseudomonadota > Gammaproteobacteria > Legionellales > Legionellaceae. The sequence goes on along the minus strand of CAZVEH010000008.1, from coordinate 45,438 downwards.
GGCGAGGCTTATCATATGCACCCTGCACTTTTAGATGCTTGTTTTCATTTATTCTTGGCAGCCTTACCCGAAGCGCAGCATGATCTTTATCTACCGATGGGGTATCAAGAGTTACTGTTTTATACTTATCCTAAAGGGGAAGTATACAGTTATGTCAAATTTCATTCTGAAATTGGTCAGGAACTTATTTATGCTGATTTGAAGATTCTTTCATATGATGGACAAGTATTAGCAGTTTTATTGGGTTGTAAATTGAAAAAAACGCGTGTGCAAGCTATTCAAGACAAAAAAACCAATAAGGATTGGTTGTACCAATTAGAATGGCAAAAAGCCAAACCAGCTGTGTTACAAACTATGCCTACTAAGCCTAGATCATGGTTGCTTCTAGCTGATAATATCGGTTTCGCAGAGCAATTAGCGAAACTATTGGAAACAGCAAACACCTCAATAACATGGGCATGTACCACAGAATATCAAAGTAGCGATCCGGTGATTTGGCAAGATGTTTTATCCAAACAACCCTATCATGATGTAATTTATTTATGGACTCTCAATAAAGATCAACCGGCTGAGCACGACAACAATATTGCACTACTTGTTTTGATTCAAGCATTACGAAAGGCAAAATTAACCCCTCGCCTGTGGATTATAACAAAGGGTACGCAGTCCGTGGTCAAGTCCTCGCACACCCATGAAGAAAACACTGCTATTTGGCAAGCCACTATCTGGGGTTTAGCTAGAACACTGATGTTGGAACACCCCGAATTTTCTACAGTGTGTATAGATTTGTCAGCACAGGAAACGATAGTCGAGAATGCACAATATGTGCTACAGGATTTACTTGCAGTCGACAATACAGAAAGACAAATTACGTATCGTGAAGGTGAGCGGTATGTAGCAAGATTGATGCCATTTTCATGCACGTATCAAGTCAATACGCAGTATCAGCCTATTACGGTTAAATTAGCTGATTATGGTATGTTAGATCAATTGAGTCTGACCCCTTTTGTTTCACAACCGTTACATGCAGATGAAGTAAAAATAGAGGTTTATGCTAGTGGATTGAATTTTCGAGACGTGTTGCGTGCGTTAGGTATGATGCGCGCATTGGAGGATCAGCAATTTAGTTACCAACAAGCCACTGATATATCTTTTGGTTATGAATGTGCTGGTATTGTTAAAGATGTTGGAAACAATGTGCATCGATTTAAGGTGGGGGATGCCGTAATAGGGTATGCTGCCAATACTATGTCTAGTGTGGTGAATCTTAATCAGCAGCAAGTTTTATTAAAGCCATCAACCATCAGTTTTTCAGAGGCTGCGACGTTACCTGTGGCTTTTTTAACGGCGTATGTTGGACTGATTAAATGTGCCCGCCTAAATCGAGGAGACAGCATTCTCATCCATAATGCCGCCGGTGGAGTCGGTCAAGCAGCGGTACAATACGCGCAACACCTTGGCGCAGAAATTTTCGCTACTGCGCATCCTTCTAAATGGGCGTTCTTACGATCTTTAGGGATTCGCCATGTTTATAGCTCACGTAACCTTGAGTTTGCTCAGCAAATTCAAATAGATACTCATGGCAAAGGTGTTAATGTTGTTTTCAATAGTTTAAATGGTGAGTTTATTGATAAAAGTGTCAGCGTGTTAGCTCAAAACGGACGTTTTATTGAAATTGGTAAGCTTTCCATTTGGGATGAAACTAGGTTTCGTGAAGTTCGTGCAGATGCTTCGTATCATCTATTCGATTTGGGTACGATGCCATTACAAGACATTGCGCCTTTATTGACAGAAATGATGGATATGTTTAATCAGGAAAGATTAAAGCCTTTGCCGGTCCATGAGTTTGCAATACAAGAGGTTGTTAATGCTTTTCGTTATATGCAACAGGCAAAACATATCGGTAAGGTAGCTTTATGTTTTCGCCGTGCGGAGTCCTCGCTCACCAGACCAGAGGGAAGTTATATGGTGACAGGAGGCTTTGGTGGGCTTGGTCCTTGCATAGCCGAATGGCTTGCACAGCATGGCGCTCGGCATATAATCCTGGTAGGAAGAAATCAACCAAATGCAAGCGCCATGCAGATTATTGATCGACTGAAAAAAGAGGGAGTCACTGTTAGTATTGCTCAACTTGATATCGCTGATCGCGCTGCAGTTAAGCAACTATTAACAGAATATGCTCATGTACGTGGTATTATTCATGCTGCAGGCGTGATCCAAGATGGTTTATTTCTGCAGCAAACCAGTCAAAGCTTTGAAAATGTTATGTTGCCTAAAGTGCAGGGAACATGGAATCTCAGCGAATTAACAAGCGCATTGCCGTTAGATTTTTTTGTATGTTTTTCTTCAATTGCTTCTTTATTAGGATCTTCGGGACAAAGTAACTACGCTGCCGCGAATGCATTTATGGATAGCATTTCTCATTATCGTATTTCCCAAGGATTGCCGTGTTTAACTATAAATTGGGGTCCATGGGCTGATGTGGGTATGGCCGCACCCCTTGCGGAACGATTGCAAATGCAGGGCTATAAAATGATTCCGCTCGAAGAGGGCTTAGACATATTGGCAAACTTAATTAAAAATCAACAACAGGGGCAGATCGGTGTATTTCCTATGGATTGGACTAGATATACCGAAAGATTACGTTATGTAAATCCTGTTTTTGAACATATGTATGTAAAGAAACAACCCATCCAAGAAGAAATAAGTTGGCTTGATGAACTGGGTAGTGTATCGCCAGCAGAACGTCGAACTGTATTAATTGAACACTTGCGAGCGGTCATTAGAAAAGTGATCGGAGTCGCAGTCAATACAAGAATAGAGGAAAGTAAATCTTTGTTTGACTTGGGACTTGATTCGTTAATGGCGGTTGAAATAAAAAATATTCTAGAGGGCCATTTTAAACAATCGTTACGCTCAACGTTGTTGTTTGATTATCCTACTGTAGGGGGGCTGATACAGTATTTGGAAGAAAATATTTCAATTCTAAAATTTTCATTCAATGAAACACAGACTACAAATATTGATGAGACTGTTTTTGATATCAATGTGCCAGAAATGGAGATTGATAATTTGTTGATGCAAAAACTTGATGCGCTTAATAAAGCTCTTATGGACGGTTAGTATGTATGATAAAAATAGGATGATGGAAATACTCAAAGCGTTGGATACTGCACAACAAAAGCTCGACGCAGTGAAAAAAACTAAAGAAGAGCCTATTGCAATCATAGGCATGAGCTGTAGATTCCCTGGAGCAAAGGATTTAGGTGGTTTTTGGGAGTTACTCCAGAATAGTGCAGATGCCATCTCTGATGTGCCCGAAAACCGGTGGAACATTGAAAATTATAGTGATGAAAAAATACACACCAATGCAGGTGGATTTCTAGATCAAGTTGATCAATTTGACGCACAGTTTTTTGATATGTCACCTAAAGAAGCACAAATGCTTGATCCGCAACAGCGTCTTCTTTTGGAAGTGACCGTTGAAGCTCTTGAAAATGCTCATCAACCTTTGGAAACATTATCGCGAAGTAAGACTGGCGTCTTTGTTGCTATCAGTAGTTTTGATTATGCCTATCGCATTCAAAGAAGTGGTTCAAGTATCGATGCAAATTTGGGTACAGGTACCTTAGCTAGCCCTGCGGCGGGTCGTATCTCTTATTTTTTAGGTGCTCAAGGACCCAGTATGGTTATTGATACCGCTTGTTCTTCATCATTGGTTGCTATTCATCAAGCGATTAATGGCTTACGTAATCAAGAAATGACGATGGCATTGGTCGGTGGTGTGAGTGTTATTGCTGATCCGAATTTAACCATAGCTTTTTCAAGAGCAGGCATGCTATCGCCCGATTCACGCTGTAAAACATTTGATGCAGATGCCAATGGTTATGTTCGAAGCGAAGGATGTGGGGTAGTTGTTTTGAAGCGTTACAGTGATGCAGTAAGAGATGGCGATAGTATTCTTGCCTTAATTAAAGGTTCTGCAGTGAATCAAGATGGAGCCAGTGGGGGCTTAACCATACCTAATGGGCCTGCTCAGGAGGCCGTGATTCAACAGGCACTTCGTAATGCAAATTTACAGTCGAAAGATATCAACTATATTGAAGCGCATGGAACAGGTACTTCGCTTGGTGATCCGATTGAGGTCAATGCATTGGGACAGGTTTTTTCTGAGCGAGACACACCCTTACTCATTGGTTCAGTAAAGACCAATATTGGTCATGCAGAAGCGGCAGCGGGTATGGCATCTTTAATCAAAGTCGTGCTTGCCTTGCAGCAAGAAAAAATTCCGGCAAACTTACATTTTAACCAGCCTAACCCGCACATCCCTTGGAAGCAGCTCCCGATCAGTGTTTGCACTCAAAAAACGCCTTGGCCACGTTCTAAAAAAGAGCGGATTGCAGGAATTAGTGCGTTTGGATTTAGTGGGACCAATGCCCATCTCATTGTTACTGAAGCGCCTTTCGCGGAACCTCATAAGGATTATACTAAGCATTACACTACGTATCTGTTCACACTTAGTGCCAAAACACCTAGCGCATTGGATGCGCAAGTAACGCAATACTTGCATTTTTTAACCCTGTATCCGAATTTAGCGCTAGCAGATGTGTGTTTAACGACTAATCTGCGACGCACTCATTTTAAAGAGCGTTTAGCACTCACTGCTACGTCAATATCAGAAATCAAAGAAAAACTAATGGCTTATCAAGCAAGGAAAAACGTTCGTGGTATGTACCGAAGCTTGGAGGAACCTGAGCTTGCTAAAACCCCTCTTCATTTTGACAATGATTGGGATAAACAGCTTGATAAGATAGCACATGCTTATATTGCTGGGGAAAAAATTCCCTGGGAACATGACTTTGCCAATCAACACTATAACCCTATTGCATTACCGACTTATCCTTGGCAAAAAACATCTTATTGGATTGATATCATGAATAATCATTCAGCTTCAACCTCAGCAGCGGCGTTTGTGCATCCGTTGCTACAAAAACGCCTCAATAGCTCTACTATTACAAACGGACAAATTGTTTTTGAGAGCATGATTAGTATCGATGATTTGCCCTATTTGAGTCAGCACGATATTTATGACAAAGCAATTTTTCTGGGCGCAGGATATGTCGAAATGGCGCTGGCGGCGGCAGTAGAGCGTTTCCACCTCAAACAGTTTCAGTATGAAACGCCTTTAGTTTTACAAGAGCTGATGATTAAACAGATGCTGATTTTGTCTAAAGAGCATCAGGCAAGTTTAGTGCAAGTGATCTTGACTCCAAACGACCAGGGTTACAGTTTTAAAATCATGAGTTTGAGTCATGATAGAGAGGATAGCTGGATAGAGCATATGCAAGGCCAAATTGCACCTCCTCAGCAAAGACAGCCCTCAGTAACGCAATTCGATTTGAGTGCACTCAAAAAGAAAGTTCATCAGCCTATTGATACCCGCGAGTATTATCAATTATTTGCCTCAATGGGGGTAAATTATGGCCCTGCTTTTAAAGTACTTAACATGTTATGGCATGATCCGGATTCAGGCGATGTCCTAGCATGGATCGAGCTACCTGAGACAATCGCAGGAGCCAGCCACTATTATTGTAACCCGCTGATCACAGATGGTTGCTTTCAATTGTTAGCAGCTGCCTTACAGATAAAAAATGATGATGAAAAGCTTTATTATGTTTTACGACTAGAACATTTACTGATCGCACAACGCCCACAAACAAAACTTTGGTGCTACGCACGTTTAACTAATGATCATCAAGAAGCCGGGTTACTCACCTCGTTTGATTTATATCTGATCAATGAGCAAGGCGTAGTAGTGGGAGAAATGTTAAACTTGCAAACACATCGAGCTGGCCGTAATGCGTTTTTATCACAAGTGGCTAGCCAATGGTACTATGAGACCGTGTGGCAACCAAGACAACTTACTCACAAAGATAATACCCTTGTGTCTGCTTTACATGAGCCTAAGAATTGGCTAATTTTTGCAGATCAAACGGGTTTGAGTACCAAGGTTGTTGCATTCTTAACGGCTCACACCCAACGCTGTACCGTAGTTACTGTCGGAGAAACGTTTAAACAATTACAAGATGGTCACTATCAAATTAATGGTGCACAACAAGATGATTTTCAACACGTATTGGCTGGCACAACGTACCAACACATTGTACATTTCTGGGGATTAGACAAGACATTTAACCCGAATGAGACTACCTTAACGGCAAGTACCGAGTTAACCACAGGTTTGTTGCACCTGGTTCAAGCTTTGGTGAAAACCTATAAAAAACATCCGCCACGCTTATCCATCGTCACTCGACAAGCACAAGCGGTGATGACAACTCAGCAAGAAATTGAACAAGCAACCTTATGGGGATTTGGGCGTGTGCTTACTTTAGAGCATGCCGAACTCAAACCTTTATTAGTTGATATTGATGAATCTGTTTTGCATCATGTGCAAAATTTAGTGCAAGAAATCGTACTCGCAGAACGTGAGCAGCAAGTGGTTTTGCGCAGATCTGAGCGCTATGTAGCGCGGTTAAAACACGCCTTAGTCACTGAGAAAAAAACGTTGCTTAAGATTGACTCGAATGCAAGTTATTTAATTACAGGAGGACTAGGTGGGTTGGGACTACAAATAGCGCATCATTTAGTAGGCCTGGGTGCCCGTCATTTGCTCTTGATAAGCCGAACAGGCGCTGCGACACCTGAAGCACAGGCGGAAATCAAGCGTTTAGAAGATAGAAACGTCACAGTGACAGTTGTTGCGGGGGATATATCCGAAATAGGATCATTATCAGACTTAAGTGCACGAATAAATGGGTCATTACGTGGGATCATCCATACCGCGGGTGTACTAGATGATGGCATGATGATGGAACAATCCGCGCAACGTTTTAAAACTGTCATGGCACCAAAAATTCAGGGGACATGGAATTTACATCAATTAACTCAGAGCATACCTTTGGATTTTTTCGTGTGCTTTTCTTCCATGACGTCGGTTATTGGCGCAATCGGGCAGGCAAATTATGCGGCAGCCAATGCGTTTATGGATGCTTTTTGTCATTATCGTCATGCAAAAGGACTACCTGCTTTAAGTATTAATTGGGGACCCTGGAATAGCCCTGGCATGGCGGCAAATGATCATTTACGTCACCACTGGGATGCTATTGGTATGGGGATGATTACCCCTGAGCAAGGTGTCGATATCTTTGGACACCTGCTCAATCTTCAGACCAATCAAATGGGCGTCATCGATATGGAATGGTCGAAATACCCAGATGAAAGCACTTTTTTTGAATATCTAAAACCGGCATCTGCGCATAAAAACGTTAAAGCAGCAAACATCATTCATCAATTAAACAGTGCACAAGGAGAGCCGCGGAGAAAATTATTGATCCGTTATATTGAGGATCAAGTCTGTCATATCTTAGGCTACGACGCTGGTCAATCATTCCGTATAACACAGGGTTTTTTTGATTTAGGTATTAATTCTTTAACATCGATGGAGTTTAGAAATAATTTACAACATGATTTGGGTTGTCGTTTACCCTCAACGCTGGTATTTGACTACCCGACTATTAAGAAGCTGGTGGATTATCTGCTCGCAGAAGTTTTAAATGATGAGGAGCATAACGATGGCGTATTTTCCGCCTCATCTCCAGCAACACAAGATCAATCACAAGACACCACGGCAACAGATAGTAAGCGCTCTCAAAATGCGGCACAAGCATTGGCCGAAGAGCTTGGTATATCATGGGAGTAACTAAATGAATAATACAATACATACACAAACAGATATTGAAAAACGATACGCTGAGCTGATTACAAAGGCTTCAGAAAAAATAGCAAGTATGCGCTCAGAACTTGAGAGCTTAAAGCAACGTGAGCATGAACCTATTGCCATCATTGGAATGGGCTGCCGTTTTCCATTAGCAGATAATCTAGAAGCGTATTGGGAGTTGCTGGCAAACAGCGTCGATGCAATACAAGACCCCCCCGAGTTTCACGCATATTTGAATTCGCTTTATGATTCAAATCCTGAGGCCGTAGGTAAAATATATACGCGTAAAGCTGGTTTTTTACAACAGTCACCTGCGGCTTTTGATGCTGATTTTTTTGGAATATCTGCGATAGAAGCGGCATCAATCGATCCACAACATCGCCTATTACTGGAAGTGACTTGGGAAGCGTTAGAGAATGCAGGAATTGTACCTGAAGAGTTATCAGGCAGTATGACGGGAGTGTTCACCGGTATTTGTTCAAATGATTATGTTTGGCAGTTGGTCAAACAAGATCCTCGTGAGACAGATGTTTATTTTGGTTCGGGCAATGCTTATAGTCCTGCCGCGGGTCGAGTTTCATTTTTACTCGATGTGCACGGCCCATGCATGGCGGTGGACACGGGCTGCGCTTCATCATTAACGAGTACTTATCTTGCAGTGAACAGTTTACGCCGCGGTGAGTGTGATATGGCTATTGTAGGGGGGGTGCAGCGTTATCTTTCTCCAGAATACTGGGTTAACCTTTGTCGTTCCCGGATATTATCTCCTGACACACGATGCAAAACTTTTGCAGCAGATGCAGATGGATATGCTCGTGGCGAAGGATGTGGAGTGATTATTTTAAAACGTTTGTCTGATGCGCTGAAAGCAAATGATGATATTGCCGCAGTTATTCAAGGGGTTGCCATGGGGCATGGTGGACGCACCGGGGGTTTAACCGTTCCCAATGGTTCTGTGCAACAAATGGTAATTCGTCGTGCACTGGCAGATGCACAAATTCAACCAAATGAAGTCGATTACCTTGAGGCTCATGGCACGGGAACTTCTCTGGGAGATCCGATTGAAATGAATGCAATAGGCAAAGTATTCCGTGACCGCTCAGTACCTTTATTGGTTGGATCAGCTAAAACCAATATCGGTCATCTTGAGGGTTCAGCCGGAGTAGCTGGATTAATAAAAGTTGTTTTATCTTTACAAAATGAAGAGTTACCCAAACACTTACATTTTTCTACTCCTAGCCCGCATATTGCCTGGGATGACATAGATGTCAAGATTGTCACCGAGAAAATGTCTTGGAAAAAATCAGATAAAAAACGTATAGCTGGGCTTAGCTCATTTGGTTTTGAAGGAGTTAATGTTCATGCAGTGATATCGGAAGCTCCTGAAAAAACCGTAAGAAAGATGGAGCATACTCTGCAAAATACCTCACAAATAATTACCTTGAGTGCACAATCAGAGGTAGCGCTGAAAGAGCTGGTGACATGTTATTTGTCTTATTTAGAAGGACATCTATTCCTTGAGCTTTGTGATATTGCCTATACTTCAACCTGTCGTCGCACGCATCATGTCCATCGATTGGCAATTATTGCATCCTCCTTGCCTGATTTTTGCGACAAGCTACAATTATTTTTGTCTAGTCAAAAGAATGGCTTTATTTTTTGTAATGCTCAAAAATCACATCATTATCAGACAAGTAGTGTGACTATCGCGCTGCAAAACTCCGAAGATAATTTGGCTTTATTGGCACAAAATTATGTTGATGGAGCCAATGTTGATTGGAAAGAGTTGCATAAAAATTATCAGCATCAACTTGTCAATTTGCCAACGTATGCGTGGCAAAGAAAGGATCACTGGATTGATATTCACCCAAGTTATCAAGCACATCCAAACCATCATATTATTCATACCGAAAGCTCAATAATAGAAGAAAAAATGTATCTATCAGAGCAAGTATTTACTGAGTTAACATCAGCAAAGCAATTGTATCAGCAATTACAATTGCTTGATAAGAATGAGCGTAGAGCCTCTTTAATTGATTATATTTATGAACAATTGCCAAGCAGTGAAGTGAAACAGTGGGAACTGTCAGACAGTTTTTTTGATATGGAGATGAATTCTCTGGCAATGGTCGAGCTCAGATTACATTTACAACTAGTGTTGGATATTAATTTGCCGTCAACCATACTGTTCACACATCCTACGATTGGGGAGTTGGTGGACTATTTGTTGCTGAAAATTGGAGAAGTTGAGTATGTCAGCGAATCCTTGGCTTAAATTTCCACGGTCTAACCCAAAAGCCAGCTTACGCTTGTTTTGTTTACCCTTTGCAGGAGGGGGGCCGTCAACTTTTCAATCGTGGCCAAAATTACTTCCTGAGCATGTAGAAGTTGTAGCATACGCTTTTCCGGGGCGAGAATCCCGAATTAAAGAAGCATTGATTGACAATTTTGATGTTCTTTTGGATCATTTGGTGAATGCAACTATTCCCTATTTAGACAAACCATTTGCGTTTTTTGCCCACAGTATGGGGGCTTTTATCGGCTATGAATTAGTAAAAGCACTCGAAAGAAAAGGTTTTAACACTAGATATTTATTTGTTTCCGGATCTAGAGCCCCTCATGTTTCAGAAGAAGAACATAAACTGTGTGCATTACCAGATGATGAACTTATAGAGCAGTTGTCGACTCGTTACAATGCGATTCCTGAAATATTTTTAAATGATAAACAATTTATGGCATTATTGTTACCGATTTTAAGGGCAGATATAGGCTTAATCGAAACATATGTCTATCAAGAGTCAGAAGGATTGCACTGTCCAATCTTTGCGTTTGGCAGCCTTGAAGATCCTGAGACCACTGATGAAAATGTTGAAGGCTGGCGTAAACACACCCATGCATCTTTTTCCACTCAGATGTTTCCAGGCGGGCATTTTTACATTAATACTCATCAAGAGCTTTTGCTAAGCATGCTTTCTGGCATATTGCATCTGAATAATAAAGCAAGGTAATGTACTATGGAACTAATTAATCATTATTGCCACGGCTATGTGGCTATTCCGGTGATTTTAAACTTAGAACAAAAAAATGTATTTGCTTATTTGGAACAGCGTAATAGAACCCTAGAAGAGCTTTGTGATTATTTCGATGCTAATAGCGGTGGTTTGAATGTTGCCTTAAACTTATTGCTTTCAATGGGCTGGCTAAGATTGGAATCAGATACAACTTATGCCCTCACTGAGCAAGCCTCATTTCGTCATAAAATACCGCAGCAATTATTAAATTTGTATCATTTTTCTACCGCTGAATTTATGACTCATGCACATTGGCAGGATGCTCTGAATTTAATTTATGAGTTGCATTTAGAATCGAGTCCTAATACTACATTATTGTGTGATATGGTTAAAGGTGTTGTGTTAGCTCCCTTGTTGTTATCTTTAGATCGATTAGGAGTTTTCAAAGATAAAGGTTTAGCAGAGAGCAGTCAAAATTTGTTAGGTAAGAATTTTATTATTATTCGGGATTTATTTATTAAAGAAAAGTGGTTAGATGCTAAATCGCCATTACTAAATTACATGCCTCTGGGGGCTTATTTATTTAAACGTATCTCTTTGATTGCAGTGACAGTATCTTATCAACCTATGTTTGCAAAGCTTGATAAAATATTATTTGGTGATGTGAGAGAAGTTTTTGGATTAAGTGTAGAAGAAGGGCATGAACAACACGTAGACAGACAACTAAATGTTATGGGTAGTGGGGCTCAGCATGGTATGTTTTTCGAACAGTTTAAGCTGCAAGTTGTGAAACTATTTCAAAACACAAACTTTGCAAGTCAACCTGCTTATATCGCAGACATGGGATGTGGTGACGGTTCACTTCTCAAAGCGTTATACACTACAATTATCACAGAAACTCCGCGTGGTGGGGTGATCGATACGTATCCTTTAATCATGATTGGTGCAGATTTTAATCAAGCCTCTTTAAAAGAAACCATTAAAACAATGACGGAACATCAAATTCCTCATCTTATCATGAAAGCAGATATAGCTGACCCGCAACAATTTATCAAAGACATAGAAAGACATGCCATTAATCCTGAACATATTTTACACGTCAGATCGTTTTTAGATCATGATCGACCTTATATTGAACCCGATTTAAATGATGCTCACGTGCGAAATCAAGTGGCACTAAGAAAGCGTTTTTGTCATGAAGGTGTCTTTGTAGATCAAGAAGGCAGAAAAATCGTACCTGAAGTTATGATTCAAAGTTTGGTTGAGCATTTAGGTCGCTGGGCAAAAATCAATATGGGGCATGGTTTGATCTTATCAGAAGTACATTATCTGCCCCCCAATGTTGTGCATAGCTTTATCAGTGAATCAGAAAATTTATCTTTTGATGCTTGTCAGGGATTTTCAAAACAGTATTTAGTAACCATGAAAGATTTTTTAATATCAGCAGCAGAAAATCACCTTTTTACCAGCATAGAGACATTTACTGCGTTTCCCAAAAGGGCTCCGTTTTGTCGTATTAATTGTTTACGATTAGAAAAAAAATCTTATAAAATTCGTTACGCTCACTTAGAGGATATTCATGCGTTAATTGAACTTGAAGAACGTTGCTGGGAGGAAGGATTGAGGAATTCTCCTGATACAATCAGGCAGCGTTTACAGGTCTATCCACAGGGACACTGGGTTTTAGAGGTGGATGAACAAATGATAGGCGTCGTTTATACGCAACGCTTTGATAAGGTTATGAATTTGTGCAATCAATCAGACCGAACGGTCGACTTATTACATCAAGACCAAGGTAAAGTATTACAGATTTTGAATATATTTGTTGATCCGGCTCGTCGAGCATCCGATTATGGCTCGGTGCTTCGAGATTTTGTGCTATTGATGGCTAAAGTGACTCCTGGGATCACCGAAGTAATAGGTGTAACACGGTGCGAGTCTTACACTGAGCATCGAAAGTTATATGTTCATTTAAGTGAATACATCCATGCAAAAGATCAAATAAATTTACCGCTAGATCCCATGTTAAATTTTCATGTACGCAGAGGTGCTCATATTGCAGGACTCATTGCCAACTATAGGCAAAATGATTTAGACAATAACAGAGCAGGCGTATTAGTTCGTTATAATTTGGAAAATATATTCGTGTCTCATTAAAACTAGATTTTGAATCAGCAGGGCGTATGAGTCAGCAAGCGTTGTATGGTCATTGGGATAGTTTTTTCTGGGGAACCGATCCAAACAGTCTAAGTCGATTGATTTTGGGGGATAAAGCCTGATAAAAAAAGGTATAGACAATGAAAGTTGATATATGGCTGCTAAATAGACAAGCGTTTCGGGCATTTTCTTACCCTTGGAATACCTTTCTTTCAGCAGAAAAAAGTCAGCGCGCAGAACGTCTCTGTTTTCCGGAACAAAAAACAGAGTTCGTGTTTTATCATGCGTGTAAGCGGTTAATTCTTTCGCAGTATCTTAAGGAAAACCCACAAAATATTGTGATAGAAACGGATGTCAATGGAAAGCCCTTTTTACCTAACCATGATATCAGTTTTAATTTATCACATACCATAGGAATGGGGATTATTGCTGTTACGCAAGGATTTGAAATAGGTATAGATATTGAAAAAGTAAAGCCTCTACACAACTATTTTGATTTGGTAAAACGTTTTTTTCATAAGAGCGAATACCAATATTTGAAGCAAATTTCTACGGAAAAAGAACGCCAAAAAATGTTTTTTCATTTATGGACGGTAAAAGAAGCATTGTTGAAAGCAACAGGCCAAAATTTATTGGCCAATTTACAGCGCCCTGTTATTTCCTCTGAATCTGTTCAGTCGAATGCCTATGCGATTTCAGAGCACAATGCTTTTGCGTTATCTCTTCAAGTTCCAAAACCTTATGTTGCTACGTTGGTTAGTCAACACGCCTGTGTCCCCATTTATCGTAGCTTCAAGCAAGTTTTGTTAAAATATCTGTAAGACAATTGCCTAATAAAAGTCTTTCGCTATTATTTAAATAAAAATGATCTCCTGGAAACATGCGACTCAAAAATGTAGCACGAGTATGTTTTTGCCAAGTAGTGATATCTTGGAGTGTTGCTTCTGGATCCGCAAAACTTCCACAAGCCAATATGGGACAATTTAGGGGGGGAGTTTCCTCATAAGCATATGTTTCCAATAATTTAATATCAGCACGCAAAACCGGTAACATGATTCCAAGCAGAGCTTTGTCATTCAAAATAACATCAGGAATTGCCTTATAGCGCTTTGAAAGCGCTTCAATAAATTGTTCATCGGGCAATAAGTGCAGAGTACGAACGCTATCTGGAACCTGTGGCCCAGCAGAACCAGAAACGAATAGCCAAGCTGGTTGGATGTTTTGCGCTTCTAATGCTTTAGCCAATTCATAGCCAACAATAGATCCCATACTATGGCCAAAAATAGTTAATGGCTTATCTGAATAAGGGATCAATGCTTGTACCATATGTTCTATTAAACTTTTAAGATCAGAAATAGGTGGTTCATTCCTACGATTTTCTCTGCCCGGAAAAACAAAAGCACCTAGTTCAACATTAGTTGGCATCATTTGTGGCCACAGGCGAAAAACTGAAGAGCCTCCACCTGCATATGGAACACAAAACAATCGAACAGTTGCCTGTGGATTAGGGTGAGTAATTCTTATCCATAAATCATCTGGCATACACCATTCCTTCTTTTTTGTTAACAATAGTTAGTCAGCAATAACGAAACTATTAATCCAGATCTACACCACAGAAGGATCAATTTGGGTTACTGCACGTACTTGCAAAACAAAATTTTTTAACAAGTGAATGCTCAATGTTAACCCTGAAAGCTGGGAGCAACATATGTGCTTGCTGACCTACTTTGATTGGTGTCAACAATTTGAGGCTGTGAGTTAAATATCGAATTATCCACCAGAAACGCGCTTTCCCTTGTTGTTGGTTGTTTTAAACCATCTTCTTCATTCGTTATTATTAAACTTTCTGCTCTTGAGGCGCTAATTTTTTCTCTGCAAGCACTTAAAGACTCCTGTGTGATCCCCATGCTTTTTAATTTTTCTGTATCCAAACTCTCTAAAAAAGTTAATAATTTGCTACCATTGAGAAATTCGATTGCGTTAACAAACTCATCTATCTGTGCTCCTAATTGTGTTATCCATTGAGCATCATTATAGTCGCCATAAAGAGTCAAATCTTTGAAAATGGTACAATAAAATTCAACATAAATGTATGAAGTAACGATGATGGAACTGGTGATTGCAATAACGACTAATGGCGTTCTCATAGGATTTTCTTCACTAAGGCTCGTGTTTACTAATTCTACTGGAACACCATAACAGGCACCTACCATTGCGAGAGCAAATATCCCGTAGATCGCTGCAGATTTTGGCCATAATTTAAACGGCAGCGCTAGCTTAATATCGCCAGGTGCATGATCTGTAAAATAGATCCACGATGTTAGCATTGATGCGCTACCGAAAAAAGCAACCAAAACCCCATAGAAATAGATAGGCAACGCAACCACGAGGATTCCGTAAGGTACGCTGTTGGTAAGTGAAATCATTTCGTCAACACATGTTAAAATGAAGCCGGCATCCCCAAATTCCCCCCAAATACATCCAAAAAATGCCACCATCTGATGTGAATTCGTATCCTGGGTCGACATGGGCGTGTCTTGCCCATATTGAATCAAAGCTTGTAATTTTTCACAAGGTTCCATGAGTATAAATCTGTTTTCTTGAAGATTTTCTGGTAGAGCAATGTGATATTGAAGAGACAAATCAACACTTGCAGCTTTAACGGTCAAAGCTATTTTTGCTTGAGTTAAAAATTGTTTCAAAGGATCTTTTAAATAGGTAGCGTACACTTGAGTATTCTTTTCTTGTATTTCTCGGCGAAGTCGTGCTTCTGGTAATAGCTGAGTTGATTTTATATGCTCATATAGTTTTTCAAAAGGGTATATTGGAAATCGATAAATTGGATTTTGAAATGCAAGCTCAATAGGTAAAAAATGCAAAATAGCGTCATCAAACAATACGACTGCAAACAAAAGATATTTTGCCCATGCAGGGATACTGTTCGGAGAATACAGTATTGCAAGTATGGCTAAAGGCAAAGCGGATAATGCTGACCCCACTCCTAACACTATTTTTTTAATCAACTGTTGCTCAGAAGACATGGGACTTACGAGCAGTTTTGTTAAATGCGAGGGGATTTGTTCTCTGCGGTGAGCATCAAGAAAAAAAATAGTCGCGTCGTAAAATAGACCTGTACTCCACCCAGCTGCTGACAGCATAAAGTAAGCCCTCCAACCAGCCGCATCCTCTCCGTAAGTTGAGCGTGCGTACTCATCGGCTGTCAACATAAAAGGATAAGCACCAGAGACGCAAACCATGGCAAGAATAAAATGTCTTAATTTAACAGTATCTGCTGTAGGAAGAGACTCTGACAATCCTCTCGTACGGGGAAAATAGTATTCAATGAGTTGATCAATAGTTTCTATATTTAAAGGCTTTTTGTCTGCAGAATCTATCAAGTAGTGCTTGGCCATGAAAAGTCCTTTTGTTAAAACGATTGTTATGAAAACTATCTTGATAGTTGACTAAGGGTGGCATTAGAATCATGATACGGCGTCCCGACACAATTGGCACATCGAACTACAATATAAGGCCCAAAACCAGCTTCCTCAACCAGTTTTGATACGACTACCAAGGCATATATGACATCCCAAACGTCATCCTGAGCGCAGCGAATGATCTCCTGGTTTTTGGCTTAATCTTTGACAAATTGAGATCCTTCGCTGTGCTCAGGATGATGTACCTGGGGAGTTGCTTATAAATAAGTCTTGAAAATCGCGAGCTTAGCAAAAAATTAACTGAAAATAAACTCTTTATAGCTTGTTAATGTTGTTTGCGGCCATCTTTATTAGTTTCCCAATATTCCAGGACATTCACGCGATAATCATGGTTGGCGTCGTTTAACGGAACATCGCTATAGGAGTGAAATATACCATCGGTGTATTGATGCGCCATAGGTTTCGGGTCTTTAATCCCGTCAAAGAGATCTTCGAAAAGAAGAGCTGGTTGGTACCCTATTTAAGATAAGCTCAGCGCTGAGGGGATTCGGCGGTGGGGATTTTTCATAAAGTCGAGTCAAGTAGGTATTTTATTAATTGGAATTTTTATGTACTGTGTTTGGTTGGTATCAAAGGTACCTAGTTGTCCAGCGCGTAAATTAACTTGGATGGATGGTAGTAATAATTTCGGTACGGCTTTATGAAAATCTTTCTTATTGCGAGCCGCAATAAATTCATTTTCTGTTACAGCGCTCTTGATCATCACATTATTTTTCTTTTGCTCCGCAACTGTCGACTCCCAGGCGGGTTTTTGGCCCTCAGGTGGGTAATCGTGGCAGGTATAAATACGTGTGTCATCAGGTAGGGCAAAGATTTTCTGAATGGAGTGGTAGAGCGTTTCTGCACTGCCGCCAGGAAAATCAGTACGTGCAGTACCTACATAAGGCATGAATAGGGTGTCTCCAACAAAAACCGCGTCGTTGATATAATAACTCACACTATCTGGAGTATGGCCTGGAGTGTGAATGACTTTGACGGTTAAGTGACCTATTTTGAACTCTTCGCCATCAGAAAATAAAACATCGAATTGCGTCCCATCAGAGGGGGTATCCGCGCCGGTATTAAAAATTGGGAGCCAGTAGGATAACACTTGTTTGATGTGTTCACCGATACCAATGTTACCGCCCAAATGTTTTTTCAAATAACTTGCAGCTGTTAAGTGATCTGCATGCACATGTGTGTCAAGAATCCACTCAACTTGTAAATCCATTTTTTTGATATAATCAATGAGTTTATCTGCGGATTCAGAGGAAATACGCCCTGAATGCAAATCAAAATCATGCACTGAGTCAATGATTGCGCAGCGCTTTGTCTCGGGATCACTTACAATATAGGTGACTGTTGATGTGTTTGGATCAAAAAAGGAGTCGATTTTCATGATTCACCTTCTGATAACATGTATGCTATTCATGCTGCTGGTTCCAAGGCATTTTACTGACTAAAATAGCCAATCCACAGCTGCCTGTTATACCAGAAAATAGAAGCCCACCCCCAAAAAATGCTGACAACAGTAAAAATCCAGGATGAACCATATGACCGAGGGTCACTCCGACGAGCACACCACATCCAATGGTAATTTGGACTTGACGCTCAATGGATACAAAGGGTTTACCGGATTTTTCGACTTCGAAACCTGCTTTTTCCCAAGCACTAATGCCACCTTTGAGGTTATAAATGTCTAGCTCTGAATTGTTAAGCAGGAGTTTTTCACATGCTGCTGCTCCGCGCCTACCGATGCGGCAATACATAATCAGCTTTTTACGACCAAGCTCTGGAAGTTTGTTGATATGGATATTATCGACAGGCATCAGTTTTGCGCCTGCAATATGGGTTGATGCGTACTCAGCGGGTTCACGTACGTCAATTATGATTGCTTGGTTTTTACTAAGCCACTCTTTGGCTGTTTTAGCATCTACGGACTGAATGGTTGACATACGTTTTATTTCCCTAAATCGCCAAGCAGTGAGCGCTTATCAACATGCTGACCTAGAGTTTCACTCTTTCGTATCTATATAAGATCATATCACGACTTCTAATGCAATATTTTATATGGTTTTCCTTAGAAAGTTACGTCATATAAACTCGGTCTTAGATTGGACTTGAGTGATCATTATGGGTACAATGTGTCGGCAACAAGAAGTAATGGTTTTATTATGACAACCTTAAGTGAAATTAAACAGGGGAAAACTATGAAATTGTTAAAATTTTTGACCGGTTTATTGTACGCAGCAGTTCCCATTGTAGGTTGGTATTACCTCTACAGAAGTTTCAAACAAGTGAAACCGGGTGAAATTTCGGTGGTAAATACTTGGAACAAATCAACAAAACTAGAAGCCGGTATCTATTTCCATCCATTTCCTTGGGAAACCTACGGCGCTAATTTTTCTAAAGCAGACAGTTATATTGATTTGGGCGCACTGAAGGTGGTTCGCATATTTCCCGGTCAAAAAGGCGTCAAAATGACAATCAATAAGCAGTATGAATATTTGGAACCAGGTATCCATGACATTGACATGTCGGCGGGTGATTTTTTTGATCCTGCAACCGGTATTCAAAACATTGGTGACGCCAAATACACGTTAGGAGATGATGTCAAATTTACAATCACAGAAGGTCAAGTTGCTGTGCTTAATACGATCAATGGTATTGAGATTTATAACGAAGCCAAGCAGCACACCCTTAAAAAAAGCGAGGGCTCATCTTTGATAGACATTTTGAACATCAGTTCACAAGTCTTAGAATTGCCCGCGCTTACCGTGATGTGTAGTGATCAAATCAATATGAGAGCGCATGCTATGTTGACGTATAAGGTGACCGACCCAATAAAAACCGTTAACTTGGGCATGGGTACGATTATTGAGTTTTTAAAGCAATTAGGAGACGGTGCTTTACGTACCATCCTGAGTCGCTACAGCTCCGATGACGTGGCGCCATCTTTGCATGACGATGAGGGTCATAACAGCCAGCAACGAATTGCAAAGTTACAGCTGGTTCACGATCAATTTGTAAAAGAGTTGGGCGAAAAAACTCAGGAATGGGGGATCACCGTGTCAGATTTGTTGATTACGGAAATTCTTCCTGCTGATTTATCCTACAAGCAAACCATTCAAAATATTGGAACTCAAAGGGCCACTGCGGAGGCCAAGAAAAAACTTGCAAAAGCAGAAGCGGATGTTGCTATAATCACTGCAGAAGCAGAACAATCAAAAATAGTTGCTGCTAAAAAAGAACAAGAAGAAGCTATTATTCGGGCTGAAACAGAAAAAAGGATCATTGTTTTGTCTGCAGAAGCAATGGCGGAACAACTCAAATTGGAGTCTGAAGCCAAAGCGCTCGCAATTAAATGTGTGGGTTCTGCAGAATCAAACGTCTTAGAAATGCTGAATCGCGCTACTGCTGATGCCACAGAGACCACAAAGATGTTGGCTGAGTATAAAGCGCAAGGTGAGATATTTAAAAATGTCGATCAGCCGGTGTATATTCCGCAGCCCATTATAGGTCACATGCGGGTGTATTCAGGCGCAAATGGCGGGCGTCATACGGTATTTAGTAACAGTACTGTGCCTGATAGTAGCCATGTACAAGATGTGGTAGGACTACAAACTGTTGCTTTAATGGCGAGCCAATCAACCCAATAGGGTGGAATGTTAGGTCCTCACTAGTAGTATGTGAAGTCACGTCATGTCGATTTGGTTCGCAAAATCGATATGACGTTTTACAGTAACTCCCCACGTCATCCCAATATGTGCACTAGAAAAGCCGCGATGTCTTTGGGATCAACCTGTCCTTTGGTCAATTTCATAGCTTGCCCAATCAGAAACGAAAGAATTTTTTGATCTCCGGATCGATATTGTGCGATTTGTTGTGGAAATTGCGCCATCAACGTGTCTTTTAGTAAGGCCTGATCAAAAGCAACTTGTGGTTGATAGCCGCTGGCGGCAATCAAATCAGGTACAGTTTGATCGCCTTGAAACAACTGTTTTAAAATGTCCTTACCTAATTTGTCAGGGATTTTTTTATCTGCCAGATGATCCAACAAATCAGCAAACGCATGCGCTGATACGGCAATGTTTTCAAATGTTTGCTGTTGTTCTTTCAATTCTGCTGTTAATGCGCCTTTTAACCAATTGACAATTAATTTGGCAGGTGCACGACTGTGTTGCTTGATGGTGTCATAATACTTAATCAGTGCGGGCGAGGACAGTAAGTAATCCATATCGTCTGAGGAGATGCCGTCTGCAGCTAAGCGACTTCGTATGGCTTCGGGAAGTTCAGGCATGCTTGATCTTAGGCGTTTATGCGTATCCTCATCAATAAAAATGGGTAATAGGTCTGGATCCGGAAAATAGCGATAATCACATACACTTTCTTTATCACGCATTGACACGGTAGTGTGATTGCTTTCGTTGTATAAGCGTGTTTCTTGGACGACAGCTTGATTGCTATCCAATAAATGAGCTTGGCGATGCTGCTCAAAGGCAATGGCTTTTTCAATAAAACGATACGAATTGAGATTTTTTAATTCGACTCGGGTGCCTAATTCTGCTGAGTTCTGTCGTTTTAGAGATAAGTTGACATCACAGCGAAACGATCCTTCTTGCATATTGCCATCACACACACGTAAAAAACGTAATAGTTGATTCAAAGTTTTCAGATAAGTGACCACTTCATGCGCAGACGATAAACAGGGGGAGGTGACAATCTCTAACAAAGGTATGCCGGCACGATTCAAATCGATGGCTGTTTGTTGCGCAGTGTGGATTGATTTGCCGGCGTCTTCTTCCAAAT
Source organism: uncultured Legionella sp. (assembly GCA_964625775.1). Taxonomy (GTDB): domain Bacteria; phylum Pseudomonadota; class Gammaproteobacteria; order Legionellales; family Legionellaceae. Next base: position 24,208 of record CAZVEH010000008.1, on the reverse strand, counting down.
GAGCACGTACAATATCCACTCGAATCAAATCGCCCTTGGCGTTAGGAATCATGATATGCCCGTCACTGACGATAGGGCGTCGAAATTGGCTGATTTGATAGCCTTTGGGTAAGTCAGGATATACGTAATTCTTACGCTCAAAATAGGACATTTGGTTGATGGTCGCTTGCACAGCTAAGCCAAACTGAATGGCCAATTCTAGGGCTTTTTTATTGAAAACAGGCAAAGTACCAGGGAAGCCTGCATCAATCAAATTGGCTTGAGAGTTGGGGGCTGCCCCAAAACGAGTAGGCGCATCAGAAAATAATTTGGTGTTGGTGTTTAATTGCGCATGAACTTCCAGGCCAATCACGGTTTCCCATGTCATCATACTGCTCCTGTTAAATAAGCATCTGGGATTTTTTTATGCCAATCCGTTGTTGTTTGATAAGCGTGCGCGATTTGCAGCAGTTTGCCTTCTTCAAAATGCGAACCCATCAATTGCATGCCGATAGGAAGCTGTTGATCAAAGCCAATTGGAATTGATAAAGCAGGCAATCCAGCCAAATTGGCAGCCACCGTAAACACATCCGATAAATGACTGACCACAGGGTTTTTTTCTGACTCCCCGATGCGAAACGCCAAAGTAGGGGTGGTAGCACCGAGCAATACATCAACTTTAGAAAACGCTTCTTGTAGCTCTAGACTGATCAAATGGCGTACTTTTTGCGCTTGAATATACAGTGCATCGTATTGTTCTGCAGCGAGAATATAAGTACCGGCTAAAATCCTTCTTTTGACTTCCGACCCGAATCCTTCAGTGCGTGATTGAGTGACCAGTTCACGTAGGGAACCTGTTTTTTGACTGCGATGCCCAAAGCGTATGCCATCGAATCGACTCAAATTGGAAGAGGCTTCAGCACGCGCTAGGGCATAATAGCAAGGTAGCCAATGCTCATACAGTTTGAAGTCCAGTTCCACGAACTTTGCGCCATGATCTTTTAAAACCTCAATAGCCGCGTAAACCGCAGCTTGAACTGCGGGGTCTACCAGAGGATCGAAAAAACATTTGGGTAATCCAATAGTGAGGTTTTTGATAGGATCATTCAAAGTGTGTAAGTAATCAGGAACTTTGCGTGCAATTGAGGTTGAATCCCGAGGATCAAAACCAGCAATAGTGGGTAAGGCGAAAGCAAGATCTTCAGCGCTTGGTGCCATCAAACCGGCTTGATCAAAACTAGAGGCATAAGCCACCAAACCGTATCGAGATACCAAACCATAGGTGGGTTTTAAGCCACTGATACCACACAATGCAGCGGGTTGGCGAATAGAGCCACCGCTGTCTGATCCAGTGGCAAAAGGGATCAGACGAGCTGCAACTGCAGCGGCTGATCCGCCTGATGATCCCCCTGGTACGTAACTGGGATGCCATGGATTAGACACAGCTCCAAAATAACTGGTTTCATTAGATGAGCCCATCGCAAACTCATCCAGATTGGTTTTGCCCAACATCACACAGCCTTCGTCTTCTAAACGCTGCACAAGGGTGGCATTGTAAGGTGCTTTGAAATCAGCCAACATTTTTGAAGCACAGGTTGTGGTAGATGTGGTTGTACATAAATTATCTTTGTGCGCAAGGGGTAAACCCGTGTAGCGGGTGGCTTGTTGTTTGGCGATACGCTGATCCGCGTTTTTTGCCGCTTGCATGGCATGCTCTTCGTTGATGCTGATGAAGGCATTCAGGGCGCGAGCTGCCTTGATGCGACTCATGTAATGAGTACACAATTCCACACTGGATATTTGTTTGTTTTGCAACGCTTGACTCAATTGAGTAAGACTTTGAGTATGAGGCATATTATTGACCTTTAATAACTTGAGGGACGATATATAAATCCTCTTCAAACTGAGGCGCACATTGTGAAAGGGCATGGACGTCCGGAATGCCAATATGATCATCACTGCGCATATATTGCGTCACAGAGGTAGGATGATTTAAGGGTGTGATATTCGCTGTGTCAATAGACTGCAATGCTTCGATACTGCTGATCACGTCATTACATTTTTGTAACTCGTGTGCAACATCAGATGGGTCTAAATAAGCCAACATGGCAATGCTTTCTAATTGTTTTGCGGTAAGGGTCATACGTATTTTCTCCAAGGAGAACGATGGTGTATCCCCTTATTTTACAGTAGAATGAATCAAACAATACACTCTATTTTACTATGAAAAAAAATAAAACCAAATTATCTTCGAACGATAAAAGTATATTTAAATACTGGCAAGCTCTTTATTTGTCATTTTACTCTGTTCGTTTGTATGTAGATGTTGCAAAACGGTGGAAAGGCTTTGGTTTTGGTTATTTTTTGATGTTGATTGCCATTGCCGTAATTCCTTTGAGTATCAAAGCAATGCAGGTTTGTAATCGCTACTACGATTATCAAATGATTGATCCGTTGAAAAAAATCCCAGATTTCGCAGTAGACCGCGGTCGATTGGTTTTTACGGGGATCACACCTTATGTGATTAAAAATGTCTATGAGGATCCGGTGATTGTGATTGATCCGAATAGCACTTTGACCGAGATCAATTACGTTTATCCAAAGTGGATGTTATTTATTACCTCAGATCGTTTTTATTTGCGCCTTCCAAATCTTTCTATCTTCGAAGACGAAACCATGCCCAGAGCTACGCTGAATTCACCAGACATCAACATGCAGTCTTTTGAATCAATTGAATATGAAACATTCAATTCAGCGTATTGGTTGGAACAGACTCATTTCTCAAGCATAAAATGGTATTTTATAGTGGCTACTTATCCTATTTTTGTGGCGGTATTATTTGGATTTTTTGCTGTTGTATTGGGCCTTATGACGATTCTTGGCAGAGCATTTTCTAAGATTATTTTCAAATTTGGACTTACCTTCAAACAAGCGTATCGCATTATGCTAGTGTCCTCTGGGTGTGGCATCAGTGTGTTTGTGTTAGGGATGCCGTATGTGGCACGAATGCCCGTGGTAGGTTTTTTCTTAATGATCGCAATCATTTTGTATTTCTGTTTTGCAGTATTGGCTATTAAGAAAGAAAGCAAAAGTTTGGTGTTGTATTAGGGGCTGTTGACTGCATTGAGTAACAAAAACTAATACCACGATCTGTATCATTATTGATTTTTATGCGGTTTTTATAAAAATAGCGCGCCAGGGAGGAGATCTCCCTGGTTTACTTTGGCAGTTATGATGGTTCCAGCTTAATCAAGTCTGTTTTGAACCCAGATACGAAATACTAATCTTCGATTTCTTCTAAAATCTGCTTTTTAGGCTTATCATGCATGGAGAAGTTAAGTTCTAACACGGCACTATCTCCAACACGTTCCAAATTAACACTGACTTTGTCGCGATCGATTGGGATATATTTTGCGATGACGTTTAAAATTTCGTCCTGCATTTTAGGCAAATCAGCCAATTTAGGTAAACAATCAGGCGCATCTCGTTCCGTACGTTCATGCGAAATGATGATTTGCAAACGTTCTTTTGCAACGGATGCAGTGGATGGTTTACGCTTATTACGTAGGTATTTAAAAATACTCATGCTTTAGCATCCTCTTTTTGTTTTCCAAACAAGCGTTGAAACAACCCGCGTCGTTCTGTTTGAATAAAACGCATGGGTCGATCTTCCCCTAAGAAGCGTGCAATAGCATCTTGATACGCAGCGCCAGCATCGCTGTCTTCGTCCAAAATAACTGGTGTGCCCGTGTTTGATGCTTTAAGTACTGCTTTAGATTCTGGAATGATACCAATAAGCGGAATGGCAAGAATATCTTGCACGTCTTGAACTGACAGCATTTCACCACGCTCTACGCGCTCCGGATTATACCGGGTGAGCAATAGGTGTTCTTTGATAGGATCTTTACCGTCTAGGGCACGTTTGGTTTTACTGGCTAAAATGCCTAGAATTCTGTCGGAGTCACGAACAGAAGATACCTCAGGATTAGTCACAATCACGGCATGATCAGCAAAATGCATGGCCATTAAAGCGCCGGACTCGATACCCGCTGGAGAATCGCAAATGATGAATTCAAACTCTTTTGCCAGTTCGGCAAAAACTTTTTCAACACCCTCTATGGTTAAAGCGTCCTTGTCTCGTGTTTGAGACGCTGGAAGAATATATAAATCCGGGATGCGTTTGTCTTTGATCAACGTTTGGCGCAAGGTAGCTTCGCCATTGATGACATTGATAAAATCATATACAACTCGTCGTTCACATCCCATGATAATATCAAGGTTACGTAAACCGATATCAAAGTCGATAACAACAGTTTTATGGCCACGCATGGCCAAACCAGTGGATAATGCCGCGGATGAGGTCGTTTTACCAACGCCCCCCTTGCCAGAGGTAACTACGATAATGCTAGCCAAAGAGCACTCCTTCAAATATGAATGATATTTAGTCTACACGCTATTGTTATTTCAATTCAATAGATATTTTTTCTATTTCGGTATAAAATTACGCATTAATTTTTTAACCAAGGAGCGGAACATGTCATTGTCTATTTTGCAACAAGCGCTGACTTTTGATGATGTTTTATTATTGCCTGCTCATTCGCTCATTTTACCTCGAGACGTCTCGTTGCAAACGGCCTTGACCAGAGATATCCGCCTGAACATGCCCTTGATTTCCGCTGCCATGGATACTGTAACCGAAGCGCGATTGGCGATTGCAATGGCACAAGAAGGGGGCGTTGGCATCATTCATAAAAATATGAGTATTGCGACTCAAGCAGAAGAAGTACGGCGTGTTAAAAAATTTGAAAGTGGTATGGTCAAAGATCCTATTTCTGTGGGGCCTGAAATAACCGTGGCACAATTATTACAAATTATGGCCAAACATAGCATTTCAGGCGTACCTGTAGTCGATGGCGAAAGCCTGATTGGTATTGTGACCAGCCGAGACATACGCTTTGAGTCCAATTTATCATTACCCGTGTCCGCTGTGATGACCCCCAAAGAACGGTTGGTCACGGTCAAAGAAGGTGAGAGTCGCGAAGAAATATGTCGTTTGTTACATAAACATCGTATTGAAAAATTATTGGTTGTAAACGATGACTTTTATTTGCGCGGGTTGATCACCGTAAAGGACATTCAAAAAGCCAAAGAAAATCCATATGCTTGTAAGGACCAATCAGGTCAGTTACGAGTTGGTGCGGCCGTTGGTGTGGGTGAAGGCACTGATGAACGTATCGCTGCATTGATTGATGCCAACGTCGATGTGTTGGTGGTCGATACAGCACATGGTCATTCTCAAGGGGTATTAGATCGCGTCAAATGGATCAAAACAAATCATCCGCATATCCAAGTCGTTGGCGGAAATATTGCCACAGGCGAGGCCGCAAAAGCTTTGATCAAAGCGGGTGCAGATGCGGTCAAAGTGGGGATCGGTCCTGGTTCTATTTGTACGACGCGTGTGGTAACGGGCGTAGGTGTGCCGCAGATTTCAGCGATTGCTAATGTGGCCTCTGCAATCAAAGGCGCTATTCCTATTATTGCGGATGGCGGGATTCGTTTTTCTGGTGATATTTGTAAAGCGCTTGCGGCAGGCGCTGATACGGTTATGTTAGGCTCGATGTTTGCGGGAACAGAAGAATCACCCGGAGAAATAGAGCTCTTTCAAGGACGTACGTACAAAGGATATCGAGGCATGGGTTCTATTGGTGCGATGTCACAAGCACAGGGATCTAGCGATAGATATTTTCAAGATTCTAAAATGGGTGCAGAAAAGTTGGTGCCCGAAGGTGTGGAAGGCCGTGTTCCTTATAAAGGCTCGATTCATGCCATCATTCATCAAATGTTAGGTGGGTTACGCTCATGTATGGGCTATACAGGGTCTAGCACCATTGAAGCCTTGCATGAACGTGCCCAGTTCGTCCAAGTCACACATGCAGGCATCCGTGAATCCCATGTGCATGATGTTCATTTGACCAAGCAAGCGCCTAATTATCAGGTCAATGAGAATGGAGGATTTTAAGATTACTGCGCTGAAAGAAAAACCCATTCTCATTTTAGATTTTGGTTCACAATATACCCAGTTGATTGCCAGAAGGCTGCGTGAAATGGGCGTGTATTGCGAAATTTATCCCTATCATGCTGACAGTGCGACAGCCATGGCGCTACGTCCGTGCGGCATCATTTTATCTGGCGGACCTTCTACGGTCACCTTAGACACGAATCCACGCGCTCCCGACTGGGTGTTTACCAGCCAGCTACCCGTTTTAGGTATTTGCTATGGTATGCAAACCATGGCGAATCAACTTGGTGGCCAAGTGCATGCGTCACCTACGCGGGAATTTGGCTATGCTGAGTTATCCGTGTTGGGGTCAAATCGTTTGTTTGCAGACGTGGCCTATAAACGTGATCAGTTGCTAGATGTTTGGATGAGTCACGGCGACAAAGTCACCGTGGTTCCCCCCGATTTTAAAGTGATTTGCACGACGTCGAGCACTCCGATTGCGGGCATGGCAAACGAAGAAAAACATTGGTATGGCCTGCAATTTCATCCAGAGGTTACGCACACGCCGCAAGGTGTTGCTTTGCTAGAACAATTTGCAGTGCAGATCTGTGGAGCGGCCACGCATTGGACCACAGAACATATCATTGAAGAGATGGTAATTTCGATACAAGAGCAAGTTGGCACAGAACAAGTATTACTGGGATTATCTGGCGGTGTGGATTCTTCAGTGGTTGCAGCGTTGTTGCATCGAGCTATTGGAGAGCAGCTGGTTTGCGTATTTGTCGATACTGGACTGTTACGTTTTAATGAGATGGAACAAGTCAAGACTATGTTTCAAGGCCACATGGGTATTCAGATTCTTTGGGTGGATGCAGCGGATGAATTTTACGCCGCACTAGCAGGGCAGGAGTGCCCTGAGGCCAAGCGCAAAATTATCGGTGGTCTTTTTATCGATATTTTTGAGCGAGAAGCTGCACGATTACCCAATGTAACTTGGCTAGCTCAGGGTACCATTTATTCTGATGTCATTGAATCGGCCGTACTCAATCACCAAGGTATCACTGAGGTGATCAAATCCCATCATAATGTAGGGGGATTACCAGAAACAATGCAGTTGAAGTTATTAGAACCCGTAAGATCTTTGTTTAAGGATGAAGTGCGTGCGCTTGGCTTGAAATTGGGCTTGCCTGAACACATGATTCGGCGTCATCCGTTCCCAGGTCCTGGTTTGGGCGTAAGAATCCTAGGGGAAGTGAAAAAAGCTTATGCGGATATTCTTCGACAAGCAGATGCTATTTTTATTGATGAATTGCGTGATGCAGGGTTATACGCACAGATCAGCCAAGCTTTTGCTGTATTTTTACCGGTCAAAAGCGTGGCTGTTATGGGAGATGGACGTCACTATGGCTATGTGATTGCTTTACGAGCGGTTGAAACCATTGATTTCATGACAGCGCATTGGTCCCATTTATCTTGGGATTTTTTAGGAAAAGTTTCCAATCGCATCATCAATGAAGTAGCGGGTGTTTCCCGCGTCACTTATGATATTTCTGGCAAACCACCCGCAACCATTGAGTGGGAATGAGTCAGGATCTTACTCAACAATTTGCGCAGTACCTTACTGAGCGTCGTGCACAAGGATTGTACCGTTCGCGCTCAGCAGGATCTGAACTCTCGTGCTTAGATTTTTCATGCAACGATTACTTGTCTTTAAGTACCGATGACCGGGTGAAAAAAGCCTACCAAACTGGATGTGAGCGTTATCCGGTTGGTAGTGGTGGTTCCATGGTTTTATCTGGCTACCATCCCATTCACCGCGAATTGGAACAAGATTTTGCTGAAGCGCTCAACGTTGATGATTGCCTATTGTTTTCGTCGGGCTATGTAGCTAATTTAAGTGTTGTCAGTTTATTGGCCCAATTTAAAGCCCATGTATTGATAGATAAATCAGTACACGCATCGGTTTACGATGGCTTAGAATTATCCAAAGCAACTTACTCGCGCTTTCTTCATAATGATTTGACCGATCTGAAAAAAAAATTACAGCATACTGCGGCGATGACCTTGATCATGACGGAGTCTGTGTTTAGCATGAGTGGTTTATGCGCACCTCTTGCTGAAATATCAGGGTTAGGCACCCCAATGGTGGTTGATGAGGCGCATGGATTTGGGGTTTTAGGACCTGAGGGACTTGGCGGGGCAAAGGCCGCTGGATTGACTCAAGATCAGGTTCCACTGCGAGTGATTCCTTTTGGCAAATCTTTGGCTGCTTCGGGTGCAATCGTTGCCGGCAAAGCAGATTGGATCGACGCGTTACTGCAAGCCACGCGACAACCTGTTTACTCAACCGCCATCAGTCCTGCATTTGCATACGGAATTCGCGAAACTTTGGCGATTTTAAGGGATGCTGATGATCGTCGCCAGCATTTACAAAGCTTGATTGCATACTTTAGACAGTGCATTCAATCCTCCTCGTTACAGTGGCGTGATTCACTGACGCCTATCCAGCAATTGCAATTGGGCTGTCCTTTTTTAGCGGTAAACCTTGCGCTCACGTTACAACATCAGGGCATAAGATGTTTCGCCATTCGCCAACCTACTGTGACGAAACAAGAAACGGGCTTACGCGTTATTTTAAATCATCATCATACGCATCAAGATATAGATCGGCTGTTCCAGGTTTTGCACGCATGAGTAATCGGTTGGCTATTCAATCGTTTGGTCACGGAACCGCATTGGTTTTATTCCATGGTTGGGGATTTGATAGCGAGATTTGGAAGCCTTTAATGCCTGATTTGCTAAATTTAACGGCTGTGCAGCAAATTATTTTAGTGGATTTACCTGGGTTTGGTGGCAGTCCTGTGATGTCATGGACTGAGTTTAAGGTTGAATTATTACAACAATTGCCACAGACGTTTATATTAGCAGGGTGGTCATTAGGAGGGCTGTTTGCGACCCGATTGACAGCAGAGGCACCTGATAGAGTGCGCCAGTTGGTCAATATTGCCTCTTCTCCATATTTCATCCGAGAACCCAATTGGGCCGGGATTACCCCTGAGGTACTGGATGAATTTTGTCAGCAGTTCCAAGCCGACCCTCAACACACCCGCACGCAATTTGTACAGGCGCAACTACCTCCTGATGTTGATCACCCGTTTGAACAAACTGCGTTAAACGAAATTTTGGGGTTAGAGCAAGGCTTATTGGTCTTAAAGCAATGGGATTTGCGCACGGCGTTGGATGCCCTAAAGCAACCTGTTTCATTTATGTTTGGACGGCGAGATAGCATTGTGCCACGAAGATTAATGCCCATAATGCAAATCCGTTATCCTCATTTTCAATACGCCTTCTTACCCAATGCAGCCCATATTCCTTTTTTATCCCATCCCACAGAATTCCTCCAAACCCTAGAGTCTATGTTATGTTGAATACTTATTTTGTTGTAGGCACTGATACTGATTGTGGTAAAACTTATGTGACGGTTGCGTTATTAGATTATTTTAGGCAGCAACAACAGCCTGCGCATGCGTTGAAGCCTGTTGCCAGTGGTTGTCGAGAAGAACAAGGTGTGTTGATCAATGAAGACGTTGAGGCTCTTCAAAAAGCAAATGGCGTCCTGACACCATCTATCAATCGTTGGATGATGCAAAAGCCGATTGCGCCACATTTGGCGGCTAGAGAAAATGGGTTCACCCTATCGGTCTCTGAGATCCTGGCGTTTTGTCAGTCTTATCCCAGCGCTGGGTTAGAGCATTTGCTGATCGAGGGTGCAGGAGGCTTGATGGTGCCTTTGAATGATGATGAAACCTGGATTGATTTTTTAACGCAAAGCAAGATACCGGTTATAATAGTGGTAGGCATGCGCTTAGGCTGTATCAATCATGCATTATTGACCGCATGGGCGTTACAATCGCATGGGATCTCATGCAAAGGGTGGATTGCAAATTTCCTGGATCCAAAGATGTCTGCGCAACAAGAGAATTTACATACATTAAAACGTAAACTCTCCGTTCCTTTGTTGGGCACTGTATCTTTTCAAGGAGCTTTTGAGCCCGACATGATATAACCTCTGGTCAAAGGGGATTGATCATTTGATTTTTATAGACTATATCTTAATTTATCATAAGATGAGGCTAAGATCATGGACGAACACGGGCATTATCATCTGTACCATTTTAAGGACAACACCCCCCAGCATCCTGGTAAAAAATATCAATTTCTGAATTGTTTACACGGAAATGCTTTTTTAAACAACTACGACATCAGTTACGGAGCACGTCAGTTTCCCAGTGAAGTGATGAAAAAACGATTCTCTGGTGCGCATTAGGCCGGGGATCCAATATCTACGTTGAAAATGTCAGTAAAATGAGTCAACTCAAAGATAAAATCACATAAGTTTTTTGCAACCGTTCAACAAGTCGCAACATAAAGCCGTATTTTAGATCAGGGTAATCGCATGAGTGGATTAATTTTCATCACTTAAAGCAATACATCGTCTTTGACTCGCTATCGCTCGCAAAGACGAAGATTAGATTAATATTCCTTCAGACGTGATCTCACCCTGTATTTTAGATAACTTAAAAAAAAAATATCAAGTATAAACTATACTAAATTGGAAGTTAGGTTAATATTCCAATCAAGGAGATATTATGAGAGCATTAAAACAAATAATAGTAGCAATACTGCTGTCTGCATCGGTGAGTATTTTGCCTGAGCTGTCGTATGCAAACACACCACCACAAAGGTGTGCAGAGAAATGTATTAATTACTACTCGCACGAGTGTGTTTCGACGGATGATCCATGTTCCTTTGATGCAGGAGGATTTAAGAACTACACGTGTAGAAAATTTTGTCAACTATAGTAAATATTTTTGTCAGCGAACACTTAAAGTACTCATGGTCAGAAAGGACGAGACTTATTCCATAATTATTTGTACTAGCTGACCATCTGTACTATTTTTACACCTCGTAACTGTACAATTATTAAACTTTAGCTATAATTAAAGTACACAAACAGCGAAAAGGAAGTCATCATGAAAGGAATCTTATTGACACTTGCTTTGATCATATCAACGGCAATGCTGAATGGATGTTGCACAACGGATATTTGCAATCTAGGTTCGTCCTATGTACCCGCAAGCACAACAGACAGCAGGCAATGCAGCGCTTGTAGCACTTGCAGTTCTTGTGGGTATGATGCCAGTTACACCTATAGCGGTTGGTACTAGTAGACTGACTTCAATAGCCCAAAAGCCCCTGAGGGGCTTTTATTTTTACTGCCGATAAAAACCAAATTGAGAAAATCACGTACCACTGATCTTGTCAACGAGCACTAGTGTCAGGTCAATTACCGTAAAGTAAGCACGTCATACTTGGTCTCATTGACCACAGTACGGGCTGTGTTGCCGGTATACATGGACATCTTATGTGGGAAATGATGACCAATCACGATCAGTTGGCATCCCAAATCAGCTGCTTTGTTAAAGATCTGTTCCGAAGTGGATCCAAATTCTACAAAAAGCTGTTGTTGGGGAATGTTTAAACTTTCTCCTAGCACCGACATCACCATTTTGGCGTCGTTGAGTAGGGGTTCTGGGCTTGCAATTTCAGTAAATCCTAAACCTTGGGCAAGGATCATCGTTGCCGGTTCTTCAATGACATGCAGCAGGTATAAGTCAGCTTTAAAGCATTTAGCGATTTTTACAGCTTGTTGACACATTTCAAAATGATTTTCTGACAAATCTGTTGCGTGCAGGATACTTTTATACATGGCTCTTCTCCTTCAACCTATGATGCCTATAGTATTGAGTGTAGTTGAGATTATGAAAAACAGGCAACAATAGAAGGTTCTATTTTTACAATGCAATCAGACAACGCTTGGCCATTGGGCAAACAAAGCCGTGGAGAAATCTCCAGCAAAGGCATCCAGACAAAATCTCGATACAAAAGCTCGGGATGTGGGATGTGTAAGTAAGGTAATTCTATGACGTGTTGACCGTACAATAAAATATCAATATCAATGGTCCTTGCACCCCAAATTTTTTTCCGAAGTCGTTTTTGTTGCTGTTCTATAGCCTGACAATGCTTGAGGAGTTGTTGCGGAGATAGGGTGGTTTTTAACATCACGACCATATTCAGGTAATGAGGTTGTGCTCTGACGCCAATAGGTTTGGAGCGGTATATACTGGATTGCGTGGCAAGTGTTGTCTGTGGAAATTTCGCCAAAGATTGAAGTGCCCGAGACAGTTGTCGACGCGGCTCATGAAGATTGGAACCAAGGCCTAAATATGCGATCGGCATGCGATTACTCGCCGGCGTGGCGTGGGGCAGTGCATGCATCTATCATGCTAAGTTGAGTTGCTTCATCAACCTCTTGGAATGTCGTCCACCACTTGGCCAAATCAATCGATTCATCTTTGGCAAGAGCACGCAATGCAAGAAAATCATAGGCGGCTCTAAAACGTGGGTGATTCAGCACATAATGTGCGCGGTGCCCAGATCGTTTGGCAAAACGGGATTGTAAAAGCCAGATTTCACGTATGACTTGCGCATGACGTTTCGGTATCATGACGATTTTATTTTGTTCGCTAAAGATATAGGACATCGCTTGATCAAAGGCAGGTACAGGATCAACCCCTGACTCACGCAGCAACCTTGCCCGTTCTTGCACAGGAAACCATAAAATCACGGCAAACAAGAAGGCTGGATTCACAGGTTTTTGGATTTTAATGCGATGATCGGTGCTTTCTAAAGCAAGCATTAAAAAGGGATGTACCGGGTGCGTATCTAACAGCTTGGCGCTAAAAGGAAACAGATGTTGAAATAAACCGTACTCTTCAAGCATAGGTTGCACTGCATAGGCATTGCCGCATTGATAAAGCTTGATCATTTCATCGAACAAACGTGAGCCTGACACATGGGCAATCAAATGATTCAAATCATGAATAGGCGCTGCTGTTTCAGGTGCAATTGTAAAATTGAGTTTTGCGCTGAATCGCACTGCGCGTAACATACGAACTGGGTCTTCTTTATAACGTGTCACGGGATCACCGATGATGCGTATGAGTTTATTTTGGATGTCTTGAAAACCATGCGTAAAATCGACAATTGAACCATTTTCTATGTGGTAATAAAGTGAGTTGACACTGAAATCTCTTCGCCATGCGTCTTGCTCTAAGGTGCCATAAACATTATCTTCTATCAGCATTCCCTGTTCGTTGGTTTGAAGGTTAGTGTGGACCGGTTCATGGGCACGAAATGTGGCGACCTCAATGATCTCTCGATGGTAGGGAATATGGATTAATTTAAATCGACGACCAATGATGCGAGCATGACGAAATAATTTTTTAACCTGCTGAGGCGTTGCATTTGTAGCCACATCAAAATCTTTGGGAGATTGCTTGATCAATAGGTCGCGCACAGATCCACCTACCAAATACGCTTCGTATCCGGATTGGATAAGGCGTTCTAGCACGGTAATGGCATTAGGATTGATATTTTGTTTTAGAATGCTATGGCGATTCAGGGGAACAATATATTTGGGATCAATCCTTGTCTTATTTGACTTTGATCTATTTATGAATTTTTTAATGATATTAATGTTTAGGTACTCGAAATTTGACTCAAATATAGTACTATACAAGATAACCGTGGTCAACAGATCAAGGCCAGGGCAACCGCATGTGTATTGAATAAATGCTCGATTGGAATTTAATTTGCAACCAATGACCAATTTACTACGTCCCGCGGCTCGTCCGCGGGATCCAGGAATTTAGCAAGATCTCTGGATCCCGCGCATAAAGCGCGAGACGGCGGCTATTTGAGTTATTTATAGACACACATGATCTTGCCCTGAGATCAACGCATTTGCAAGCTCATGGAGTGAAATTTGAGCAAGCTTGAGGATAATTCGATAGAGAGGCTTTATGACTTATATGGACATGGGTTTGACTTTGTTAACATTGACTGCTTTAGAAATCATTCTGGGTGTAGATAATCTGGTTTTTTTATCGATTTTAACTGAAAAACTACCGCAAGGTCTCAGGCGGAAAGCGCGTTATTGGGGACTATCGTTTGCTTGGATGAGTCGCTTGTTTTTATTGGCATTTGCGCTGGTTTTGGTGAGCTTGAATGAAACTTTGTTTGAGATCCGCGGATATTCTTTTTCTATTCATACTTTGTTTTTAATTATCGGTGGCTTTTTTTTGATCGCCAAAGCCACGCAAGAAATTCATATCGAAGTTGATCCACAGGAATTGTCTCCAAAAGACTTAAAGAAGAAATACAGTTTTTGGGGTGTGGTGCTACAAGTTGCTTTGATGGATATTGTGTTTTCTACAGACAGTGTTTTAACCGCGATTGGGTTAACCAACGAGTTCTGGATCATGGCATTGGCCATCAGTATCGCTATTATAGTGATGTTGTACTCTAGTACAGCCATAGCGGAGTTTATCAGTCGTTACCCTACCATAAAAATGTTGGCTTTATGTTTTCTACTGCTGATAGGCACCTTACTTATTGCTGATGGATTTTCATTTCATGTGCCTAGAGAATATCTATATACCGTGATGATTTTTTCATTAGGGGTCGAAGGGCTGAATCATCTGAAAAGACGGCGCACTTCTAAAAAAAGGAGATAAACATGTTAATCATCAAAGCGTTTCACATCATTACTATGGTGACTTGGTTTGCAGGATTGTTCTATCTTCCAAGGCTATTTGTGTATCACACCCAAGCCAAAGACAAGACAAGCCTGGAGCGCTTTAACATTATGGAATTTCGTTTGTTTTATGCCATTATGTGTCCTGCGGGCGTGATAACCAGTGGTTTGGGATTTTGGTTATTTAGCCAAAATGAGAGCTATTATTGGCAGGCAGGGTGGATGCAAGCCAAATTAGGGTTGATCGTGTTGTTATGGATATATCATGCTTATTGCGGGTATTGTGTCAAACAATTTGCAGCCGATACTAATACGCATTCCACTAAGTTTTATCGAGTATTTAATGAAGTGCCGTCGTTGCTTTTGATCGTGATTGTTCTATTGGTAGTGGTCAAACCGTTTTGATAGGGGTTGAAACGTTGATTACACTGCGCTTCAAGCGCAATGTAATCAAGTTGAAAGCTCTTAATCTAGCTCTATCATTTCAAAATCTTCTTTACCTGCACCACAATCAGGACAAAACCAGTTTTCGGGAACATCTTCCCATGGTGTGCCTGGCGCAATGCCATCTTCGGGCCAACCCAAGGCTTCGTCATAAATAAAGCCACAAATGACACAAATAAACTTTTTATAATCCATTTCACGTGCTCTAAATCAAAAAAGTGCTAATTTACCTTCCATTGAGCATATTGTAAAGACTTAGATGCGGATGATTCGATAAGTTGTTCATGGAACCCATCAAATAAGACTAGCATTTCCTGCTTAATTTCGGCAGAATGTCGTGGCGTGTAAACTTATTCTACGAATAAATTTTTAGACAAAATTATCAAAGGGGATTGATTATGAAAATGAAACTGGTCGCTGTGAGCGTATTAGGACTGACGATGACGGCACCATTTGCTCATGCTGTATCTTTGACTTCCGATATGGAAAAACTGTCATACAGTATTGGGGTTGATTTAGGTAAAAATATCAAACAAAAACAAATTGAAATCAATGTTCCTGCATTGTCAAAAGGCATTGAAGATGGGATTTCCAATGGTCCGTTATTGTTAACTGATGAGCAAATGAAAGAAACTTTGGTTAAGTTTCAAAAAGACATGATGGCAAAAACTTCCGCTCAATTCGAACAAAAAGCTAAAGAAAATCAAACCAAGGGCCAAGCTTTTCTTCAAGAAAACAAAGGAAAGTCGGGCGTAGTGACCACTGCAAGTGGATTACAATACAAAGTGATTACCAAAGGAACTGGACCGATACCCGCAAAAACAGATACCGTAACGGTAGAGTATACTGGCCGCTTGTTAAATGGCGACGTGTTCGATAGTACCGAAAAATCCGGTAAACCAGCTACATTCCAATTGATGCAAGTCATTCCAGGATGGACTGAAGCATTGCAATTGATGCCTGTTGGTTCCACTTGGGAACTTTATATTCCTTCCAATTTAGCTTATGGTGTGCGGAATGTAGGCGGTCTGATTGGGCCAAATGAAACGTTGGTGTTTAATGTTCACCTGATTTCTATTGATAAAAAGAAATAATATCCTAAATACCTGCCGTCCCCCCAGGGGTTTGTTGACTCTATGATATTGCTATTCCCGCTCAGGCGGGCATCGGTTCAACGTTAAATCCGCTGAAAGATAGGCGCCTGAGTGGGGATGGCATGGAAAAAATAAGCCGTTTAAAATGATCAAACAGTTATTAATAGTCTTTCTCCTTGGATTTTCTTCCGGCTTACCCATGACCTTGGTCAGCTCAACTTTGCAAGCATGGTTTGCAAACGCAGGACTTTCGGTTTGGATAACCAGCGCACTTAGTTTGGTAAGTCTACCTTATTTATATCGATTTTTATGGTCCCCCTTATTAGACCGATACAGTCTACTTCCTCTAGGAAAAAGAAGAAGCTGGATGTTAAGCATGCAAATTCTACTGGCTGTGGGATTTCATGTTTTGACGTGGTTTTCCCCGAATACGTCTCCTATGTTGATGGCTGGAATAGCCCTATTTTTGGCGATTTGCTCTGCGACCCAAGACGCGACCATTGATGCACATCGTACGGAGTATCTTCCTAAATCACTTTATGGACTGGGCGCTTCCCTTGCAGTATTCGGGTATCGTATGGCGATGTTGATTGGAGGTGGTGTAGCTTTAATTATGGCGGAGTATTACGGTTGGATTGCTACGTACCGTGTGATGAGTATGCTGATGATCGTTGGCATGTGTGCGACGATTTGGAGTCCAGAACCTCCTAACCCGCAGGCTACCCATACTAAGTTGGCAGTGTTTATGGGTCCCATCCGTGATTTATTATCACGCCCCGATATCGTGACTATGGCCGGTTTTATTTTATTGTTCAAGTTGGGAGAAGCGTTTACTACCAGCACCAGCGGCATTATCATGCCATTTTTGATTCAAGGGCTGGGGTTTTCTTTAGCGACGATTGGCTACGTCAATAAAATATGGGGTGTTGTTGCTATCATTGCTGGTGGATTAATCGGTGGTTTTATTTTAATACATTGTGCGTTATATCGTGCGTTATTGATATTTGGTGTATTACAAGCTGCGACCAACATGATTTTCATTGTCTTGGCCTCATCGGGTAAAGAATTGTCTTTGCTGATCTTAGCGGTTATTAGTGACAACTTTGCCGCAGGCATGGGCACAACCGCCATCGTAGCGCTGCTGATGCGTTTTGTAAATCAACGCTTTACAGCAACGCAATTTTCCATTCTTGTGGGTATAGCGGGCTTGCCAAGGGTGTTTTCTGGCCCTATCGGAGCCCTTCTTCAGACTCATTATGGTTGGGTAGGATTGTATTCGATTTCATCGCTTTTGGCTTTAGCTTTTATCCCGTTTCTTTACCGCCTCCGACATCAAACCTGTTTTCAAGTGGAAAAATACTCGAACAATTAATCCTGTGCCTGTTTTGGGGGCGTCTAAGGTAATATCTGCGTGATGCAAAATAGCAATTTGCTGAACGATGGCCAAACCTAGACCGCTGCCGGTGCTTGTATTACCAAGCTCGCGAAAAAAACGCTCGAATACGCGAGAATGAAATTTTTCTGGGATGCCAGGTCCATTGTCCTCTACTTCTAGAACGACATCAGAGTGGTTTTGATACACCCGCACGATCACATGACCTTCAGATTCTGTGTAACGAATTGCATTGTCTACTAAGTTACGAATTAAGATGCTAATAGCGGTAGGCGTGCCAGGGAAAGTGGCTACGTCTTCTCCAGGTTCAAACTCCAATTCAATGTGTTGTTCAATGGCAGCAGGGGCCAACATGGCTAAAATCTCTCGAGTGATTTTTGCTAAATTAACATCATCCAGATCGTGGATGATGGCTCGCTCAGGAACCAATTTACTCATGGTTAATAACTGTTGAACAATATGAGTATTGCGATTGACGCTGGCAATCACCTTTTGTAGTGCAATATTCTTTTCATTGATGTCATTGGTGTTTAGGGCAACTTGGGCCTGGGCCTTTAATGCAGCCAAAGGGGTGCGTAATTCATGTGCGGCATCTGCTGCAAACCGTGCTTCCCGTTCAAAGCCTTCCTTCAGTCGATATAAGAGTTTATTTAACTCATCAATCACGGGACGAATTTCATCGGGAAGCGCTTCTATTTTCACAGGCTCTAAGTGATTGGGTTCTCGATTGGCTAATTCTTCAGCAACTTTCTCCAAATTATCTAAACCACGGCCAACCACAATCCAAATGAGAAAGCCAGACAAAGGCAGGGTGAGTAGCATGATATACAAATCATCTAATGCTATTCTTCTACCTAATTCATTGCGAGTATCATAACGTTCGGCCAAAACGGTACGAATGTTTGCTTTAGGGTTTGTTGTTGTGAACACTCTCCAATGCTGCTCCTCAATCACTTTGTTGTGAAATCCTTCTTTTTTGGACAGCAAAGGTATTTTTGGAGCGCCAGATGAATGAAGTAATAATTTGTTGCTGTCAGACCAAACTTGAAAATTAAATTTCTCCAAATAAAATTCTGGTGATTCGGTGGACAGTTGCTCTTTCGGATAATATTGTTCAATTTTACCGGGAATGGTATTTAAAGCATCTTGGATACCTACCAATTGGCGTTGATAAACGTCATCCCCTAGTAATGCTTGGTAGGATAAAGCAGAGATGGCCATCAAAGTATCCAAATGTTCCTGAATATTTTTTTGATCCAGATAATAATTACCCACCGCAGTCAGCGTTGTGGTGAGGGTCACCGCAAACAGTAGATTAATGAGAAGAAATTTGCGAATAGACGATTTCAAGGGAGATCATCCTTGGGGCGCTTATCGACCAAATAACCCACGCCACGAATCGTGCGTATGAAGTTTGCATTTAATTTTTTACGCAAGTTATGAATATGGACTTCCAGGGCATTGCTATCGACTTCTTCGTCCCAGCTGTACATACTCTGCATCAGTTGTTCCCGGGATAGGACCTGTCCACTGGACTCAATCAATTTTTGTAGCAAAGCAAATTCACGCCGCGGTACATTGATGGGCTGACCATCTACTAAAACGGAGTGTGCTGCCAAATCAATTGTGATGTTTTCATAATGTAAAACGGCATCGGCACGACCTTGTGAGCGTCGAGTAAGAGCACGTACTCTAGCGCCTAATTCGTCCAGATCAAAAGGTTTGGTGATGTAATCATCTGCTCCTGAGTCAAGACCTCTGATACGATCATCAATAGATTCACGGGCGGTTAAGATAATAATCGGCGTTTGGATGTTGGCTTGGCGTATGATTTGCAAAAGCGTCATGCCAGAAACCTTGGGTAAGCTGAGATCAAGGATCATCAAGTCAAACGAATCTGTTTTGACGATGTTCTTGGCAGTTTCGCCGTTTTTTAACCAATCCACAATATACCCAAATTGGATTAATCCGGCTTTGACGGCGTCGCCTAATAGTTCGTCGTCTTCAACCAGTAAAATCCTCATGCCAACCCCTTATGATCGACTAGAAGAAGGTTCAATGGCATGTTTCGTGAGATATAAGGCTTGTATCAGTACAAAAATCAGCATAAACCCTGCACCACCAAATAATTTAAAATTCACCCAAAAATCGGTGGTATAAAAATACGCAACATATAAATTGAGCCCACCCATCAAGGCAAAATAAATTGCCCAAGCATAATTGAGTCTTCGCCAGATTTTGGGTGGCAAACTGACATTGCTGTCCATCATTTTCTGAATAATGGGTTTTGCACCAATAAAATTAGACCCAAGAAACACCAAAGAAGATAACCAATAAATGCCAGTAGGTTTCCATTTGATAAACCAAGGATTATGAAAAAACAGGGTGGCGCCTCCGAGAATCAAAATGAGCGCTAGACTTGCCAAATGAATTTTTTCATACCGTTGATGCTTGAAGCGAAAAAATAACACTTGCACAACGGATGCGCCCATAGCAATTGCGGTGGCATAGTAAATATCAAAAAATTTATAAGATATAAAAAACAATACAATAGGAAAGAAATCAAATAAAAGCTTCATAAGTCTCGAATCATCATCACCAGGTGATCAAAGTATAAGGCCTGAACGAACAAATCACCAGATTCTTTCTAGGAAGTTTTATGCAAATGCAACCCTCAGATGCCAAGAATGACATCGCTGCATGTTTCACCAGTGTTTTTATCATCTAGACCAAAATCTTTTTTCATACGAAGTGGCTGCGTTTTTGCAGAAAAAACGCAACCAGATGATTCGACAAATAGGAATGAGGTAAATAAGACGTACTTGAGTGGGCGTAAATGGGTTTGCCTTCTATAACTGCTTGATTGAGAAGAAGCCTGCGCAACTCTGTCAGCGGCAAACGCGGCGTCAGACCACTGATATTAACCATAGAAAGGCATTTTTTAGCGCTGGAGTATACGCAAAACGATTGTGGATTTCTAAATCATGTCACTCAGGATGAGGGGCCATAGTGTAATAAAAAACTTAATGATCTATATGTGGTCTATAATTGTCGCATACCTGAATACAAAACAACAAAGAGGTTTATGTGAGCGTATTTATTAAAATAACCTTAACTTTGTTACTCCCATTCTCTGTATTTGCCTTGTCAGTAGACCATCCAGTGAATTTTAGTGATGATGAGCTAGGTTTGTATAGTGTGAATGATTTTAAAAAAGATTGGGGAATAAAGCCAAATTCATCCTCGGGTCAAGGGAGTCGGCTCAGCATTATCAATGATGAGGATGCGCCAGACCAGAAAATTCTTGAGATGACTTACTTGGCTCAAAAAATAGGAGGACAGTCAGGTATGACTTTTTCTGCACCCCTTGACGGTGCCTATGATCATTTGTTTTTTCAGTATCGATTGAAGTTTGCAGATGATTTTGCGTGGGTAAAAGGCGGGAAATTACCTGGATTGACGAGTGCACCTGATAGTCCTACCGGCTGTATTGATAATGCCACGTTCGACGGATTCAGCGCGCGGTACATGTGGCGAGAAAATGGACTGCTCTTTGGATATGTGTATAACCCTGAGAAACAGGAAAGATGTGGGGATTATTACTCGACAGAGCCGAGTTTTTATTTGCAAACAGGTGTATGGTACACCATCAAGCAAGAAGTGTTTTTAGGTGATCCTGGCAAAGCGAATGGTTACATTAATGCCTGGGTGGATGGTCAGAAAGTTTTTTCGATTACCAATATCCTGTTGCGTAAGGACCCAAGTATTCATATTGACCAGGTGAAAATGGATACTTTTTTCGGAGGTTCAACGCTTGACTGGGCGCCAGCCACCGATCAACATGCCTATTTTGATGACTTCTCAGTCAGCATCACAGATCCTGATTTATCCCAATAAAATAACTTGCCCCAAACGCAATTTTGAAGCATTTAGGTTGGGATTTAAGTCCACTATTTGCTTCATTGTTGTATGATGCACTTGAGCGATTCGACTTAAAGTATCTCCAGCTTTGACCCTATATATGGGGTGTTGGCTTGATTTCCAAATCACCAGGCTTTGACCAGCACGCAAATTTGAAGAAGGATTGAGATTATTCCATTGTTTGATCTGTGTTGCGGATACATGAAATCGCTGTTCCAAATCTTGGAATCTGTCTTTTTTATCAACAATATAAATGATTTTATACGCGGTGGGTTTTGCGTAATGTCCGACTGCGGGTAGGCGAGATGTTGTTACGGCGGCTGTTTTACTAGGAATCAAAACATACTGTCCCTTGGTGATAGCATTGGATTTAAGTTGATTTAATTCTTTGATCAAATTAATCGTCGTATGATAGCGTTCAGCGATGATGTTTAGATTATCACCAGCACTGACTTGATGACGCGTCCAAGAAACACGTTGATCTTCCGGAACATTGGCCAGATTGCGGCTAAAGCGTTCTACTTTATTCGCAGGAATCAATAATTTATAAGGACGATAAGGCGCGGTTGCCCAGCGATTGTAACCCGGATTCAATTTGATCAGATCTCCGTAAGAAATGCCAGCCAGTTTTGCGGCGTGGTTTAAATCGATTTGGGTACCGATATTTACTTCTTCAAAGTAGGGCACATGTGGGATATCGGGCAACTGAATATGGTAACGAGGCGCATTTTGAATGATTTCTGCCAATGCTAATAAACGCGGGATATACGCTTTTGTTTCTCGAGGTACAGGTAACGACCAGAAATTCACATTTTGCACTGATTGATGACTTGCTTTGATGATGCGTGCCATGGTGCCTTCGCCAGAATCATACGCAGCAAACGCTAAAATCCAATTGCCATTAAAAAAGCGGTGCAAGTATTCTAAATAATTAAGAGCTGCATCAGTCGAAGAGGCGATACTTCGGCGCCCATCGTACCACCAGTCTTGCTTCAAACCCAGATCGGTTCCAGTGCCCGGCATCAGCTGCCATAATCCAGCCGCTCCAGCCCCAGAATATGCAAAAGGATCATAAGCGCTTTCTATCATAGGAATCAGCGCAATTTCACCCGGAAGATGGCGTTTTTTGAGTTCCGTCATGATGTGGTACATATAGGGTTCAGACTGCGTCAATTTTTGAATGTAGCCAGGGTGATTCAGCAGCCAATGCAATTGTGCTTGCACTTCTGGTTGGGTGACTTCATGATTTAAAGAAAATTGTTGGCGTAACACATCCCATACAGTGCGAGTGCCAAAAGACCAGCTGCTCAAGGGTATCAAGGAGCTGATAACCACAAAGAAACATAGCAATTTCCTGGAAAATCTTACCTTCAACTGAATGCCTTGTAAAAATTACCGCGTTTTAGTGTACTAAAAAACTTCTAGGGAAGATACGTATCCTGATTGATTTATCTCAACGTATCGAGCACATAAGAAGAGCGTTTAGGATGAAACACTTGCAATAAATGATCAAAAACAACCCGCAGTTGCTGTTCTAAAACGAAAGGCGGGTTAATCATATAAACACCGCAGCCGTCCATGCCTTGAGGTGCTTTGGCATTCAAATGAAACTCAGCTCTTAAATGTTTGGGGGCATCAAGTGCTTCAAAACCACGCAAGAGGTGCGCATGTAATTTTTTATCTACGATAGGATACCAAATGCAATAGGTACCTGTTTCAAAGAGTCGATGAGCTGTTTTGACCATTTGAGTGACTTGGCGATACTCGTTTTTTACTTCATAAGAAGGGTCGATCATGATCAATCCGCGTCGCTCAGAAGGGGGTAATAAAGCGTTTAACTGCTGATATCCGTCTTCATTCGCGCAATGTGCTCGGGGATGTGGGTATTGCCGTACAAATGCATTGAGGTGTTCAAATTCGCGCGGGTGTCGTTCACAAAAGTATAAGCGATCTTGTTCACGCAAACCGTGCATGGCCAAAGCAGGCGAGCCTGGGTAATGCTGTAATTGACCATCCGGATTCCACTGGCGAATAGCTTGGATATACTGATCAAACTCTTTTGGCAATTGGGTACGAACCGACCAAAGTAATTCAATGCCTGCAGCTGCTTCCTGCGTTTTTAAAGCATATTTGTCTCGCAAATGGTATAGACCGCGACCTGAATGGGTATCAAGATAAAACAGAGGCTTATCTTTTTGGACCATATAGTCAAGAATTTGAACCAATGCCAGATGCTTGATGACATCGGCAAAGCCACCTGCGTGATAAGCATGTTGATAACTAAGCATAAAAATATTCAACCCATAGAACCTTGAGGAATCATATCAGATCTTGATGGGTTATTCAGATAATATTGAAAAAAACAACTATACTGTATATATAAAGTTCAATGGAGCGTTCAACATGAAACAACATTCGGATCAAGATGATAATTATTTTTATTCAGAATCTGAATCTGATTCTGCTGATGACTTTGAATCAGGACCTATTGATCCTGAACGTATCAAAGAAGTACGGCGTAAATTAGAAGCCAGAATGGAGAGGCGTCGATTAAAAGCTGAGTTAGAAGATTATGAAGGGGAGCTGGATAACGATTTTGACTGGGATGGCTTTGATAATAAATAACTAACGCCATGGTCTAATTTTTAAACAATCAATACACTTATAGTAACTCCCCACGTCATCCCGAGCGCAGCGAGGGATCTCCTGTCGTGTGG
>CAZVEH010000007.1:0-61725 GCA_964625775.1 uncultured Legionella sp. | reverse complement strand
AAGTACCACACGACAGGAGATCCCTCGCTGCGCTCGGGATGACGTGGGGAGTTACAAATACTCATGGAAAATTTAACAATGCATTTTAGGTCGACAAAGTCATACACTGCTAAAGCTGTGTGCCTTTCTGCGGTACTGGCGTTCTTCGTTAGCTCAAGCGTATTTGCTGACATATCTTGTACAGGTCCTGGCGATAAATCTCTTTCTCTACAATTGGTTGGACAGGGAGCGGGTACGGGCATGCCGATCTACAAAGTTACAGATCCTGATCTTACAGAAAATGATAGAAAGGCCATTAAATGCACAAAAAACGGGAGCACTCTTAGCATGAAACAGCCATATGGGGGTTCGCGTTCCTGGGAACTGTGGTATGGTGACGAACGTGTTGCGACATTTACTTTTGAACCGATGGCTAACGAGTGATCATCTTAGGCCGAACGAGCAGCTACAAAAGATGCGTGCATCGCTTTATTTTTTCAAGCAATTTTTAAAATCAATTGCTCCAACTCACTCCATATGCCAGCACTGCGGTTGGATTTGAGTTGTTCATCCAGGTATTGGCATAGTTTCAGCATAGTATAGAGTTGAGTCACCGATAGGCGCTTGGATGCTTGTTGATATAAGGCGGTTTTTTGAGACCAGATTTTCAGTTGCTGGCAAGCGGCTGAGTACGTCATGGATTGCAATAAATGATGCAGCTGAATCAGCTTGCGAAGCTCTTGGCTCAAAAGCCAGATAATCAAAGTGGGCTCTGTTTGTGCTTGATGGAGCTGACGAAAAATATGAATGGCTTTGGTCGTATGGGCAGCTAAACAAGCATCTCCCAACTCATATAGAGTAAACTCACTTTGATCTCGCAAATAGCCCATGACTGTAGGTTGATCCACGACTTGCGCAGTATCATGCATCAACGATAATTGCTCCATAAATTGGCTGCATGCCAACAAATTTGCTTGATGATACTGATAAATCAAATCTGGGACTTCGGGAGTACAGCGCAACTGTAACGTTTGTAGGCGTTCAATAATGAACTTTTTGAAGGCTTGCGGTGTCAATGGTAGAATATGAGTGTGCACGATATTGGGATGGTTGATGATAGATTGTACTTGTTTGGCAGGCAAGGAAGGCGCTTGAATCAACACCAAAGATCGGGGGTTGGGGTGTTCTAGATAGGTTTGAATATGTTGTTTACTGCCTGCATCTATGGTTTTTTTATCGAAACGCAGATCCAAAAAACTATGTGAGGAAAACAAGGAATAGGTGTTGGCCTCTTGGAAACTCTGCGCCCAGTCAGTGGCCAGTTGCGGTGTCATGATACATTCTTCATAAGTGTCTTGGGCTAATTTTTTTTTCCAAGCTTGCTTGATCCAGCTGACGGCTTGATGAAATAAATACAGGTCCAGCCCCGTAACCAGATAAACCGAAGCGCATTGTTTTTTGAGATGATTCTCTAAGGCTTGATAGGGTATGATCATGGGGTATAGTGTCCAATCCGATCCATAATTTGAAGGGCTGCATCACGGCGCATTTCACGTTTTAAGGTGTTTTCTTCATCATTTGAGCCTAGGATGCGATCACTGTTGACAGTAAGTTGCCTTGTGGTGGTGACTGTGCTCAAGCGAATAATCTCTTTGCCGTTTGCGGCTTGAAGTTTGAATTTGACTCGATAGGTCATTTGATATTGGCGTGGCGTCGTGCTGGAACTGACCGAGGTGATATGCTGTTCTTCGTTATCTTCTTCTATGATCAGCCAATAACGTGCAGTTGCTGGATGGGTAGACATGCGAATATGGTAAGCTTGTAGTTGTTCTTTTAACATCGGGTCTAAATCACGATTTGCGGCTTCAACAATGATTGCCACATCGTTCAACCAGGTGGGCATGTTGAGTATACCGCGTAGATGAAAGCCACACCCAGACAGGGTAAGTCCTACCAAGAGCCATAACAAAAACTTTTTTAAAAGTCCCTTCTCCCCCCCGGAGAGGGAGAAGGCGTGCAAAGGCGGGATCACAGGCAAATCAAAATGGTTGCTGCGCATTAGATGCTCACGACCAAATTGATCAAATTGCGATGAGGCACAATGATAGATTTGGTGATGCATTTCCCTTGTAGAAAAGGAGCAGCATGCTGCTTGGCCATTTCAATCAATTTATCTTCAGGTGTATGGGTACCCGCAGTAAACTCCGCCCGCAATTTACCGTTTACTTGTACAACAAAATCAGACTCTTCTGTTTTGAGCGCATTTTTATCGACTTTAGGCCAGGACGCATCAATGATGGCCTTTTCAAAGCCTAAATGTTGCCAGATGGCGTGACAAATATGGGGTGTAATCGGCGCCAGTAATTTGAGTAAAAACTCAAATCCGGTATGTATCAAATAATCATCTTCGGCGGTTTGGAGTTCATATGCAGCCAGCTCATTTAAGAGTTTCATGCAGCCTGAGACAACGGTATTGAATTGTTGGCGGTCATAATCTTGCAGTGCCTGCTGTAAAATTTGATGAATATGTAAACGAGATTTTTTGAGTCTAGGCTCACAGTTTTGCCAATTGATAGCGTGGCTAGGATCTTGAATGGTTTTGTTGATGTCAATGAAGACTTCGCGATGCTGGTAAGCAAAGCTCCACAAACGTTTTAGGAAACGATGCGAACCTTCTACGCCGGCATCGGACCATTCTAGCGATTGTTCAGGAGGTGCTGCAAACATGACAAACAAACGAGCTGTATCAGCACCATAGGTTTCTACTAGGCTTGTGGGGTCAATGGTATTGCCTAAAGATTTAGACATCTTATGACCATCACGCAGCACCATGCCCTGGCTCAACAATGTTTTAAAAGGTTCATCTGAATTCACCAAACCTTCATCGCGCATCAGTTTATGGAAGAAGCGTGCATAGAGCAAGTGCATGACCGCATGTTCGATTCCGCCAATATACTGATCAACAGGTGTCCAATATTTGGCACGATCATCAAGCATGGCATTGGTTTGTCCCTTGCATGCAAAGCGTGCGTAATACCAGGATGATTCAACAAAGGTATCAAAAGTGTCTGTTTCACGTTGTGCGTCCTGACCGCATTTTGGACACGGCGTATGCAAAAATTCACTACAATGCGCCAAAGGTGACCCTGAGCCTGTGATTTCAATATGCTCGGGTAACACAACGGGTAAATCAGTTTCTGGGACAGGAACAATACCGCATTGATCACAATTGATCATTGGGATGGGCGTGCCCCAATATCTTTGGCGAGATACACCCCAGTCGCGTAAGCGATAGTTGACGGTTGCTTTTCCTGTTTTATGTTGTTCTAAATAATCTGTGATGGTTTTTTTGCCTAGGCTGGAGGATAACCCATTAAACTCGCCAGAATGAGATAGCATGCCCTCACCTGTATAGGCGGCTTTGGTGAAATCATGGGTTCCGATAGGAGTGATAACAGGTTTTATCTCTAAACCATAGGTTTGTGCAAATTCCCAGTCGCGTTGATCATGCGCCGGTACGGCCATAACGGCACCCGATCCATAGGTCATCAACACAAAGTTGGCAATCCAAATAGGCAGCTGTTCTCCTGTGATTGGATGTTGGGCTGTAAGACCTGAATCAATCCCACGTTTCTCCATGGTGGCAATTTCCGCTTCCACCATGCGCACGTGCTGACAGCTTTCAACAAATGCTTGAATGTCTGCGTTGGTCTTTGCTGCGGTTTTCGCCAGAGGGTGATCGGCGGCGATCGCCAAATAAGTGGCTCCCATCAAAGTATCGGGGCGAGTGGTGTATATCTTAAGCGTTTTTTGATCTTGGAGTTTAAAGTGAATTTCACAGCCCTCAGACCGGCCAATCCAATTGCGCTGCATTTGTTTCACTTGCGCTGGCCAACCGTCTAAAGTATCTAACCCACTGAGCAATTCATCGGCATAAGCTGTAATTTTAAGGAACCATTGGGAAATTTCTTTGCGTTCTACTAAGGCACCAGACCGCCAGCCACGACCGTCAATAACTTGTTCATTCGCCAACACCGTTTGATCTACGGGATCCCAATTGACCACTGCAGATTTTTTGTAAGCCAACCCACGTTCATACAGCTTGATGAAAAACCATTGTTCCCAGCGGTAATAGCAAGGATCGCAGGTGGTGATTTCGCGACGCCAATCAATAGCATTTCCCAATTTGAGAAACTGTTCTTTCATGGCAGCAATATTCTGTTTGGTCCATTGTGCAGGAGGAATCCCATTTTTAATGGCCGCATTTTCTGCGGGTAAACCAAAAGCATCCCATCCAAAAGGTTGCAACACATTTTTGCCGAGTGCGCGTTGATAACGCGCGATCACGTCACCCAACGTATAATTTCGCACGTGTCCCATATGTAATGATCCACTGGGATATGGGAACATTGATAAGCAATAAAATTTTTCTTTATTTAAATCTTCAGAGGCATGAAAAGATTGTTTTTTTTGCCAGTAATTCTGCGCCTGTTCTTCAACGCTACTGGGTATATAGCTTATGTCCATAGTATTATCATAGATTTTGGGTCAATTATTAAGGATAACTCCTCTTGAGTACGACAGCAAGAGGTTAAGGTGGCTATGTTTCTTAGTTGGTCATGTTATACGGTCGGTTTGTAGAACATTTTTGCACAATACTTTTGCAAAATTGCCGCTAAAATCATCATGCAACACAAGCTGAATATGGGGCTATCTCCCCATTTTACCCAGGGGGTGCTGCCTTGAGCCGTATATATATTGCCTTCCAATACGCCAGAGGAAAATGCAGGTAAAGCATGACTCACGTTACCTTGAGGGGTGATGAGAGAGGATAAACCATCGTTGTTTGCCACAATCTGATAGCGAGCGCTGAGTATGGATAAGACTTGTGCCATTTGTAAATGTTGGTACAGAGCCAAAGAATGACCAAACCAGCCATCATCGCTGAGAGAGACAATCCACTGCGCCGTTGGTAATTGCTGTCGAAGCAAGGAGGGATAGGCTAACTCGTAGCAAATCAAAGCGGCAAAAGGGCGGTCTTGGGCTTTTGATAGGGGTTGAGACGCATCTCCGGCTTGCATATTGGACATATCCAAACTCAACCATTGCAGCACATTAAGCAAAGCATGGGGGATGTATTCCCCAAAGGGCACTAAATGTTGTTTGCGATAGGAGCCTGACGCCCGTCCGAACGCTGTTAATGTATTATAATAGTAAGTTTGCTCATGGTTTGCTTCTTCTGGGATGCCCACCAATATGGCTGTTCCTGCTTGCTTAGCTTGTTGATGAATCTCTTGTAGAAACTCGTGTACATAGGAGGCTGGCAAAGGAATAGCTGATTCAGGCAATACGATAAGGTGCTTACCCATCAATGCATTAATATGGGTATGGTAATGCGTGATGATCTTCCAAAAAAGTCGTTCATCCCATTTGTCACGCATGGACAGATTAGCTTGAATAACCCCTACCGACATAGGATGAGTGTCTACACGTGACCAATGATAGGTGCTTAGACTTGCTGGCAATATTAGAATAGTCACAAACGCCATAAGCCAGGACAAGCAAAACCGGTTTTTATGGACGGCTTGGGCTAAGCAGCACGCTGCCAAAACTGTTAAAAAACCAATACCGTAGACGCCGATGATGGGCAAAAGATGCTTTAGAGGTGTGTCGATTTGACCAAATCCAATCAACAACCAAGGAAAGCCTGTAAATAGTGTGGCGCGTAAGTATTCTGAGCAACACCATAGACTACTAAATAATAAGCAATTTTTTAAAGGAGAACTTTGCGCGTACCTAAGGTAATGAAAAGCCAGGGCACATATCGCTGGATACAAGGCCAAATAAAAAATTAAAAGAGTTGTGATACCCATCGATGCCAACATATTCAGATGCCCATAGGTATGAACACTGACATTAACCCAAGAGATACCCACACCTAAAAAACCGAGGCCAAATAACCAGCCAATTAAGAACACCCGTTTGCGACTTGCTTTTTGTATCTGCGTATAGAATAGAGCTAGGCTTAAAATTGTGGCACCTGGTAGATGAAACGGTGCAAAACCCAAGGGCATGAGCATGCCAGTCAAAACAGCAACCAACCAGGGTAGATGTTTGGTTTTGCTGATTTTTTTCATCCATAAAGATGACACATTCAAAAAGGCAATCATTAGAACCTCAAACCACATGCTTCGATACCGATCAGATCAGCAATATGTGCCGGCGCAAAATCTTTAAATAAAGTATATCCGCTTGCCATGGTCATCAGACCTCCTGTGGCGGCGATCATCACGGCTGTATGCGCTATATGTAGTCCTATGATGCCGCTTAAGGGTGCTGCCAGTAAACTTATAGGGGTTGTGAGTAACAACATGCCTAAAGATGCAAAGCTTCCCGTAATGGCAGTCAATATGATCAACATGAGAAGGCTTATAAAACTGGATATCATAAGCAGTAGTCCAGAGAGATACAAAGCGGTGGATATACAATCTTCTTGGTCTTCATTTTCAGGCGTAGATGTGTGTTGTATAAGTGGTGTGAGGATTGTATGGCGGCACATGGGTTTGTCGATATCGAATTCCATGGTGCTGATGATGTGTGCCAGGTTTTTGATACACGTGTTTGTGGAGGTCGAAAGTTCGCTCGCTCCTATTTTTAAATCCACTATATTGGCGCGATACTGTTCTTTGCTCCAATCTCTTTCAACGTCTTTTGTGTTGGGGATGTAGAGTGTATTCGTGGTATACAATAATAATTTTTTTAATACCAATAAGTGATCATGTTCGTTGTGCTCTGCAAATTCTTTTGTAGCCGTTGCCATGGCTCGAAGCAAAGGCATGAGATGCAAGAATCTTCTATGTCGCGCAGGGATGAGTCCTAGTAGTAAATGGATGTTAGCATCGAGTAGTGATTCTAGTTCGGCAATAGATTCATGATCCGAATCTGATGTTAAGCTCAGTGTTTTACGTATGGCACGGATAGATTGCGATTCTTCGGAGGCTATTGCTAGAGCAATACGCTGATCTTCACTGTGCTCTTCGCTTTCTGCTGTCTCTGCGACTGGTGCATGACTTGTTGTACGCATGATACGTTTTTGACTATAGATGATTGTATCTTTGTCACCCATAGGCAGAACGATTTTTCTTGGCAATTTACCCTGCAGCAGAAGTTGCAACCATTGCGCAAAACCATGATACAGACAATTGTTGCTATCACTTGAGGTTGCTCTTGGTTCGCCTTCGTGAACATACCAATGAGTATTATCTGCGCAATAATAATGGATTTGATGTTGTCCCTGAGGGCGTAATTCTATTATTGTACCTTGAATGTCACGGCTAGATGATGTGACCTGGCATCGCAGATCAAATAAATCTAACAGCGCTTCTAATTGCAGATATGTTGCAAAAGTACCTGGTTGACTTTGAAGGTTGAGTTCTCTCTGCCATAATTCGGTACCTTTGATGCGTATAAACTCTTCGGCTAATTCATCCGCTATACGTTTTACCCAGGGGAGAATCGAAGAGATTGTTTTTGTTTGCGCCCAAGATGTTTCTCCCCAATTATCCAGAAAGTGTTGTTTTCTTACTCTATAATCAATAGCTGCCTCATCATCTGCTGAGCTGTCTTCATCATATAACCTCTGCCAAGTTGCTTCATCCCATTTCTCTACAAAAGCATTTTTGGTGATATCGAAAGCTCCACTAAAGTCATCGGGGTAAAAAATTCTGTCCCATTGTTGCGCTGCCCAATTTTCCATGCATGTTTTGATCGAAGAGATATCTGTTTGTAAGTCAATTTCCTGATAATAATCCTTTAAACCCAAACTGTCTTCTAACTCAGTGTCTGGGGTATTCATAGCAGAAGTATCGCTAGACGGCGAAAAGCTGGCTGCCCATACATGTTCTCCCCAGGTTTCAATGAAGTTCTGCTTACTGGATGTGTATATTTCTGTTTCTGGACTGTCCTC
Source organism: uncultured Legionella sp. (assembly GCA_964625775.1). GTDB lineage: Bacteria > Pseudomonadota > Gammaproteobacteria > Legionellales > Legionellaceae. The sequence goes on along the minus strand of CAZVEH010000007.1, from coordinate 53,780 downwards.
ACTAAAGTTATTCTGGATGGCGTTATTCCAAAGTATTTTACTGACTCTTTCGATGAACTCTTGTTTGCAGGTCTCAAGTTGATTTCTTTCTTTTAATGCCTGAAACAACAGTCCTCCTTGGACCTGGACAAACTGTTCTTTAATGGGGGCAATGTATGCTGTTGCGCCGTTTTCCAGGTGATGGACAGCGAGTTGTCGTAAAAAAGGGGCTATAATCAGTTGTAATGTGTTATCGTCTCCAGAAAATAAATTCTGTAATTTTTCATCAAAATCAGTACCTGGAATACAGTGTTGGTTTGCGAAAGAGATAAAAGTATTTTGCAAATTTTTCGTTGGAAAAATTATATCTTTGATCTGCTCCAATGAAATCATAGTAATTGGTGTTCCAGTTTAATATTTGATTATAATGAAAAATTTTCACCCAAGTATACCGTGCGAACTTGTTGGTTAGCAAGTATATTTTGCGGGGACCCTTCGCATAAAATGCGACCTTGATTGACAATATAAGCGCGTTGGCAAATATCTAAAGTTTCACGGACGTTGTGATCAGTAATCAATACGCCTATGTTTTTTTCACACAAATGTAAAATAATTTTTTTAATGTCTAAAACGGAGATAGGATCGACCCCGGCAAAAGGTTCATCCAGCAGGATAAATCTGGGTTCGATGGCCAAAGCACGGGCAATTTCCACCCGTCTTCGTTCTCCACCCGATAAACTCATGCCCAAATGCTGACGTAAATGTTCAATATGAAATTCTTGCAATAATTGTTCTAGCAATTCTTGGCGTTGCGCTGAACTAAGTTCGCGTCGCAATTGTAAAATCGCTAAAATGTTATGCTCTACGCTCATTTTTCGAAACACAGAGGCTTCTTGAGGCAGATAGCCAATGCCTGCTCGGGCACGTTGGTGCATGGCTTTGTTGGTCAGATCTTGATCATTTAAAAGAATTTGGCCCGCATCACAAGACTGCAGTCCTACGATCATGTAAAAACACGTGGTCTTACCTGCACCATTTGGGCCCAATAAACCCACACACTCGCCGCTTTGAATCGATAAACTGATGTCAGAGACCACGGTACGAGTTTTGAAAGATTTTTTTAAGTTCAGCGCTTGAAGTTGGTTCATGATGTCTGTTCTGGATGAATGGTGATGATGGTTTGTTCGCCTGTTGTGGGCAAAGAAACGACGTTTTGAGACTTAATATGGTAATGGAGAATAGGAGCAGTGACTTGGTGTTGGCCCTGTTCTACTCTGGCATGGCCGATCAATTCAATCTTATCTTGTAGGGCATGATAAATGATTTTATCGGCGTAAGCATGAAGAACTGGTTTGTCTGGACTCATCAGGGTCCAGTAATGAGCTTGGACGCTGCCATCTCCTTCAATAATAGCCTTGACCAGTTGGTTTGCGGCATTACCTTGGGTCAAAGCGTTGGCGGCTCGAATATGCGTTGTACCTTGGTCCAAAGCAACACCGCCTTTATAAGTGCCAAGATGTGTGGTTTGATTGAGATCGGCAGAGCCAGCGTGTACTAATAACACAGCTTTGCTGTCTTCTGGCAAGGCCACAAGCGTTTGTGAGAGGCATAACAGGACAAAACCGCTAAGTGCTCGTTTTTTATCCCCCAGTTGTAACATTCGTCTTAAAAATGGATAGATACAGGTTGAGTTATGAATAGCATGCAGGCTTTTAACGTGTTTGAGGTACATAATGGCCCCGCGCGTTTGAAAGTAGACGGACATTGTTTTCAGCAAGATCGGCAATGAGCCCTTTGGATTGTACTTGATTACCCGCTTGAGTCAGAATCACTTCATCATCCGTAACGGCTTTTTTTTGTTGAGGGAAATAAGTCAAATGCTCCGTATTTAATAACACTTCGGTCATATCGGATTTTTGTTGTCGAATGCGCACATGGTGTTGAAGTGTGATTTCTTTCCCGCCCTCGATGGCTCTTGCATCATCAGCACGAATATCCCAGGGTTCTTGATTGGGTTCGATGGCTATGATGTGCGGTTGGGTTAAGAGGTGGGTATTGTGCTTTGGAATGTGTTGGATCAAAGGTGTTTCTAAAAAATGGACCATGCGTCCTGTGACATCGTATTGCCGATATTTGAGATCATAAATCATGATATTGGTGGTCTTGGCCAATGTATCGCTGTCCAAGGCATGGAAAGGATGTTGACGATTGTGTATCCATTGCCATGTTAAAGCCACAGTGGATAAGAGGATGAGCCCCAACCAAACGCTTTGTTTTGCCGTAGCAGGCATCATGGGTAAATATACCCCTGAATAGCTTCTTCAGTTTTATTTTGAGTGGCTAAAATAAAATCACACGCTTCACGTAACCCACCACGTCCACCGGCCAAAACGGTGGTCCAATCTGCGTGAGTTTTGATGTGATTGACAGCATTGGCAACTGCGATAGAAAATCCGACTTGTTGCATAATAGGTAGATCAACCACATCATCACCAATGTAAGCAAATGCCTCGTCTGTTAATTGTAAAGTGGATTTTAATGTGTCGTAAGCTTGCTGTTTGTTGATTTGTCCTTTGAAATAGTGACGAATGCCTAATTGATTCATACGATGGTCAATAATGGCATTCCATGAGCCCGTGATGACGGCTACTTCAATTTGGGCTGCCATTAATAGCTTTAATCCTACGCCATCTTGTACGTTAAAGGATTTTAATTCGTTGCCATGATTATCAATATAATTTAGACCATCCGTTAATACGCCATCTACATCACAAATCAGGCATTTGATGTTGCGTATTTTATCCAGCAGTTGTTCCATAGCGTCTCCTAATAAACACCAGCACGCAATAAATCATGTAAGTGAATGACAGCAGCTGGGCGGTGTTCAGAATCGATGACCACCAAGGAAGTAATACGATGTTGTTGCATGATGGATAGTGCTTCAGCTGCTAAAAGACCGGGTTGAATGGTCAGGCAGTTAGGTGTCATAACTTCGTGTAATAAAGTACTGTTGATGTCGTGCTCTTGATTTAACGTACGGCGAATATCACCGTCGGTATAAATCCCAGTGAGCACACCGCGGGCATTCACCACACAGGTCATTCCAAGCTTTTTAGCGGTTACTTCAATGAGTGCTTCTCGAATGGTAACATCTTCTCGTGTGATGGGCAGATCTTCGCCTGTATGCCATAAATCATTAATACGCAACAACAAGCGTTTTCCCAAGACCCCACCTGGATGAGACAAGGCAAAATCTTCCGCACTGAATCCACGAGCCTGCAACAAGGCGATGGCCAGGGCATCACCCATGACCAATGAAACCGTCGTACTGGTGGTCGGTGCAAGACCCAAAGGGCATGCTTCGTGTTTGATGCTGATGTCTAAATTGATATTGGCTGATGTGGCCAATAACGAGTCTGCATGACCGGTGAGCGTGATCAACGGGACGCCCATGCGTTTTAACAAAGGCAATAAAATGACTAACTCTTGTGTATGGCCTGAATGAGAAATAGCCAACACGATGTCTTGGCGGGTGATCATACCCAAATCGCCATGGCTTGCTTCACCGGGATGCATAAAAAACGCTGGCGTGCCCGTGCTTGATAACGTAGCTGCAATTTTATTGGCAATATGCCCAGATTTTCCCATGCCAGTCACAACCACACGACCGGTGCAGGACAATAACAATTCACAGGCTGCTTCAAATCGCTCATCGATACGCTGAGTTAAGTCGAATATGGCTTGCGCTTCCGTTTCGATAACGGCCAAACCAAGTTTACAAAAATTCATGTTGATCTGCCAAGATCACGGATTAAGAATGTGCAATTCTACCATAGGTTTTGTGTAGATTATACTAAACTGTTGCACATTTGAACCGTGATGAGACGGGCACTCGCAATTTTTAATTGTGCTTTTATGCAAGTCATGATGGAAATTATATGCAATGCAAGTATATAATTACTATATAGAGAGATTGAGATTAACAATGCCCCCAACTTCAGATCACTTGGTTACCATCAGTCATTTATCCTTTGGCCATCAGGATCGACAGATATTTGATGACATTACGATCGCTGTACCTCGTGGAAAAATAACCGCCATTATGGGGCCAAGTGGCAGTGGTAAAACCACCTTATTAAGACTTATTGGCGGATTACTTACTCCTGATTCAGGTTGTATCAAAGTCAATGAACAGGATATACATCGTTTAAAACATCATCAACTATGTGCGATTCGCCGCAAGATGGGTTTGTTGTTTCAATCCAGTGCGTTGTTTTCTCATTTATCCGTGTTTGATAATGTGGCCTTTCCCTTGAGAGAGCATACGAATTTAGCGCCGATTGTGTTGCGTGATTTGGTGCTGATGAAACTTGAAGCCGTGGGGTTACGCGGTACAGCAGATATGATGCCTGCAGAGTTATCGGGAGGCATGGCAAGACGCGTGGCTTTGGCGCGTGCTATGGCACTTGATCCACAGCTGATGATGTACGATGAGCCATTTACTGGTCAGGATCCCATTTCTATGGGGGTGTTGTTGCGTTTGATCAAGAAAATCAATGACTTACTGAAGTTGACTACAATCATTGTGTCGCATGATGTCGAAGAAACGTGTTCGATTGCTGATTATGTTTATCTGATTGCACATGGTAAAATCATTGGTGAGGGCGAGCCTCAGGATTTACTTGCTTCCAGCCAACCTCAAATCAGCCAATTTATGCATGGAGAAGCGGATGGCGCAGTGCCGTTTCATTATCCTGCAAAGCCTTATTTAGAGGAATTTTTTGATGCTTGATTATTTTGAGCGATTGGGATCAAGGACCCTTGATCTGGTTCATTCGTGTGGTCAGTCCGGTGTTTTTTTACTAAGAGTACTTTGCCAAAAGCCTGATTTGGTTAAACTCTGGCCCTCTTTGCGCGATCAACTGTATTTTGTAGGTGTTTTGTCGTTCCTGATTGTTGTAGTTTCTGGGCTTTTTATTGGTATGGTCGTTGGCTTACAAGGATTTCATACCTTGCAAAAATTTGGTGCTGTTAGTCAAATTGGCCAATTACTGGCATTGAGTATTACCCGAGAATTGGGACCAGTGCTTACTGCCTTGCTGTTCGCCGGCCGCGCTGGCTCAGCCTTAACCGCGGAAATTGGCTTGATGAAAGCTACTGAACAATTAGCCAGCATGGATATGATGGGCGTTGACCCACTTCGGTATATCATTTACCCACGGTTTTGGGCGGGTATGATTGCTTTGCCGGTCTTGGGGTTGATTTTTTCAATGGTCGCCATTTATGGCGGTTATTGGGTAGGTGTAGATTGGCTGGGCGTTGATGCTGGAAGTTTTTGGTCGAATATGCAAGCCGCTGTTGATTTTCGTATGGACATTGTCTCGGGCGTGATTAAGAGTGTTGTGTTTGCTTTTTTAGTGATTTGGATTGCATTGTTTCAAGGATTTCAATGTATTCCAACAGCGGAAGGGATCAGTCAGGCTACGACACGCACGGTGGTTTACGGTTCTCTCACTGTGTTGGGATTTGATTTTTTATTGACGGCAATGATGATTGGAGGTTGGTAAATGAAAAAACAACATGCTCGCTATGTTCATATTAGTGTGGGTTTGCTGATGATGACAGGGTTGTTGGCTTTTATGTTTTTGGCGATGAAAGTGAGTGGTATATCGGCTTTTGCCAAATCTGATCATTATGCTGTATCAGCTGATTTTTCAGATATCGGTGGCCTGAAAGTGCGTGCTCCTGTGACCATTGCGGGTGTCAAAGTAGGTGAAGTTACCCGAATCGAATTAAAGCCTGGTGATTTGAATGCAAAAGTGACTATGGCGTTACGCAGTGATCAAAAAATTCCATATGACGATGTATCTGCTAGAATTTTAACAGAAGGTTTATTAGGATCTAACTATATCAGCATCGTACCAGGGTTTGACGGAGCTGATCCACAACATCAGTTTTTGCGTGCGGGAGATGTGATTGCTAAAACTCAAGAAGCCATTATTTTAGAAAATTTAATTGGTCAATTGTTGTTTAATATTAAAAAATAATGGTCTTCACAGACATTGACAAAAAGAGAGGATAATATGAATCGTATAGTCGGAATGTTGGTGATGATGATGTCCCTGGTGTGGTCAAGTCATAGCATGGCAGAATCCTCACCTGTGCCAATGTTGGAGGAAACCGCACAGCAAATTATCGCGAACTTGAAAGCCAATCAGTCGCGTTTGAAACATGATCCCAGTATTATCAATCAAGCCATACGCACTTATTTATTGCCGCACATCGATGTCCAAGGGATGTCGCGTTCTGTGTTAGGTCGGCAAGCTTGGATGAAAGCGACCGCAGCAGAAAAACAAGCGTTTAGTCAAGAGTTTACTCAGTTAGTGATTCGAACTTATGCTTCGCCTCTCGCAGAGTACTCTGGAGAAACAGTAGCATTTACGCCGGTTCGTGGCTCTGTTGATGCGCATTTTATTCGCGTTAACTCCGTGATTTCCCGACCTAACGGTCAACATATACCCCTGAGCTATAATCTAGTCTCGAAATCTGGACAGTGGAAAATTTATGACTTAAGTGTTGAGGGTGTCAGTTTGTTGCAAAGCTTTAGAACGCAATTTTCTGATATTTTACAACATGGGTCCATGCGTGATTTGATCAATCAAATGCAAATGAATAAAAAAACGGCATAATTTGATGAGTGACTCTAATCAGTTTAAACCACTGGATCAGTTAACCTTTGAAACAGTGACGACCCACAGATTACGTTTGATCACATTGATAGACAGTGCGCAATCTGACGAAATTCATTGTGATTTAACAGAGGTTCACACATGCGACAGTGCGGGTTTGGCTTTTTTGATGGATGCACACCGTTTAAGCCGTCAGCGATCGAAACGCTTGGTGATAGGGCACCTTACGAATGACATTCGTGCGTTGGCTAAATTATACGGGGTAGAACACATTTTGATGATAGGAGAAACGCGTGAGTCCTGAGCAACTCGAAGATATATTAAAACAACACACCAACATCGAACATGTTGCGGTGGAAAGCGATGGAAAGCATTACCATCTGACGATCGTATCTGATGAATTTATTGACAAACCTAAAGTAAAACGCCAATTGTGGGTATACGCATTACTGAATCAACCTATCTTATCAGGACAATTACATGCGATTCATCTGAATACATGGACAAAGTCTGAATGGCATAAAATCCTAGAGGAGAACCAACTTGGATAAATTAATCATTAAAGGCGGCAAGCCTCTTCATGGGGATGTGGTTGTGTCAGGGGCCAAAAACTCGGCACTACCTATTATGGCCGCCTCTCTTTTGTTGACCGAAAATGTCACCATTGCCAATGTCCCTCATCTTAAAGATGTGACTACAATGATGGAGTTGTTGGGTCATTTGGGCGCAAAACTCGTGGTTGACGAAAAAATGAATGTGCAAATCAATTCCAGTGGTGTGAATGATTTGGTGGCACCTTATCATTTGGTGAAAACCATGCGCGCTTCCATTTTGGTGCTAGGACCCTTGCTGTCCAGATTTGGCGAAGCCGATGTGTCTTTACCTGGCGGCTGCGCGATTGGTACGCGACCTGTTGATTTGCATTTGAAAGCATTGAAAACCATGGGTGCAGAGATTACAGTGCAAAATGGATTTATCAAAGCGCGTTGTAAAAAAGGGCGCTTAGAAGGCAAAACTTTGGTATTTGATACCATCACGGTGACTGGAACTGAAAACATCATGATGGCCGGTGTTTTGGCCAAGGGTAAAACTGTGATTAAAAATGCTGCTCGGGAACCAGAGGTCGTGGATCTGGCATTGTTTTTAAATCAAATGGGCGCAAAAATTTATGGTGCAGGCACACATACCATTGAAATTGAAGGTGTGGACTGTTTGAGTGGTGGGGCCTATTCTGTGATCCCGGATCGAATTGAGGCGGGAACGTATTTAACGGCTGCTGCTTTGACTCGAGGACAAGTAACGGTGCGTAAAGTTAAGCCTGACAACTTGCTGTCTATGCTATGTAAATTCGAAGAAGCGGGTGCCCATCTAACATTTGGTGAAGATTGGGTGAGTCTGGACATGAAAGGTGAGCGGCCCAGGGCTGTGGATATTTCAACAGCACCTTATCCAGGGTTAGCCACTGACATGCAAGCGCAATTCATGGCGATGAATGTTGTTGCAAATGGCACATCTAGTGTGGTGGAAAATATTTTTGAAAATCGTTTTATGCATGTTCAAGAGTTGCAGCGCATGGGGGCTATTATCAAATTGAACGGCAATACTGCGATGATCACGGGTGTGGATAAATTGATGGGCGCACCGGTGATGGCAACAGATTTGCGTGCTTCTGCCAGTTTGATTTTAGCTGGATTGGCGGCTGAGGGAGAAACCACGGTTGAGCGAATTTATCACGTAGATCGTGGGTATGAACGTATTGAAGAAAAATTATCTATGCTAGGCGCTGATATCAAGCGACGGTCTACTGAGTGATCACGCGCGACGCATTGGCAGTTTACTTAGACAGCTATTTGTCTTGTAACGCGCTAGCAGATTATGCGCCCAATGGGTTGCAAATTGAAGGACGTCCCGAGATTCAACGTCTGTGTTCGGCGGTGAGTATTTCACGCGACGTCATTCAAAAAGCGGCACGCCACAAAGCAGATGCCATTTTGGTGCATCATGGTTTTTTTTGGCGTGGTGAACGTTCGGTGATCACCGGGTTTCGTCGTCAAAGAATTGGCGAATTGATTGTTCATGATCTTAATTTATTTGCGTATCATTTGCCGCTGGATGTGCACCCTGTGCTGGGCAATAACGCTTGTTTGGCAAAACGCTTGCCTGTGCACGATATGGCCCAACACGATGTGGAAAAGATTCCGAAAGGGTTGTGGTCAGCTCGCTTAGACCAAACCTTAAGCGGGGAGGCATTGTTTCAGGTACTGAATGATGTTTTTTTACAACAACCCATTCACATTGCAGCTGAATCACGACCGATTCAATCCATTGCCTGGTGCACAGGTGCGGCGCAAGATTATTTAGAAGATGCTCATCATCTGGGTGTGGATGCTTATATCAGTGGCGAAATATCAGAGCGAACTTTCGACTTGGCTAAAGAATTGAATATTCATTATTATGCATGCGGACATCATGCTACTGAACGTTATGGTGTACAGGCTTTGGGTGCTCATCTCGCTGACAAGTTTGACTTGGAGCATCAGTTTATCGAGACGGGCAATCCTATTTGAAGCGCGGAATATGTCCATCTGGGGCTACGGCCAGTTCTAATTCATCTAATGCTTGTGTCAAGTGTGCGTCAGTGGTAACTACTAAGCCTAGGCATGCAGCTGGCCCAAGTATCACACCTAACAAGACTGTAGAGTACACAGATGCTGCAATCAGGACCAAGGTAATTGCCATCGCTGTAGCCCATAACATCCTTTGACTCATAAAGATATTATCTTGGTCTTTGGCGAATTCTTTGAGCATATGGAACTCTGTAGCTCTAGCAACACACATCTCATAGGCGCTATCAATTTGCGTCTGGTCATTACCAGGTATATCCAAGTGGTTTTGATATAAGTAATAAGATTGTGCCAATAATTTACTTTGCAGAATACAAACCTGAATCATCAAATAGTTCGGGCTATAATGACTCAACCATGTTCTATTTAAAATAGGCTGTAAAGCTTTGATTTTTTTTGTGGGATCGTTAGGTTCTACATGTGGCATGCTTTCTAGGGTTTTTTCCGTTTGTTTTTTATACAAACCCCATGCTGCATAACACCCACGCCAGGGATTTTGTTGAGATTGTTTGATAACTTGTGGATGCGGCAGTTTATCAATTGTCACCATACTTGTTTTTCCAGAATATTTTGAACAAAATAATATCAGATTATCATTTTAATATCAATGAGATAAAAATAAAGTCATTGGGTTTTTGCTTTCTTTGCTTTTACCTTTTTCGGGAACAAATCATCAAAAAGGATATGCTTGTGCTCTGTCAACACTTCGTGTCTTTTGTGTTTGAGACCAAGATACTGATATACCACAATAGGGAATATCAAACTGATTAAGCCTACCACAAAGGCTATCTTATAACTGATGTCATCCGAAAAGAATAAGAAAATCAAACAAATCACCATAAGAACAATAGCAATAATGCCTGTGTAAGGAGCACCAGGTGTGCTGTATTGTAGGTCGTCTTTGGTGTAGCCAGCTGCGTGCAAACGTCTTCTAAAATTGATTTGTGCCCAGCATAACGAGATCCAAGCGATGGCTCCAGTGAAGCCTGAAATCAAGAGCAGAGAAATATATAAGCTGGTTTGAGAAAAAAAGTAACTGCCCAAGAGGACCAACCAAATAGAAATCAAGGTCACAATCCCCGCATTTTGCGGGACTGCATTGCGATTCAGACGGCTAAGTGCAGGAGGTGCCATACCGTTGCGAGCTAATGCGTGTAAGGCGCGCACTATACCGTAAACACCCGAATTAGAGCAGGATAGAGCTGAGGTCAGTGTGACAAAACTGGTTGCGGCGCCTGCCCATTTTAAGCCGTAAAAATTAAGTGCATCGGCAAATACAGAATTTTTTAAATTCGCATGTTCCCAGGGGAAAATCAGAACCAAACAAAATACGGGCATGATATAAATAAATAGAATGCGTAAAGATACATTACGGATCGCATAGGGAATCATGCGTCCAGGGTCAATAGACTCCCCGGCTGCGAGTCCTACGATTTCAGAACCTTGATAATTCACCAACAGTAAAACCATGGCCGTCAATAATGGAATAACTCCGTTCGGGAATAATCCGCCATGATGCAAAAGATAACGAGCACCAATCATGCCCGCAGGATGGTCACCGTGAATCCACCCAAAAAATATCACCATAGATAAGACAATAAAACTTAATAATGCGGATATTTTAATCAAAGCCAACCAAAACTCGATTTCTCCGAATGTACCCACTTTGGCAAAGTTGATACAGGTGATCACGAGGCCAAAAGCAACTGCCCACAGATAGCTGTCCATGCCGGTGAAATATTGCATGATAATGCCACCCGCCAGGCATTCAGCCGGGATATAAACGACCCAACTTAACCAATAAGACCATCCAACGCCACACGCAAATGCTGGAGAAATAAAGTCAGCCGTATAATTAATAAAAGACCCAGCAATAGGGATGGCTACAGTCAGTTCTCCCATACATAGCATGGTTAAATAAATAATGAGTCCGCCTAAAATATAGGCTAGAAATACCGATGGTCCTACCTGGCTGACCACGGCACCTGTACTCAGGAAAAAACCAGAGCCAATGATACCGCCCAAAGCAATCAGTTGTACATGACGAATTTTGAGCGCTCGACGAAAATCACCATCATTCATTGTTGTTGCAGTCGGCTTATTTTTTGTCGTCACAAATTATCTCGTGTTAGATAGGACTAGAAACTTCGGATAGGTTCACCATAGAACGCATCTGAAAGTTTCAATCAACCATTTTCTTATTGGAATCAAAGGATTAAGTTAGATAAACCTGACTAATCCACACGTGAGAAGAGATCTGAGTCTTCTTGTTTCAGATTATAGAGAGATGCAAGAAAAATGGCAATCTTCCTTTATTTTTTTCATCAAGAAAGACAGTGTGTGATGGCGGAGAGAGAGGGATTCGAACCCTCGATACGTTGCCGTATACACACTTTCCAGGCGTGCGCCTTCAGCCACTCGGCCACCTCTCCTCCAGACCTGCGGTCGCAAGTATATCCGATTTTGCTGCGGATGACAAAGTGAAGGTAACCGCATCTTAATCTAAATTTAATGAGTCTTAGGTACAGCATGATGAGCTTATAACAGGCGCTAGGTGTTTTTGATCAACGTAGCCCGCAAGAAGCAGGGCGAATTGCGAGGTTGCGCTACACGAAACAAGTGAACATCCTCATGTATTGCAATGTGTATTCAACATTGATCAATGCATGTTAGCGTCAGGGCAACCGCATGAGTGAATTAATTTGTATCACTTAAAGCGATACATCGTCTTTGCGAGCGATAGCGAAGCAATCTAGATCGGTATTTCAATTGAGAGTCGAGCTGGATTGCGTCACTTCGTTCGCAAAGACGAAGATTAGACTAATATTTATTCAGAGGTGATCTCACCCTGATGTTAGCGTTGATCCCGCAATTCGCAACCCAATTATTTTTTGAGGAGTTGATCACATAACTTGCAAAGTGCTGTTTAAAACAAAATATAATTAAATAATCCACAAAGATTTACTTTAGGTCAATTTGAGTATAAGATTGCTTTTTTTGTAATTTAAGGATCAAAAATGAGTAGAGAAACTTTATTTTCAGCATCAAGAACTAACTTAACTGAGACGGGATTAACCGCTTGGTACGGATTAATTGGTGCTTCCTTATCCGTTGGTGCACCTTTAATTGGTACCATGTCCCCACCACTCGCATTGGTATCAGCTGCTATACCTTTATTCTCTAGGTGGAATCAAATCTCTGAAATTTCAAGTGAGCATCAAAACATTGAACAGCAGCGTTCTCATTATTATGCTCGCGCTGCCGTCAAAGCAATTGTAAACATTAGCATTTTTGCAGCAACGTATTCGATTGGATTTGCAGTTGGGCAAACCGCTTGTTTTTTGTTTTTAGTTTCTTTTTGTGTGTCCAAATTTATAAATCTTGGAAATGCGTCACCAATTGAACATCTAGAAGATTTATTTTCAACCAACCAAAAAGATTACCCAACAAACAGACAGAATATATTTAGCTCATTAAGCGCTAATGTAACCGATACCCTTAGGGCTAGTTTTTATGGTCTTGTGGCTATAGCTACGCAATTTCCCTTGCCATATGTGGGTCAGCTAACTACAACAACCGCGACTATGTTTTTCACTGTGCCTCTTACTGCAAGAATATCTCAAATTAATCAAATAGACATGGACCCAGCTCAAACAAGGTCCTATCGAGCAAAAGCTTTGGTTTCATCTGTCATGGATATTTTAGTAGGCTTAGGGTTATTTGCTGCTGCCACTTTATTTCAATTAGATAAAATTGCAATTTTTTGCGTACTCGCAGGCTGGGCTGCTGCTAAATTAACGTCTGGTGGTGAAAAATCCCCTATCCATCATATTCAGAGTTTTTTTGATAGAGTATCTGGAGCCCAAGATAATACCGCGCTCATTCCTCAAGCTGTAGCACGCCCATCTGCCCCTGCGTTCCAGTAACAACTCACCCGTTCGCCCTGAGGAGCCGCTTATGCGGCTAAAGCATTTGAATGTAAGCCTTTGTTCCTGTGGGGTGAGCGGTTGATATGATCGATACTAGGTGAAACAAATCGTCTGAATGATGCATCTGCTCCGCTTTAGACGATTTGTGCTAGCAATAAAAGCAAATCAGATATTTCTTTAATTTTGTCTTCAGGTTCGCTGGCATCTAGCTTGAAGCAAAAGCGTGAAGGGCCATTGAGCTGATAACGTTGGCTTTGTACTTGGATCAATTTGATGACGGTAGCCGGATTGATGCGAGGTTCTGGTTCAAAGTCTAATTTTCCCTGTTGACCAGAAACTTGAATTTTATGAATGCCCACCCTGCAGGCCAATCCCTTGAGTTTGGTGATCAAAAACAAATGTTTCACAGAAGGTGGCAACAAGCCAAAACGATCAATAAGTTCAATTTGCAGTTCGTGCAATTGCTCTTCGGATTTGGCATGCGCGATACGTTTGTAGAAAATCAAACGCAGGTGAACATCGCCGATATAGTCTTCTGGAATGACTGTGGAGATGCGTAAATCAATCTCAGGTCCATGCTGAATCGGCGCATTTAACTCGGGTGTTTTACCTGATTTTAAATCTGACACGGCTTTGTCCAGCATTTCCATAAAGAGACTAAAGCCAATGGCATGCATATTGCCACTTTGTTCTTCACCTAATAATTCGCCAGCTCCTCGAATTTCCATGTCATGTGTGGCCAACGTGAAACCAGCACCTAAATCTTCTAGTGAGACGATTGCTTCTAAGCGCTTGATGGCATCGGACGTCAAGTGTTTATCGGATGGTGTGAGTAAATAGGCATAGGCTTGATGGTGAGAACGACCAACGCGTCCTCGTAATTGGTGGAGTTGAGCCAATCCAAACATATCAGCACGATCAATAATAATGGTATTTGCTGTTGGAATATCGATGCCCGTTTCAATAATGGTGGTACACACCAATACATTAAATTGGTGATGATAAAAATCTGACATGATGCGTTCAAGTTCGCGTTCGCGCATTTGCCCATGCGCATAACGGATTTTGGCTTGGGGTACCAGTGTTTGTAAGTCTTCCGCAATGCGGCCAATGGTTTGGACATTATTATGGAGGAAAAACACCTGACCGCCGCGCAAAATTTCTCGCAAAACCGCTTCGACGATAGTGGTATTGGTTCGTTCTTGCCAGAATGTTTTGATAGCAAGCCGTTTGGCAGGGGGAGTGGCAATCAGGGATATATCGCGGATGCCTGCCATGGACATGTTTAAGGTACGCGGAATAGGGGTTGCGGTCATACAGAGTAAGTCGACATCCGTGCGTAACGTTTTCATATATTCTTTTTGTTTGACGCCGAAACGATGTTCTTCGTCAATAATTAATAAGCCCAAATGATGAAATTGAACCGATTTTTGAAATAATTTATGCGTGCCAATAACGATATCGACTTGGCCAGACGCTAGGCCTGCAATGACTTGTGCGGCTTGTTTGTCGCTGCGAAATCGTGACAATAATTCAATGGTAATGGGGAAATCAGCAAAGCGATCGCGAAATGTTTCAAAATGTTGATCAGCGAGCAAAGTGGTAGGTGCAAGCACGCAAACTTGTTTGCCGTCTCGCGCTGCAATAAATGCGGCGCGCATAGCAACTTCAGTTTTACCAAAACCCACATCGCCGCAAATAAGTCTGTCCATGGGTCTAGGTGATTGCATATCTTGTTTGATTTGCTCTATCGCCAAATGTTGATCAGTGGTTAATGTAAAAGGAAACCCGGCGGAAAAACGTTGGTAGTCCATGGCATGGAGCGTGTACGAAAACCCTGGTGCTTGTGCTCGTTTGGCATAAATTTCTAATAACTCGATAGCCACATCATGGATTTTTTCCGCAGCTTTTTTCTTTTCTTTTTGCCAGACGTCGGAACCCAGTCGATGCAAGGGCGCATGTTCAGAATCTGAGCCTGTGTAACGACTGATCAAATGTAACGAAGTCACGGGGACATAAATTTTGTCATTGCCGGCATAAGTCAGGATCAAAAATTCATTGGACAATCCATCGTGGACAAACGTTTGTAAACCTTGGTAGCGTCCTACTCCGAAATCCAAATGAACCACTGGTGCCCCAATACGTAACTCGGCCAAATCACGAATGATCAGATCAGGATCAACCGTTTTGCTGGTTTTTCTCTGTTGTGGGGTGGCTTGTTGTCCAAATAGCTGCGACTCAACAATGATAGAAAGATGGGGTAATTCTGCCCCAAAATTAAGCATGCCCACAGTGAGGTTGATGGGTGCGGTGTCTTGTAAAAAAGCAGACCATGAAGGTTGAAATTTTGGTTGAACATGAGATTGTTTCAATAAGTCTTGCACGAGTTCCCGTCGCCCAGCAGACTCTACTACGATCAAATACCGTCGATTGGGGTGCTGTAACCACGTGCATAACCGATGTAGTGGTTCAGGATTTTGGCGATCAATCGGCAGCTCTGGCGGTTGCGCCACATTGAAATGAATGGATTTTTTATACTCAAATGCGCTTTGAGATAGCTTGAACCTTGGATAGTGCTTGGTGGCTGTGAGCAGCTCAATTGGAGATAAAAAACAACGTTGTGGGTCCAAAATTGGACGCATCACATCGTGTTTTCGTTGATCAAAACGATGTTGTATATCTTGCCAAAATTGCTCGGCACAATTGGGGATATCTTCAATAAAACAAACTGTAGTTTCTTCGGGTAAATACTCAAAAAAACTGGCTGTTTTCTCAAAGAACAAAGGTAGGTAATATTCGATACCGGAAGGAATCTGCCCGGAAGTCACAGCCGTATACAGGGGGTTTAGACTTGGATTTCCAGAGAATTCATTGCGAAAAGCCTGGCGAAATAAAGCGATCCCCGCTTCACTCAGGGGCATTTCACGTGCAGGTAAAATATCGATGCGGTCAATCAAATCCACAGTGCGTTGGGTGTCAGGGTGAAAGCGGCGTAAACTTTCAATCGTGGTATCAAACAATTCGATACGAAATGGCAGGGGACTGCCCATGGGGTAAATATCTAAGATAGCGCCTCGGATAGCGAATTCGCCATGTTCGAGCACCGTGTTGACGGCATGATAACCTGCTTGAATCAGTAATTGACGAAATGAATCTATCTCTAGGGATTGTTGACAGCGTAAGACCAAACTATGTTGCTGAACAAAACGGGGCGGGCAAAGTCGGTGCATCAACGTGTTGATGGATGTGATCACCACTGCAGTTTTCATATGTTGTAACTGATTTAGTGTTGCTAACCGTTCAGAAATGATGTCTTGATGTGGGGAAAATTGATCATAAGGCAGGGTTTCCCAATCTGGAAACACTAGAATGTCTTGAGTATCTGGGGTATCTTTTAAAAAAAACTGTAATTCGTCTAATAATTGTTTTGCATACCAATTGTCTGGTGTGATCAGCAACTTAATGCCAGGGGTTTTTTGGCAAAGTTCAGCCAAAGCCAGAGGCAAGCTGCTGCCGTATAATTGCCCCCAATTGGCTTGGTTTATGGTATCATCAGTGATCAACAGGGTGTTTGACATAAATAAATTAATTACAGCCGTTGCGCATAAGACCGGCAAGTATAGCTGGACTTAGGGGCTAATAAAAGAGGATTGATAGATGCGACAAATTGCTTTGGATACTGAAACAACAGGCATAGGACACGAATTTGGCCATCGAGTGATCGAGATTGGTTGTGTAGAATTGGTTAATCGCAAATTAACAGGCCGAACGTTTCATACCTACTTGAATCCAAAACGTGATGTTGATCAGGGTGCATTTAAAGTGCATGGCATCAGTGATCAGTTTCTGCAAGACAAACCTGAGTTTAAAGCTATTCACGGTGAGTTTATGCAATTTATCGATCAAGCGGAACTCATCATTCATAATGCAGTGTTTGACTTGGGCTTTTTGAATGCTGAGTTAAAGCATATGAGTCATCCGGCTCGAATTGAAGACCACTGTGCGGTCATTGATACGTTGATGATGGCCAGAAAAAAATACCCTGGGCAGCGTAATTCATTAGATGCTTTGTGTAAACGCTATGATGTGGACAATGCCAATCGCCAATTACACGGCGCCTTATTGGATGCGCAGATCTTAGCGCAAGTCTATTTGGCCATGACCGGTGGACAAACCGACTTGTTTGGAGAGGTTGAGATGACTGAATCTGACGTCAAAACCGTTCAAGTGGCTGAAACCCAATTGAGCTCAACCTCACCGATTTATTATGCCAATGCAGATGAGTTGTCACGTCATCACGCTTTTATGCAGCAATTCCAGGGGAAATAACGACGTTGCAGCATGAACTATTAAAGTTGTGATTTCTATTTAGGAGTAGGTGTTTTTGTAACTCCCCACGTCATCCCTCGCTGCGCTCGGGATGACGTGGGGAGTTACGTGTTTTTTCATATTTGTTTATAAATAAACCAATTATTGTACTATAATTATACATAATGTGGTTGATTTAAGGATGAATCATGAAGCAACACAAAGCCTCTCACTGGAACAAACCTGCATTAGTGACATCGCTCATGGTGACCTCTCTTTTATTATGGACCAATACAGCAGCGCAATCACCTGTCGATTTATATGGATACGATGTGGCGAGTGCTGAACGCTTTGTATTTAGTCCACGGACTCATCAGTGGCGAGCGATTGATGCCAATGGTGATGTGGTCAGATCAGGTCGTGGCTCTGGAGGTCGTGCTTATTGTCATGATACTCGGCGTCAATGTAAGACTCCAACTGGAACTTTTGCTATCACCTACAAAGGAGGCGCAGGATGTCGTTCCAGTCGCTATCCATTAGGAAGAGGTGGCGCGCCTATGCCATATTGTATGTTTTTCACCAAATATTATGGGATCCACGGTTCACATGACGTCCCAAACTATAATGCCAGTCATGGATGTGTGCGGGTTTCTCCGCAAGATGCTAAGTGGCTCTACCATAATTTTATAAAAACAGGTACAACCGTTGTGATCAAGCCTTATTAACTCATCTTGTAACTGCACAGCCGACCAAAATCGATTGGCGTAAGTAACTACTGTAAGCCGCATCAGCGGCTTGGCGAACGGGTGAGTAGTGAACTCACCACGCAGTAGGCGAGAAGAATTTACTCGTCGTCAATGCTGAAAGATGATCCACAACCGCAGGTGGTTTTAGCGTTGGGATTACGAATGACAAATTGTTCTTGAATGCCAGTGGTATAGTCAATCACAGCACCATCCAGCAACTGTACACTGATGCAATCGACCAAAAGCTTGATTTTGGTGTTTGCATCGGATGTTTCCTGTTCGATGACTGTATCGTCTTCTTGAATGTTTTCATCGAATGTAAATCCATACTGATAACCAGAACATCCGCCACCTGTGATGTAAGCCCGTAAATTTAACTTGGGATTCGCTTCTTCGGCAATCAACGAGGCTACTTTGTCTGCAGCACTATGCGTCAATTGAATGATAGGACGAGGTGTATTTGGCACAGCTTGGTGGTGTTCAACGACCATGAGTGAGCTCCAGTCAAAGAGATATGTTTTGTATCATGATATCACATATCGATCTTATCGAATAATGTGTTCGATGGTTGCTCCACCCAAGCATTGGTTTTGTTGATAAAAAACCACATATTGCCCGGGTGTGATCGCCCGCATGGGTGCAGAAAACATCACATAATGCTCATGACCATTTGCAGGTGAGATCACGCAGGGCTGCTCGGTTTGGCGGTAACGTGTCTTTGCATGACAGGTCAGAGGAAGTTCTGGTGGCTCTTGAGTGAGCCAATGAATCGGCCCACAAATCAGCCCTTGGGCGAAGAGCATAGGGTGATTCTGTCCTTGAGCAACGATCAGGGTATTATGAGCCATGTCTTTATCGACCACGTACCATGGTTCGTGTTGTGCCTGTTGCAGCCCGCCAATCCCCAGCCCTTGTCGTTGCCCTAGAGTGTAAAACATCAAGCCGTCATGCTGACCTATGGTGGTTCCAAAGGTATCTTTGATATCGCCGGGCTGGGCGAGTAAAAATTCATTGAGAAAGGTTTTAAAGCGTTTTTCACCAATAAAACAAATACCTGTAGAATCTTTTTTGTTATGGGTGGTAAGGCCTTGTTCTAAGGCAATATCACGGATATGAGATTTGAGGTGATCACCGATCGGAAACAAGGTTTTGGCTAATGCTCGTGGGTCAATGGCATGTAAAAAGTAGGTTTGGTCTTTATCCCGGTCTTTGGCTTTGTACAATAAAC
Organism: uncultured Legionella sp.; assembly: GCA_964625775.1. Lineage (GTDB taxonomy): Bacteria > Pseudomonadota > Gammaproteobacteria > Legionellales > Legionellaceae. Next base: position 34,277 of record CAZVEH010000007.1, on the reverse strand, counting down.
CCAAGTCACCCGCTGGCGTGGTTTTGGCATAATGGCCTGTGGCAATATAATCGGCCCCCAGACTAAGAGCGTGATCTAAAAAAGCTTTGAATTTGATTTCTTTATTACACAGGACATCAGGATTGGGTGTGCGTCCCTGTTGATATTCATCTAAAAAATGGGTAAAGACACGTTGCCAATATTGCTCAGAAAAATTAACCGCATGCAATGGAATATCTAAACGATCGCAAACAGCCCTAGCATCGGCCAGATCAACCGCAGCAGGGCAATACGCTTCGGTATCGTCTTGTTCCCAATTTTTCATGAACAAGCCTTCAACCGCATATCCTTGCTGCTTTAATAAATAGGCGGCAACAGAAGAATCAACGCCACCAGACATACCTACGATAACTTTTTTACTCAATTTTCTTCACTGCTTAACAAAAGCAGTTATTTTACGCTATACTGCGCACGGTTACAATTTACTGTAGATGGATTATGATACGATCGTTGAAAACTTTAGCCAAACAGGCAGAACCCTCACAGATGACGTTGACGTTGAGCGAGCGTTTGCCTAGTTTTATTCACGCCCCTTGTCTGATGGCATGTGAGTTTCAAGTGGATAAAAGGTCTAATTATTACCACTTATCTTTGTCAGTTCATGGCAAAGCCACAGTGATTTGTCAGCGTTGCTTAGCAGAGTTTGAGTACGAGTATGATCAAGAAAGCCAATTGGCGTTGTGCTTGGATGATCAGGTGGCAGAAAAAATGATGAGTTCAATGGATTGCATCGTTCATCCAGAAGATGATTTGGATTTGGTATCGATTGTGACCGATGAATTGCATTTGTTTTGTCCGGAAAAACATGAAGACCCACATGATTGTGATGACGCAACTCGTCGCTATTTGCAATCACAGGACAATAACTTTGTTTGAATGAATGTTTTTTGTTATAATGAGCTGATTTTAATGCTTGGAATATTAGCAGAAAGCCGGTAAAATTCACCCCCAGTAAAAACAAATTGTTTAGGAGTAATACAAATGGCCGTTCAACAAAATAAAAAATCACGTTCACGCCGTGATATGCGTCGTTCGCATGATGCACTTTCTTTGCCAACGTTGTCAGTAAATGCAACCACAGGTGAAACACATCGACGTCATCATTTGACCCCAGACGGCTATACGCATGATGGTCGTAAAGTGCTTGATACCGGAACTGTTTACGAAGAACAAGAGTAAGTTCTTTGAATAATATCATCACGATTGCAATCGATGCTATGGGGGGCGATCATGGTTTGACCGTGGTCATTCCTGCTGCTATTCAAGCGGTTCGCCGAAATTCAAACTTACATTTGATTTTAGTTGGAGATCAGAGACAGATTGCTGTAAGCATGAAGAAATTTGGCTATGAGCCAGATGCTTTATCTCAGATTACCATTGAGCATGCGCCTGAGATTGTTGGCATGGATGAATTGCCTTCTCACGCATTACGTAATAAAAAAGAATCTTCGATGCGTATTGCTATCAATTTGGTCAGAGAAGGACGCGCGCAAGCGTGCGTCAGTGCTGGTAATACTGGGGCGTTGATGGCAACAGCACGCTTTGTTTTAAAAACATTACCTGGTATCGACAGACCTGCGATTATTGCTGAGTTACCTACGGCGCGAAATCGGACCAGAGTCATTGATTTGGGTGCTAATGTTGATTCTTGTGCCGAACATTTATTTCAATTTGCTGTCATGGGCTCTGCTTTGATTCAAGCTTTAGATAAAAAAGCCAACCCTAAAATTGCTGTATTGAATATTGGCGTGGAAGAAATCAAAGGCAATGATCAGGTGAAGCGTACAGCACACATGCTCTCAGAATGTCAGTTATTAAATTATGTAGGCTATGTCGAAGGAGATCACTTTTATTCTGGGGACGTGGATTTGGTCGTGTGTGATGGGTTTGTCGGCAATGTTGCTTTGAAAGCCAGTGAAGGTTTGGCGACACTCATGACAACAGTGTTGAAAGAATCTTTTTCCCGGTCTTGGTGGACACAAATAGTAGGTCTCATCGCAAAACCGGCATTGGCGCATTTACGCACACGCATGGATCCTGCTCGTTATAACGGTGCAAGTCTTTTAGGATTAAATGGGATTGTAGTCAAAAGCCATGGAGGCGCGAATGCCGTCGCTTTTCAATATGCTATTGAAGAAGCTATGTTACAAGCCAAATCAAATGTCGTTAATTTGGTGCGCGATCAAATCACTGATTTTATCAATCAAGGTTTACTGCTTTAACTCGACGAATAAAAGAGCCCATTATGACAAATCAAGCTATTGTTTTTCCAGGACAAGGATCTCAGTTCGTAGGCATGTTGGCTGATTTAGCCGCGGCTTATCCAGGTATAAAGCACAGTTTTGCTGAGGTGTCGGATCATTTGCACTATGATGTTTGGCATTTGATACAAAACGGTCCTGAAGAAACCTTAAACCAAACCGAGCATACCCAAGTTGCTATGCTGACTGCCAATGTGGCCCTTTTTAGAGTATTCCAATCGCAATACTCTGAGTCGCCGCATAGACTGGCTGGTCATAGTTTGGGTGAATATGCAGCCTTGGTGTGCGCAGACGCTATTTCATTGGTCGATGCGGCAAAACTAGTGCAAATTCGAGGCCAGTTGATGCAACAGACTATTCCCTTGGGAATGGGTGCCATGGCTGCCATAGTGGGTTTGTCAGATGATCAAGTCCGTGAGATTTGTGCACAAAGTACCACGGACAGTGAACAAGTAAGCCCTGCGAACTATAATGCGTTGGGACAGGTGGTGATTGCAGGACATCATGCTGCGGTATTAAAAGCGATTGGATTAGCAGAAGCGCAAGATGCTCGTATGGCCAAACTGATTCCTGTGTCCGTGCCTTGTCATTGTTCTTTGCTCAAACCCGCAGCTGAAAAATTTGCACAAGCTTTGGCAGAAGCTCCTTTTACTCTGCCAAAATATGCCGTCATATCGAATGTCGATTTGAGCATCTATGATTCAGTAGAACAAATTCGCACTTTGTTACAACAGCAATTATACTCTCCAGTGCGATGGGTTGAGACCATTCAAATGATGCGCGAACAGGGTATTGAAACCATTTTAGAATGTGGTCCTGGAAAAGTATTGAGTGGATTGATCAAGCGAATTGACAAATCGTTGCAAGTGGTTTCGGTCTATGAAACATTATTGCAACAAATAAAATAAGGATAATGATGAGCCTAAACGATAAAATTGCATTAGTCACAGGCGCAAGTCGTGGGATTGGTCATGCAATTGCCAAAAGTCTTGCTGAAAAAGGCGCTTATGTCATTGGTACTGCAACCACAACGGCCGGAGCCGAATCTATTACAGCGATGTTGAAAGAACAAAAAACGGCTGGTGAAGGTATTGTATTAGATGTGACGCAACAAGATGCGGTCGAGCAGACGTTTGCAATGCTGGATGATCAGAAAAAAAATCCCGCTATTTTAATCAATAATGCAGGGATTACTGCGGATAATTTATTATTACGCATGGATGACGACGAATGGTTTCGAGTGATTGAAACCAATTTAAGTTCCGTTTATCGTATGAGCAAAGCCTGTATAAAGTCGATGTTTCGTGCGCGATGGGGTAGAATCATCAGTATTGGCTCCGTGGTTGGAGCATGTGGTAATCCTGGCCAGACAAATTATACTGCGGCAAAAGCAGGTGTGGTCGGGTTTTCTCGGTCGCTTGCAGCAGAAATGGGTGGACGAGGAATTACCGTGAATGTGGTTGCACCAGGATTTATTGATACTGAAATGACTGCAAGTTTGCCTGATTTTGTGAAAGAAGAAATGCTCAAACGTATTCCGATGAAACGCTTGGGGCATGCTTCTGATGTGGCAGAAATTGTTGCATTTCTGGCATCAGATGCTGCAGCCTATATCACGGGAGAAACCATTCATGTGAATGGTGGGATGTACATGGATTAAAGTTTGTTGGTATTCTTAAGAATAGCAATTCACTTGAAGCACTTGTGATTTTGGAATGGAGAGCGGTATACTGCTCACTAATTTTTTTAAACCGAAGAGGATAAGCACAATATGAGTACAGTACAAGAACGAGTTCGAAAAATTGTTGTTGAACAATTGGGCATCAAAGAAGAAGAATTAAGCAATGATGCTTCATTTGTCGATGATTTGGGTGCTGATTCGTTAGATACCGTTGAATTGGTGATGGCGCTTGAAGAAGAGTTTGAAACAGAAATTCCAGATGAAAAAGCAGAAAAAATCACTACGATTCAAGAAGCTATTGATTATATCCAAGCAAATTTAAACAAAGAAGAAGAATAATCCATTTGTCTCATGAATGCGAAACGTAGGTTTGGTCTTAGGCTCAACCTACGAGACGTATGCTACTCATGAGCGTAATCTTGATCATTCCAATCTTGTTGGGAGTTGTACTTTGAGCAAATCTTTGATGAAACGCCGTGTGGTAGTAACTGGCATGGGTATGGTTACGCCTGTTGGTCTGTCTGTTGAAGAATCCTGGCGAAATATATTGAACGGTGTCAGTGGTGTAGGACCCGTTTTGGATTTTGATACCACGGAATACCCGACCAAAATATGGGCAAAAGTTAAGAATTTGGATGTGGAAGCACATCTTCCCGCCAAAGATGCCCGTAGAATGGATCCTTTTACCCAGTATGGCATGATCGCTGCTCAAGAAGCGATGATAGATTCTGGCTTAAAGATAGACGAAGCATTGTCTTATCGTGCTGGTGTGGCAGTGGGTGCAGGTATTGGCGGCATACTGACCATTACCAACAATCAAGAAAAATTGATGCAAGGTGGACCACGAAAAGTGTCTCCTTTTTTTATTCCTGCTGGCATCATCAATATGTTAGCTGGACAAATTTCTATTCAACATCATCTCAAAGGACCTAATATTGCGGTGGTCACAGCCTGCACGTCCGGGACCCATAATATTGGCCTAGCTGGCCGGATGATTGCATACGGTGACGCAGATGTCATGGTGTGTGGTGGTGCTGAGATGACCAATACGCCCTTGTGTTTGGCGGGTTTTTCTGCAGTCAGATCACTGTCTAAGCGCAATGATGAGCCAGAAAAAGCCTCACGACCCTGGGATAAAGATCGCGATGGGTTTGTGATGGGAGAAGGTGCCGGTATTTTGGTACTAGAAGAATACGAACATGCAAAAGCACGCAATGCGCACATTTATGCTGAGTTAGTGGGCTTTGGCATGTCTGGAGATGCGTATCATATCACAGCTCCGGATGAAGAAGCAGACGGCGCAGCGCGTTCTTTACAAGTGACTCTAGATGATGCGGGTGTTAATCCCGATGTTGTGGATTATATCAATGCGCATGGTACCTCTACACATTTGAATGATATCAATGAAGTCAAAGCCATCAAACGAGTATTTGGTGCTCATGCTTATGAATTGGCGGTCAGCTCTACCAAGTCCATGACAGGTCATTTGTTGGGAGCAGCAGGCGCGATAGAAGCCATTTTCAGTGTGTTGGCCATTCGAGATCAGGTTGCACCGCCAACGATTAATCTCGATCATCCTGATGAAGGTTGTGATTTAAATTTTGTGCCGCATAAACCACAATACCGAACCATCGACTATGCGCTAAGCAATTCTCTTGGATTTGGTGGCACAAATGGTAGTTTATTGTTCAAGCGTATGGCGTAAATGATCAGACGACGACGTGTCACGGTTTTTATTTATGGCTTAGCCCTGATAGGAATGGTGACAGCGTTTGTCGGTGTAGAATTAGCGCGGGTTACCCACCGGCCGATGCCGATCCAGAAGATTAGTCCAATCATTCGAGTGGACAAGTCAACCACTGCAACATCCTTGATCCAAACGATGCAGGCGCAAGGTTGGATCAGATCTGTTCGCTTTTGGACTTTGTGGATTCGAGTGCAGGGTTTTTCGTCAAAACTCAAAGCTGGTATTTATCAAGTACAATCCAATGAGTCAGCCCAACATCTATTACAACGCATTGTTGCTGGCGACGTACTCAGAGAACAATTTTTGATTCGCCCGGGCAGCACATCCTTACAGGTCTCAAACGACTTAACAACGGCGCCTTATTTAGATTATCATGATACGGATTGGTCGGATCTCAATGAAAACCACAGTTCGATTGAAGGCCTGTTGCTAGCGGATACATATAAGTATGATGCGGGATCAAGTGGCAGAGGCTTGATTCAACAGGCGCATGCTCATTTGAGTCATGTTCTTAATCAGGCGTGGCAGCATCGTGATACGAACTTACCCTATCTTAGTCCGTACGAAGTATTGATCGTGGCCTCTATTTTAGAGCGAGAAGCAGCTGTGGCTGATGAACGACGATTAATTTCAGGCGTGATTGTGAATCGTTTGCGACGACATATGCCGCTGCAAATGGATCCGACCGTGATATATGCATTAGGTTCGCAGTATCAGGGGTCGCTGAGCCATGACCAAATGGCCGTCGATTCGCCGTATAATACCTATCGGCACAGGGGTCTACCGCCCAGTCCTATTGCTATGGTCGGTGCAGATGCTATAGAGGCTGCTTGTCATCCTAGTAGCAATTCTTATTTGTATTTTTTGGCAAAAGGAGACGGTACTCACGTGTTTAATGCAACGTATATGCAACATCGTGAAGCCATCAAACGCTATATGAGGAAGCCTCTATGACTCGTGGACAATTATTGGTAGTTGAAGGTCTGGAAGGTGCAGGGAAGTCTACTGCAATCTCGACGTTGCAGGCTGTGTTGCAAGAGCATGGGCTTAACGTGATCACTACCCGTGAGCCAGGCGGTACTCTTTTAGGTGAAGCTGTAAGAGAGCTGCTCAAACAGACCAGTGCTGAAGTCATGGATCCTCGTGCGGAATTATTATTGTTTTATGCAGCTCGTGTACAGTTGTTAGAGTCTGTGATCAAACCTGCTTTGGCAGCGGGCACGTGGGTGTTGGCAGATCGTTGGGAATTGTCTAGTTTTGCGTATCAAGGTGGTGGTCGAGGCATGAGCGAACACATGTTAAACCATTTATCAGAGTTTTGTGTAGGTCATATGCAGCCTGATCTGTTGTTTTATCTGGATATTTCGCCAGAAATTGGCTTACAACGTGCTCAAACCAGAGGAAAGCTTGATCGCATTGAGCAAGAGTCCATAGATTTTTTTAATACGGTTCATACGGCTTATCATCGTTATTTAAAACGGATACCATCCTCGGTGTTCATCGATGCCAGTCAACCTTTGCTGACCGTGCAAGATGCTTTAAAAGTCGCTATGACTCACTATTTGAATACCCAATATGTCTGCGCGTAAACTCTTAGACGATGTTATGGGCGATAGCCGTTTTTGGTCGCAAATGCGCGCGATGCAGACTAGCAAGCACATCAGCCAATCGATGTTGTGGGTCGGGCCGCAAGATCTACACATGACACCGATACTTGATCGCTTTCTGACGCAGTCCCTATGTTTAGAGGCAAAAACGGCTTGTGGAATTTGTCCAACATGCGTCAAGATCTTACAGGATGGTCACCCTGACGTGCACTATATTCGCCCGGAAACAGTGGGTGGCACGATCAAAATTGACCAGATTCGTGACATTCAACAGATGGCTTATCAGACCCCTCAATTGGGTCAATACCAATTCATGATTTTACAGCCTGCAGATGCATTGAATCATGCCGCAGCTTCGGCTTTATTAAAAATTCTGGAAGAGCCGTCCATTTCGACCATCTTTATTCTCATTACAGCCAGTCCAAGTGTGTTGTTGCCGACGATCAGCAGCCGTTGTCAGCGCTTTCAACTTCAACAAGATATCGCACAGGCAGATCGCTTGGCACTGGGCCGCTTTTATCCAGAGTCCACAGCAAGGGCGACGTTGTATGCACAACGCTCACAATTACTGAGTGATTTAGATGCCTTATTACAAAAAAATGTTACAGCCTGTGACGTGGCGGTACGCTGGTCAGATCATCCCTTGCCTGATCTATTATGGTTTTTATACGCGGTGTTGGCCAAGTTGATTGATAGATCATTATTAAGCACGCTGCAGCTGGAAGCCGAGTATCAAGATCATACCTTGTTTGCTCGCCAATGGCGTCCGGAGCGTTTATTTGCGCAGTTGGATATCATGCAGGATATGATGAGACAATTGCAAAACAATGTTCATTTGAATTCTGCGTTGGCCTTAGAACGTGTATTATTAGATTTTTCAGAAGGAAGCTCCTAATTATCATGCTTATTGATTCTCACTGTCATTTAAATATGCTGGATTTGACTGAATTTGATCAAAGTTTGGATCAAGTGATTCAGCAAGCCCATGATCAAGGCGTTGCCAAGATGTTGACCGTGTGTGTCACGCTGACTGATCTCCCTCAGATTAGAGACATTGCTGATCGTTATTCAAATATTTATACGTCAGTTGGCATCCATCCTAATGAGCAATTGATCGAAGAACCCGATGCCACCCAGCTGATCAGCCTGAGTGCTCACTCCTCGTGCATTGCAATTGGCGAAACAGGTTTAGATTATTATCGTACTGTTTTGGAAGAAGATAAAGAGCATCAGTGCGAGCGTTTTCGCCAGCATATCCGGGCGGCACTTGCTGTTAAGAAGCCCTTGATCATTCATACCCGCCAAGCCAGTGAAGATACGTTGCGCATTTTACAAGAAGAAAACGCTCAAGACATTGGTGGCGTGATGCATTGTTTTGCAGAAGACTGGGACGTAGCACAAGCTGCATTGGACTTGAATTTCTATATTTCTTTTTCGGGAATTGTGACGTTTAAGTCGGCGGTCAATCTACAAACGGTGGCACAAAAGGTGCCACTAGATCGCTTGTTAATTGAAACTGATGCGCCTTATTTGGCGCCTGTGCCGTTTCGTGGCAAACAAAATCATCCTGCTTTGGTCAAGCATGTGGCGTTGGCATTAAGTCAATTACGGGGTGTGACGTATGATCTCATTGCCGAATCCTCTACAGCTAACTTCTACCAGTGTTTTCGAGTATCACCCTTATGACGATCTATATGGGCTTGATGTCCGGCACCAGTATGGATGGTATAGATGCGGCTTTGATTGACGTAGAAACGCATAGATTGATAGGGGGCTTGACACGACCTTACGATACAGAAGTGCGTGACCAACTGATGGCGATTGCCACTGGCATGGCGGTCACACCTGCTTATTTGTGGCAATTACATACGTTACTAGGCCGGCAATTTGCTGCGGCTGCGAATGATTTATTGCGATTGACCAAGCTCAGCGTACACGACGTCACAGCCATTGGCAGCCATGGCCAAACCATCTCTCATGATGCTGCTGCGCATATCCCTTACACGATTCAATTAGGATGTCCGCATACGATTTCAGAGTTGACCGGTCTCACAGTGGTCGCTGATTTTAGAACCAGAGATATGGTCATTGGAGGACAAGGTGCACCGTTTGCGCCTCTCTATCATCAGGCATTATTTGCGGGTGGTCACCCTGCACTAGCGGTTGTGAATATGGGCGGGATCGCCAATGTCACTTTTATATCTAAAGATGCGCCTACTTCTGGATATGATACAGGTCCTGGGAATTGTTTGATGGACGCATGGATACAATTACACAAACACCAAAGCTTTGATGCAGGTGGTGCATACGCGTCTAGTGGGGAGGTTATTCCCGAATTGCTTTCTGCCATGTTGGCAGATGATTATTTTAAATTAGAACCCCCTAAAAGCATCTGTAAATCTTATTTTTCTATAGACTGGCTACAGGCTTTTTTGAAGCCAAACTATGCGCCACAAGACGTACAAGCCAGCTTGTTGGCATTAACCGCGCAAACCACAGTTGATGCTATTTTAACTACCCCTCGTGCGGTACAATGCGTCGCTCTTTGTGGGGGTGGGGCGCATAATACGGCTTTGTTACATGAGTTACGTACTCTTTTGCCACAAGTTAAGGTGCTAAATACCCAAGATTTAGGCGTTGATCCCGATTTTTTAGAAGCCATGATGTTCGCGTGGTTGGCACACCAAAGTTTGACAGCAACTCGTCTGGATTTGAGCCACATTACGGGCGCGGGCAAACCAGCCATATTGGGTGCAATTTACCGGATCTAGGGCTCCCCGTTGCTAATCTAGGTGCAGTGTGGCAAAGGGATGTGTTCGATTGTCCGCTCTAAACTTTCTATTTGTTGCAAGCTTATTGCTTTATTATCAAACAAATTGAAACGAAAACCAAGGGGTAAGATGAGGTTGATACATGCAATCATGAAATTTATCAGATCCGCTCCGATCTTTTTCCACCCGCGATGTTTTGCCAATTCTGGCTTGGATTGACAAATGACTGTCTTGCAAGCCTCGAGAAGCTGTGCGTAATCCTTTAGAGGATCAACAGAGTCAACAAAACGCTGTCTCGCATCGTGAAAGCCTCGTTCTAGCGTTTCTGAAGCTGTTTTTTTAGCCCGAGAAGCCTTATCTTTTTCATGGAAGCGTGCTTTAACACGTGAAATTTCGGTCATAAGTGCATCAAAATTAATGTGCTTAAGCAGCCCATAAGCCACTGGATTTGTATCTCGTTCATTTTCAGGTAAGTCGTCTAATACGCCGGATTTTTTTAGCTTTAGACAGCATTCGACATAAGCTGGATTCAGCATGCGTTCCAAGTCTTTTTTTGAAGAAGTGTATATATTGTCTGAGTGATTAAAAATTCCATTATGTATCAATATGCCAAAACATCTCGCATTCGAAGCACTAAGGACAAAAAAAAGCGTTTCTTCAGACATTGCACTCAATTTTCTTATAGATAGCTTTTCTTGTGTAATGGCATTCGCACCCTCCTCAGAAAACATTCGGCTACTTTTATGATGGTTGATCATTATAGTCTTCAAGATAAATTTGAAATCGACATCGCAAGACTCAGAAAGCACAACTGTCAAGAATCCAGGTGCTGTTAGCAGTAGGCACAATATTTCAAGGTCGCAGCTCGGGTAATCTTTTAAAGTCTTGAAATCAAAATATTTGTTTGTTCCATACACAGCTAATATTTCTGATGATAGGAGGTACTGAAGTCTATTTGGAAATTTTTGTTGTACATCTCTTAATGTTTCGAAGTTGATTAACAAGGAAAATATCGCTTTAATACTCTCTGCTGTACATATCATGGCTAATGATCGACTTGAAAACGAAGTTTTATTCTGTTCCAGTTCTATAAAGAATTTTTGATAAGATTGACCGTTGGATGTTAATGCCTCTAATGAATTTGGTTGAAGTAACGATTCCAATATAATGTGTGGATTATTTTTAAGGTGGTGAATAGAAATGATGCTTTGTTGTAAGGCTGTTATGCAGGCTGGCGTAAGAATCAGCGCAAGTATTTTAGATGGTTTGTTAAATAAATGACTAAATTTTATAACACCAGTTTTAAATGTATCAACAAATAGCGGATGCTCATTTACAAAGTCTAAAGCATTAGGGATTAGCAAGATTCTATCGAGTAAATCATAATATTTTATCCTTGCATCATAGCCAAACTGCTTTAAATCTTCAGTGCGAACTCTTGTCATAAATTCGATATCAAACTGATGTAAAAAGGCGGCGCTAAATCGTGCTCGTTTTTGAAAATATCTTTTTCCTATAGTACGTTGCAGTTCTTTTTCTATGTCTTCATCGCTCATTTTTGCCGCAATAAATTTCGCTTCATTTGTAGCAGCGATAATCGCTAGACAACTTTTGAGATATTTTTCTAACTCTCTTTGATCGTTACTCATATAGGTATCCAAACAGTTGGTGCTGAAATGAGGCCGCGATAGTATCAAATATGCGCTGTTTTAGGCAATAACAACCAATAAGATCCTTCATTTTTGATATTATTTGCAACGGCAGTGGCTTTTTTACCCGGTCCCCAATACATATCACCGCGGACTGCCCCACGAATGGCGCTGCCAATATCTTGGGCAATCATCAGGCGATGAAAGGGTTTGGCTTTTTGCTTGGATGAAAAATCTTCACGAACTGTGGTCATTAGCCATAATGGTGTGCCCAAAGGAATCCATTTGCGATCAATCGCTAAAGAATAACCGGGGCTTAATGCCACATCTTGAGCGCCATGAAACTCATGATCAGGTGTTTCGCGAAAAGATGGGTGACTCGCACTTCCTTTGAGGTATTCTATGGCCATTTGTGAGCCATCTGCAAAGGTGAGGATGGCAGAACCTTCCGTGATCAAAGTGGCACGATCTTTGCGAGAAGCAACCCATGCAAGGACTTTATTATGGTCGTAAATCGGAATAGTGTACTTACTTGATTGCTGCCTGCTGCCGGCAATCGTAGCAGCATAATAGCCAGTGAATGTGCCTTTGGTGGGTTTATGACCGATCACGGCAACAGGTTTGAACCAAGATTGGAAAAATGCCCTGACTCTATGCTCAGAATGCTCATTGATTTGCATCGCCGCTCGACAAGCAGGTTGCCAGTCTTTGGCTTTTAATGAAAAATGGGCATTTCCCACGTTTCTTTCAGGGTTTTGTTTTAAAAAGACTTTGCAAGAGTTACGAAACGCCAACAATGAAGGCTTAAGATCGGCTTGATTCCAGCCGGCTAAGACTGAAAAAGCTCTACTTTTTGCGTAAACTGGCTCCTTTGCAAGGATGTTTGACGCTATTGGAGGCTTGATCTTCCATAATTGAAAGCCTGCTGCCGCCAAACCCAGTACACCAGTGATCACTATAATGTTTTTAATTTTCATAAGGTGGTTATTATATCACCATGCAACCTAAAACACAACAGAAATAGATATATAATTGAACAGTTTGGGCGCGCATAACAAATCAACCGTCCCTCGCATGACCCGAGATTCCCCAAACAGCGCAGTGTTCCGTCATCCTGAAAACGACGCAGTCGTTTAGAGGATCTCAGGATGTGGTATAAACCTAAAATGGTGTTATGAGTTTAACATGTTTAAAAATTCTGGTTAATGATAAAACCAACTAGATAGTATTAATAGATTGAGAAACAATACTCACACGCCAGGCATTGGATTTGCCTTTTTGACGCTTTAACACAGTATAAGAGCGTAAGGTAATATCACCTGCTTGTGTTGTCGCAACAGCTAAAAAATAATGACTCTCGAGTGTCAAAAGCTCAGGCGGAATATGATATTTGTCTGTAAAAGGTGCGATTTCTTGAAGATCTTTCAGGGGTTGAGAGGCACGCTGGGTGAGCACATGACTAAGATCATTTTCTTTGATACCGTTGCTTAGAGAGACTATGATTTTTTTGGGTGCGGTATTGATATTGATGGCAGACGTTTCTGGCAAGACCGTGATAAACGGTACTAAGGTTAGATAGTCTTTGGCCGTGACGCCATAGACCAATCGCAATTCAGAGATGTGATACATGGGCATTTGACTGGGAAAATAACCCGCTTTTTGTTTGGCATACTTATCATGCCATTCATCATGTACCGCGCTGTTTTTGGGGGGCTGCAGCCAATTGAGCACAGCATCCACCCATTCTTTACGTTCAAAGGGATTATCGCGTAGATGGAGCGCGTCTAATAGATTAGAGAAAACAGGTTGATATCGATTATCAAAAAGATTGTTCAGATTAAATCGCGCTTGTAAATCAAACAACTCTCCCGTGATGTTGATTCCGGGATAGATGTGCTGCAGTGTGGCGGGAAAGGTTAGTATTTTTCCCGTGGGTGTGGCTTTGTTCAAATTTTGATTTGGATCTTTGATGCGATCCATTGCCCAAAATGTAACAGCTTGCGAGGCCAAATATAATCGATCTGTGCTATCAATCAGTTGTATACGTTGGATATCATTTCTGATTCTTACACTGATAGCAGTGGCTATGATCGCCACTAAAGTCACGATAAAAAGGGCTGTTAACAATGCACTTCCTTTGACTTTAGCCATACAATCCTACCGGTATTGGAAACACAATGTCTAATTGACCCCATGTTTCAAAGTTGAGATGACAAGTCATACTGATCGGAATGCTTGGGTTGCGCAGGCTTTTGCTTTTGGGCCTGATGATCCATTCTGGACGACTTTGACGTTTGTAGTTTGTATAAGTAAATCCACAGGATTTCAGTTGGTCAAAGAGTACCGCATCATGATATTGCCTGCGATCGGGTGCATCCAATAAGGTCCATGATCGACGAATCAGCTTTTTACCATAACACAAATAAGCGGTACGCTTTAAGGTCGATCGTTGTTCGGATGCGCCCGGATTGATGGCGCCGCTGCGGGTAAATTCTACGCCATCGGCGTGGCCGATAAAGGCTGGAATTAAAGATTGACCGCCTCCGCGCACAGGTCGACTGATGATTTGTTCGGTTTCGCGTCGCATGGTCGTCACTGCGATATCGAGATGGTGTAAACGCACAGATTGGCGTTTAAGTCGTTCATCGGTTTCAAAAGCTTGGATCAGCACATAAGCGGTGAGCGAGGCGATGATAGCGAAGATACCAAGGGCTACGACAATCTCGATTAAGGTAAACCCGCGTTGTTTCATGGCACATACCGATAACCAATCAATTGATTGGTAAAAGGCCCAGTTTGCTTAGGGCTTGCACTGACCGTAATTTGTTGCATGGACTTCACGGGAGTTGGTATTACTTTCGCGCGCCAATACCAAGTATGTCCCAATATAAGCGTGGTGCGCGTGACCTCATGGTTAAGAGAAGCGGGTACGGTGTTGGATTGGATATCAGCCAGAGCAGACATTGCGACGATATGTTGCACCGATTTGTCTTTCAAATGTTGGGTGGAATGGATATTTTGGGCCATGGTTTTTAATAAAGTTGTTAACCCAATAGCAATGACCATCAAGGCCAGTAATACTTCAATTAAAGTAAATCCGCGCTGAGGGGTGAATGATTTGATCACATTCCTTCCTTCTGAAAAAAAATCGTCCCATTTTCTTTGCCTGTAATGGACGCCAGTCGAGCCTGTGATGCGGAACCAAAATAGACTTTAAACGGCGTCATGTCCCCGGTAGCACTCATGATAATCATCAATTGATCGATTTTAGAACTCCCTGAAGCTACGGAAACAAGAGTTTTGGAGGGCAGGGGATGTAGACGATACATAGATGCTTGTAAGGATTGCCATTTATGCTCAGGGTTTAAGCGTTGAACGCTGTAGCCAGATTGGGTCAACTGTAGCCTCAGCGTACTAGATTCTAATAGAGCTCGTTCATGAACGAGCTCTGCAAACTCTGAAAACCCTTCGGCAGCACTACGAATTTTACGGTGCTCCCCAAAATCACCAAACGCCATCAAGGCAAAGCCTAAGGTAATGCTGATGATCAGAATGACCACCAGAATTTCAATTAATGTAAAGCCCCGTTGGCAGCATGGGGGATGAGCACTCATCTGAGCATCATCCCTTTATCCTGCATTCCAATTGCCAATATCTGCATTGACGCCTTCACCGCCGGGTTGGCCATCTGCACCATTGGTATAGACATCAATATCGCTATGCTGACCCGGATTTAAATAAATATAGTCACGTCCCCAAGGATCTTTGGGTACTGTTTTCAAATAAGCTTTCCAATCACGAGGTATCGGGCTACTGCTGGGTTTTTCAACCAGAGCCAACAATCCTTGGTCGGTGCTAGGGTAAAAACCATTATCAAGCTTATATAATTCCAAAGCATTTTGAATGGCCAATACATCTTGTTTGGCTTTCACCACGCGCGCTTCATCGGGTCTGCTGATGATTTTTGGAACCACCA
The DNA here is from genome assembly GCA_964625775.1 of uncultured Legionella sp. Classification (GTDB taxonomy): domain Bacteria; phylum Pseudomonadota; class Gammaproteobacteria; order Legionellales; family Legionellaceae. The sequence goes on along the minus strand of CAZVEH010000007.1, from coordinate 18,546 downwards.
AGGCCGCTAAAATACCCAATATGACGACCACCACCATGATTTCAATTAATGAAAAACCGCGCTGTAACTGTTTCATTGCTGTATTCTCCTAAGATACCAATTGTTCCATTGAAAAAATCGGTAATAATGTTGATAAGACGATAAACAAAACCACACCGCCCATCAATAGTATGATGATGGGTTCCAATAAGGTCAATGCCGAATCGATCAAGCGTTTGACCTCATTATCCAAATGATCCGCAGCGCGTTCCATCATGATGGCAAGTTGACCACTTTTTTCACCACTTGCAATAAGGTGCAAGGCCATAGGCCGCAAAAAGGTGGTTTTTTTCAAAGCCACATGGATGGCTGTGCCTTCTTTAACAGCCGATGTGGCTTCATCGAAAGCTTGGCGCATGACCAAATTACTGATCAAACTAGAGGAAACTCGCATGGTTTCTAAGACACTGCCACCTGCAGAAAATAAAATTCCAAACGTGTGAATATAGCGGGCCACATTCACGGTTTTGACCATAAATGCAATCAGCGGCATTTTTAAAATAAGGTGATGCCATTTTAATTGGGTACGAGGATTTTTCAAGCTACGTTTGAACAGAAACCCTAAACCGATCAGCAGTAGGATCACATAGAGCCCATCTGTTTTGATGAAATTACTCATGGCAATTAAGATCACCGTCATGCCCGGTAATGTTTGTCCCGAACTGGCAAAAACGCCTACAATGTCCGGCACGACAAAAGCCAATAAAAAACTGATGATGGTGACGGAAATGATGATCATCAAAGTGGGGTAAATAAGGGCTTGTTGAATTTTTTGACGGATCGTTTGTTGATTTTCTGTATAATCTGCTAGTTTTTCTAAAACCAGATCAAGCCGACCGGTTTGCTCGCCAGCTGCCAGTGTGGCTCGATAAAGTTCTGGAAAAGCGTGGGGATATTCGGCCATGGCTTGCGCAAGACCGTAACCTTCCATGACTTTTGCTCGTACGCCAATCACCAAACGTCGTGTGCTTTCTAATTCAGATTGATCGGCAACACCACGCAAGGCTTCATCAATGGGGATGCCTGCAGCAAGTAGGGTGGCCAATTGTCGGGTAAACAAAGCCAAGTGCGACGGACGCAGTTTGTCATTGTTTTTGGAGCGAATTGATTTTTTATACACTTGAACTGCAGTGGGAATCAAACCTTGCTCACGTAAAAGCTGTCGTGCGTGTCGTTCAGAATCCGCCTCGATCACGCCTTTGGTTTGTCCACCTGTTTTTTTTAAGGCCTGATATTGAAAGGCGCCCATTTCAAATAAACCAAAAATGATATGCAGAGATTTAGTGTATGCTATCAGTAAGAAATAGTCACTGATTATGAAGCGGCTTAGAGCCTAAAAGGTTGTTTTCATTGGTTTTCAAATATCCAGAGCAGATGAGGGGATCAAAGACGATGGCTTTTAATCCCCACTGCTTGATGACCTTATGTCTAAAAACTTCTCGTTGGGGTTGTAGGTTCTTGGTTTATCGCCCTGCTGCGTTGTCCAGATATGCCTACTCCCGCTTCGTCATAAACTGCGGCACTACTACCCGCACATAAACGCACAGAATCTCTTATTATTTGGCGTCCTTTTGGTATCATTTCAGATGCCTGTGTTCCTAAGTACGAATTGACTCTATGTCCAAGCCTATCATACGTGCGCGTTTGTTCGCGTGTTATGGCATACAATGCAAGCATTACCGCAGCACTCACACCGCCGGCTATCAATGCAGGCAAAGTAAATGGATTGGCAGCAATGCTAAAGAACACACTGGTTACGGCCAAACCAATCAACGAACCTAATGTCCATGAAGCAGCTTGTAATGCGAAATGACAATATTTACGTTGAACCACATAAGACCCATTAATTCGATTTGAGAGGTAATTTGTAGCGGGGGTTAATAAAAGAATACCGAGCATGGAACCGAAAACCACAGGAACCGTTGCGCCCAAGGTCATAGCGCTAACTCTTGAATAACCCCCAATGGTAGTTCCTACTATTGTCAGCCCAGCCAGTCCCTTACCTAATAATTCAGCGTCAGATCGATTAAAGCTCATAAATGTTACTTCACATGTAGAAAGGGACATATCTTACCCAAATTATATTATTATGTACACATTAATCTAAAGATAGAGAGCACTTGCGTCAGCTGAATGAATGGCGGGTGGGTAGCGCCATCCTGCATTTCCCACCTCAGCCATACGGATCTCATTGAGTTTGATACAAAATCAATTCGATGATTTTAGGTCTTAATTTACAAGTATCGAAATCTTAAAAAACTCTCTAAAAATACTGTGCGGCAGCAAATGACTGATGTAGACTATGGGCACCAGATGATGAGGAGTATGGTGATGACCAAAAAAGATGTGTTGGCGATGCTGCAGAATTTTGATGCCAAATTTGTTGATTTGCGATTTACGGATACGCGAGGCAAAGAGCAGCATATTACAATTCATGCATCTTGCGTGACTGATGAATTTATTGAGCATGGGAAAATGTTTGATGGCTCATCCATCAAAGGTTGGCAGGAAATTCATCAGTCAGATTTGGCGTTGATCCCAGACCTGTCCACGGCAGTGCTGGACCCATTTTATCAAGATCCTACTGTGGTGCTTCGCTGTAAAGTACAGGATCCTATGACACAAAAAGATTATGATCGTTGCCCGCGTTCTTTGGCAGAGCGTGCAGAAGCCTATTTAAAAACAACGGGTATTGCTGATGATGCTTTGTTTGGCCCTGAACCTGAGTTTTTTATGTTTGATGATGTGCGTTGGCAAACTGCTATGAATGGCGCATTTTATGAAATCAACGCGGAAGAAGGTCATTGGAACTCTGGTAAAATGATGGATGGTGGCAATACAGGACATCGCCCTGCGATCAAAGGGGGCTATTTTCCGGTGCCTCCAGTGGATTCTTCTCAGGATGTGCGTTCAGCAATTTGTTCTATTTTAGAAGGGTATGGGATTCAAGTGGAAGCGCATCACCACGAAGTGGCGACTGCTAATCAATGTGAAGTTGCGACTCGTTACAATACCTTGACCAAGAAAGCCGATGAAATGCAAATCTTAAAATATGTGGTGCATAATGTGGCTCACAACCACGGTAAAACCGCAACCTTTATGCCCAAACCCTTAGTGGGTGATAATGGCAGTGGGATGCATTGCCACCAATCTTTGGTCAAAGACGGTGTGAATATATTCGCAGGCGATGAGTATGCTGGATTGTCTATGACTGCGTTGTATTACATTGGTGGTATTATTCATCATGCCCGCGCATTGAATGTGTTTACGAATCCCGGCGTCAACAGTTACAAACGACTGGTACCGGGATTTGAAGCGCCTGTGCTGTTGGCTTATTCCGCGCGTAATCGATCGGCGGCGATTCGCATTCCTCATGTGGAAACAGTTCATGCGAGACGAATTGAAGTACGTTTTCCGGATCCTTTGGCGAATCCTTATTTGGCGTTTTCTGCCATGATGTTGGCTGGCTTGGATGGGATTGCTAAGAAGATGCATCCTGGAGACGCGGTTGATAAGGATTTGTATGAACTTCCCAAAAATGTCTTGAACAATATTCCTACTATTGCTTCTTCTTTAGAAGAAGCCATTTTGCATTTGGAACAAGATCATGAGTTTTTAATGGCTGGTGGTGTGTTCTCTAAAGATTTCTTGCAAAGTTGTATAGATTTACGTTATGAAGATATTGCGAGATTGAAGCATTTGATTCATCCCCTAGAATTTGAAATGTATTATAGCGACTGAGGTAAAAGAAGCTCATGATTGAAAGTGATCGTTTGGTCAGTTTGCAACCTCATATTGCCGAAGAAGCATTTGACAGAGCAATTAGACCTTTGAATTTGCAAGAATATATCGGTCAAGATGACGTATGTATGCAAATGAAGATTTTTATCGATGCCGCTCGTAAGCGGCAAGAACCCTTGGATCATGTTTTGATTTTTGGGCCGCCTGGTTTGGGCAAAACCACGTTGGCAAATATCGTCGCTCATGAAATGGGCGTGAATCTGCGCCAAACGTCTGGACCTGTTTTAGAGCGGGCAGGGGATATCGCTGCAATATTGACGAACCTCCAAGAGAACGATGTATTGTTTATCGATGAAATACATCGTTTGAGCCCCGTTATTGAAGAGATTTTATATCCGGCAATGGAAGATTATAAGCTCGATATCATGATTGGCGAAGGTCCAGCCGCGCGTTCTATCAAATTAGAACTACCGCCTTTTACCTTGATAGGGGCGACCACACGGGCTGGTTCCTTAACCTCTCCACTGCGCGATCGATTCGGTATTGTGTTACGCCTTGAGTTTTACTCCGTAGATGCGCTCACACAAATCGTGCATCGTTCCGCGCGGTTACTCCAAGTGACTACAGATGCAGAAGGTGCAAAAGCCATTGCACTGCGCTCTCGTGGTACGCCTCGCATTGCCAATCGTTTATTGCGCAGGGTGCGTGATTATGCTGAGGTCAAGGCTGACGGCATTATCACGGCTAAGGTTGCTGCAGATGCGCTAGACATGTTAAGCGTTGATCATCATGGCTTTGATGTGATGGATAGGAAATTATTATTGGCGGTGATAGAGCGGTTTGGCGGTGGGCCTGTGGGTTTAGACAGTGTGGCTGCATCGATAGGGGAAGAAAAAGGTACCATCGAAGATGTGATAGAACCTTTTCTTATTCAGCAAGGATTTTTGATGCGTACCGCTCGAGGTCGAGTGGCTACACCTTTGGCTTATCAACATTTTGGCCTAGATGTGGTTATGCCCACGGATCTCTCGTAAATGCTAAAAAAAGATCATATAATTGCCTACCGGGTTTATTTTGAAGACACAGATGTCATGGGGATCGTGTATCACGCACGCCATCTGTTTTTTTTCGAGCGAGCTCGCACAGAATTGCTTCGAGCGTACGGTCATTCATTGACAACGATGGCAAAACAGAACATTTATTTTGCAATTCGAGATGTGACGATTCGTTATCATGCACCGGCCTATTTGGATGACATGTTGCACATCACCACGTCTATCGAATCAAAGACAGCCTGTACACTGCAGTTTAAACAAACTATGCGAAATCAAAACAACACACTTATTTCGGAAGCTACGGTTGTTGCAGTCACAGTGGATCAAGCGCTCAAACCACAACGACTTCCAGATATACTGAAACTGAAAGGAGAATAAAATTATGGCGAATCATACGTCGGTGCTAGGTTATTTTTTACAAGCTGGATTTGTAGTGAAGTTCGTAATGCTGTTATTGCTGATAGCATCGATTGCTTCTTGGACATTGATCATTCAAAGAGCTTGGTATTTTAAGCAAAAAAAACAAAACTATGAAGCCTTTCGTAAGCGTTTTTGGGGCAGTAGTGATTTAAGTAAATTATTTGCAGATATCGATAACAACGTGGGTGATAGACATGGACTTGCCGCGGTGTTTTATACGGGGTTTAAAGAGTTTTTGCGTATGAGCGCCCACGGCGGTGTGTTGCTTGAGTCGATTCAACGCGTGATGCAAATCAGTCATTTTAAAGAAGCAGAACAGCTGGAAGAGCATTTGCCATTATTTGCTTCGATAGGATCTCTTGCACCTTATGTCGGATTATTTGGCACAGTTTGGGGGATTATGACGTCTTTCCAAGCATTGGGGCAAGCACAGCAAGCTACCATTGCGATGGTGGCGCCAGGTATTTCTGAAGCGCTGGTTGCAACAGCGTTTGGGTTATTTACCGCGATTCCTGCTGTAGTGGCTTACAATCGATATACAACACATGCCAATGGTTTGTTGAATCGTTCTGAGCTGTTTCAAGAAGAATTGATTGCGCTCATTGCTGAGCAAAGCAATCAACACTCATAAGGATACGCTGATGTTAAATCGAAGAACACGCTCTAAAGGTCCCATAGCTGAGATCAACGTGGTGCCTTACATCGATGTGATGTTGGTTTTATTGGTCATTTTTATGATCACAGCACCCATATTAACCCAGGGGGTGACTGTAGACTTGCCCAAGGCAGCTAGTGAAGCAGTGAAATCTGCTGATCGTGAGCCCATCATTGTATCGGTTAACGCTGCAGGGGAGTATTTTTTGAATGTAGATGCCAATCCTGAGCTACCTATTTCACCCCAAAACTTGATGGTGAGGGTGGCTGCTGAATTGGCTTTGGCCAAAGAATCCGGCCAAGCGGTGAATGTTTTGGTCAAAGGCGATCAAGGGGTGCCGTATGGTCGTGTGGTATTGGCCATGAGCGCTTTAAAAGAGGCAGGCGCAGAACAAGTAGGTTTGGTAACAGATGCTGCTCAGCAAACTGAAATGGAGGTCCAGGCATGATTAAAACCATGACGTATCGAACTGCTTTGATGATCGCAATGAGCTTGCATATCGTGCTGGCTTGTTTTTTGCTGATGGAACGTCACTCAGAGCATTTTGTGGTGAAGTCTTCCCCAAGAGCAGAATCCAATGAATCGGCTATGGATATTGATCGCCCTGAAGCGCAACCTATCAGAGCTGTCAGTGTAGACAGTCAAGCCGTGACTGAGACGTTGAATCGGCTAAAAGCAGAACGTGCTCAAAAACAACAGGCGGAGTTGAATCATCAACGAGCAGTGGAGCAGCAATTGCGTGTGGCACAACAACAACGTGTACAAGAGCAAAAAAATCTAGAGCGGATGAAAAAAGAAGCAGCCCAGTTGGCACTCGCACAACAAAAAAAAATAGCGCTTGAACGCCAGCATCTGAAAGAGTTGGCTGAGCAAAAAAATCAACAAGAGCGGCATTTGGCTGATTTAAAGCAACAACAATTGCAAATGCAAAAACAGCAACAACAACAGCAGCAAGAACAACAACGCTTAGCAGAAGCACTCAAGAAAAAAGCAACTGAGGCGGCTCGTGCTCAGCAGGAACAGGCTGCACTTCAGGAAAAAGCTCGCTTGGCCCAACAAGCTGCAGCAGCGGCGCAACGTTCAGCGCAAATGTCTGGAGAGGTTAATAAATACAAAGCCTTGATCATTCAAGCCATCAGTCAGCATTGGATTTTGCCAGAGCATGTGGATCGTAATTTATTCAGTCAGTTTCGGATTCGCTTGGCACCCAATGGTACAGTTTTAGAGGTGAGTTTGATACGTAGCAGCGGTGACCCGATTTTAGATCGCTCGGCGCAATCGGCTATTTATAAAGCATCTCCATTACCAGTGCCTACTGAGCAGGCGATGTTCAATTTATTTCGCGATATCAGTTTAACCGTACGACCAGAAAGTGCTAGGGGGTAATCAAAATGAAAAGATTTTGGATGATATTAGGGTTGGTGCTTGTGACCTCGCGTCTGTTTGCTCTAGATCTTGAGTTAACACAGGGTATCAATGCGGCATTGCCCATTGGGATTAACTCTTTTGGCTATGATGATCGCGCTCAGACTATGAACGCAGTAGTGTCTAATGATTTGGGTATTTCAGGGCAATTCAAAATCCTCAAAGCCCAGTCAGGCGATCACCCCCCATTGAGTTATTGGCAACGTGTGGGTGCGGATAGTGTGCTGTCGGCACAAGTAACGCCTCTGGGCAATAGCCAAGTTGCGGTCAATTTTGAGTTGATAGATGCTGCGTCCCAAGGACGCGTGTTACTGTCTCATAAATTTGTGGTACAAGATCATCAGATGCGTGCTTTGGCACATCATATCAGTGATTTGGTCTATCAAAAATTGACGGGAGAACGCGGTGTGTTCACAACCAAAATTGCTTATATTATGGTGCAGCATGCTGCAAATAACACACGCTATTCTTTAGAAGTGGCCGACATGGATGGGTTCCACCCCCAGAGTTTATTGGTCTCTACAGAACCGATCATGTCTCCTTCTTGGTCACCTGATGGACGCACCATCGCTTATGTGTCGTTTGAAAAAAAGCGTGCGCAAATTTTTAAAGTCGATGTAGCAACGGGTCAACGGCGGCTGATCACCAGTTTCCCTGGTATCAATGGTGCTCCTGCATGGTCGCCAGATGGGCGTGAATTAGCAGTAGTTTTATCCAAAGCCGGTAGTCCGAAAATTTATTCGGTCAATTTAAGCTCTGGTGCTATGAAGCAATTAACATTTGGGGACGCAATTGATACAGAACCAAGGTATTCTCCTGATGGGCAGTCCATATTATTTACCTCAGGTCGTGGAGGTAGTCCACAAGTATATCGTTTAAGCCGCGCAGATGGTCGGGTGACTCGTATGACGTTTAACGGTAATTATAATGCGCGACCTTCTTATACACCGAACCAACAATCGATCGTTATGTTGCATCGCACCGATCGCAGCTTTAACATCGCTGTTCAAGACGTGCATTCAGGCCAAGTACTGACTTTGACCAATTCTTCTATGGATGAGTCTCCATCAGTAGCCCCTAACGGTCGCTTGGTATTATATGCGACACATGATCAAGCCCAAGGAGTACTGGCTATGGTGTCTATTGACGGTCGTATCAAATTGAAATTCCCTTCTCGAGATGGCGACATTCAAGAGCCGGCCTGGTCACCGTTTTTAGGATGATGGATATGGTGATCATATTTACAGACGGAGCATGCAAAGGCAACCCTGGACCCGGTGGGTGGGGTGCCATTTTGCGCTACCAAGATCACGAGCGTGAAATGGAAGGCGCAGAAACACTCACCACCAATAATCGAATGGAGCTTATGGCTGCGATTGAGGCTTTAAGCTCACTCACAAGACCCTGTGAAGTGGCATTGTATACCGATTCTGATTATTTGCGCCAAGGGATGCAAACTTGGTTGGCCCAATGGAAAAAGAAGGGCTGGCGCAACAGTAAAAATGAACCTGTGAAAAATATTGATCTTTGGATGCGACTTGATGACTTAGCCGCGCAGCATCAGATTCATTGGCATTGGGTCAAGGGACATTCTGGTCACCCTGAGAACGACCGTGCGGATGCGTTGGCGAACCACGCAATTGTTGAATTACTAAGAGCCGATAAATAGTTGATACAGCAAGCTGGGTCTTTTTAATCGAAAACCTTGATGACGCACTGCATCAAGGTTTCGAATGGCCATATCACGCAAAAGGATGTAGTAATTTAGCAGCTGGTTTTAGCAGTTTTTCAAAGAAAGATTGTTTGTAATAAGATTTGATATGATATACCTGATGTGACTCCAGTTTATCCATGATAAATTCATCACTGGTTTGTAATTTGTCGACCAGTTTTAAGTTTTGCGCATCAGTTGCTAACCAGTGTTCGCCAGTCGCTACGTCATCAATATTTAAGTCTTTACGATTACAAAGCACATACTGACGAAAATTTTCATGGATGACTTCCAAATCTTCCTGGAATTTTGCCCGACCTTTGGGGGTGTTTTTACCAAATACAGTCAAAGTGCGTTTGTATTCACCCGCGGTTAAAAGTTCTACATCAATATCATTCTTTTGTAGCCAACGATGAAAATTAGGCATTTGAGAGACAACCCCAATCGATCCAATCATTGCAAAAGGAGCTGCAATGATTTGATGCGCTACACAGGCCATCAGATATCCGCCGCTCGCCGCTACTTTATCAATGCACGCGGTGATGGCAATATCTCGATCCCTTAAGCGTTGTAATTGTGCCGCAGCAAGACCATAACCATTCACCGTGCCACCGGGGCTTTCTAAGCGAATCAAGACTTCATCTTTGGGCGTTGCAATCGATAGAATTGCTGAAATTTCTTTACGCAGAGCTTCTACCTGAGAGGCTTTGATATCTCCATTGAAATCAACCACATACAAAACTGATTTTGAGTCTTTTTTTGATTTCTTTTTCTTTGATTTTCTTCCTAAAATCTCTTTTTCCATACATGTCATTAAAGATTGGTACTCTTTATTCAGTGAGGTGATGGTTAAATCGGTATGAGATTTTCGCTTGAGTGCAAGGATACTACCTACTAAAAATAAAATTGCAAGAACCATAGTCACTGTTTTTAATGCAAATAAACCATACTGGGTTAAAAATTCCATTGTATTGAAACACCTAAATGAATAAAGTCTAAATCGTACTCGAAAAACGTCTATCAAGCTAGTATGATGGAGCCATAACATGGCCTGTCAGTTTTGACGCATGAGGTAGTTGAGGTCTCTTCATTAAGGAATAACTATGATTCGTTATCGCTTTGGATTTGTGTATGGGCTGCTATTATCGACCCAAGTACATGCCGTGGGTTGTTATTTGACGATGGTAAAAGCAAGTTGCTGGAAAGCGTATGATTTAACAGTAGAGATAACAGATGCCAGATCAGGAAAAATAAAAGGTACTATCAATGTACCTGAAGATAAATTATGGGCGAGACAAGAGTTTGAATGTGGGCCCGGAGATACCCTGGCGTTTGCTGCAAAGTTTAGTCCGGTTTTTTGGACGGGTGACGAAAAGAAAACGTTTCCCGGTCAACGATACTGGAAACTACCTGAAAAGATTAAACCTGGCGAAACTGGGTGGAACGTGACCATATGTTATCCAAAATATTTCTCCGATGTGCCTTTGCCACCTGATGCAAGCTCAGAGTGTGAATGTGATCTGAGTAGTATTCCCCATCTAAAGACGCCCCAAATTCCCTAAAATTTGAATTTACCACTTCCTCGTTTGATGGTGCTCTCAATATCTGTAGCATGGGACGGGGATGATTCTTCATCAAGAGTGGGAGCATCGCTATTCAGATCTGCCTTTATTCTTTCTAAAGCTCGTTTGTGTGCGTTTCTTGGCGTGGCTGTTTCCTCATGTTTTTTCACCATGCTAGATTGAGGTACTCTGACCATACTGGACAGAGGCACTCTAACCATACTGGATTGTGGCACTCTGATCATCGAAGATGAGTCAAATTCAAACATCACATCTTCACTGGATGGAGGTACTCTGATCATGCTGGACTGGGGTACTCTGATCATACTGGATTGCGGCACTCTGATCATAGAGGATGCATCAAATTCAAACATCACATCTTCCTGAGTTGTTGAATCTTCGCGATCTGTTACAGGACTGCTGGTGTTAGACTCTGACTCTCCATCTGTGATGGTTGCAGGTGAGAAAGACCTACTTTGCCTTGTTAACACATGTTCAAGAATATTACTATTGGATTGAGAAAGTGTATTGGGATACATGGTTTTTATTATTTTATAATACCGTTCTATTTTCTTTGGCATCATGGGTAGTGCGGGTAAATCTTCAACCTTGGTTGTATTTGCAATATTCATGCCTAAATAAGATCCTAGATGCATGACTGGACTGGCATTCCTTGCATCTGACTCGGATATCAGCCCATGAATTTTATGTAAGTAACCACGTATTTCTTTATGAGCGATGTCAATGAAATGCAAACGAGGATCTCCGTACAATTCGTTTGCCGTGTTTTTACTATCCAGCTCATCCCATAGGGCTTCTAATTCAGGTGTCCATTGTTGAGCGTTCAAAATGGATGCCATTTGATCGAGATCTTTTGCATGACTCAATCTAGATTGAGGAGACAATTGTTCAAGTTCTTGTATAAATTGTTGGTGAGATAGATGAATTTTAGGCAGTAAAGTATTAAAATCTTGTATGGATAATCTATCGAGCGCTTCACTTCGAGTCAATTCTTGCATTAAGACAGAGAGGTTGCGTTGTGTGCTATTTGTATGAGCAATAAGAGACTCTAGTGGTTTCCATTGCTGGAAATCTTCAAACGTAATGCCTTTTACTTTCAACGCTGTACATAGAAATTCTTTTAATGCGAGCCCCATTTGATAGGACATGAAACTGGGCATATCAAAAGTGGTATTCCTGGCTTTAAAAGGACTGATGGCAGTACCTTGTTGATTCAAGCAGGCCAAAAACTCCGGTGGAGCATAACCAACGGTTGTCAATACTTTATCGGCTTTAGGGCGCGGTTCGTTGATGATGGTTTTGCGGTCGGAAATTATAATAGATTCACCATCTGTTAGAAAATTAGATAATTTTATATCGGGGTGATAGTGCTGTGCATCTATTAGTTTTAAACAAAAATCATTCATCAGGGTGAATATTCTTTGCGTCTCAAGAAGAATGTCGTTTTTGGAGTATTTTTCATCCAAGGTTTCTGCATAATCATCAAGAGCGCCACCTTCTACAAATTCTGTTAAAACCACAGGACGGTATTCAGTTCGAAAATCGGCCTTAAAAGGTAACATAATGGTATAGTAATCTTCAGAAAAGTATTCACTCACAGGGTAGGTTTGCAAGATATGTTCATTGGCCAAGCTTTGTCTATCTTCTACTCTGATAACGAGTTGTTTTGTCTCGCCAGAGATTTCCATAGTAAAGTTTTTATTGTTGCCCCCACCACTATTTAATGGATTGGTTTTATAATCATCAAGTGACTGATCAACCACGCCTTTGATGGCTTCCATTTTTGCATAACACAAGGAAAGAAAATGGCGACTGCGTAAGTATTTATTTAACAAATTCGGATCTTGGTTAAATGTGTCCATAATTCTTTGATTAGTCCGCAGATAAAGTGACATAGTTTCTTGAGAAGGTGCTGTAGAAAATAACTCATTTCTTTGCCTCAAGGCAGAAAAATAATCCGAATCAAGAGTAGATTGGCTGGGGCTAAAATGGCAAACTGCCGTGGCAAACTGAATGTCTTTTACCAAAGTTGATCCATCTCGTTGTATGCCATAGCGTTGCAAATGGGATTCAAAACTGCTCTCGTCGTGCAGATCATACCAATCCGACAATACGGCATCTGGAGAACTGTTTACCACGATGTGATTTATTTTTTGCAATAGAAACAGTTTTTCTATATTCATATCATCAGCAGATGTCTGTAGTAATTGATTATACTGTTCTATAGCAGCGGAGAGCGCTCCGTGTTTGTTTGGTGTCTCCAAAGGACTCAATGGTATCATGACCATCCCTTATTTGTGTTAAATACACAATATTTGATTTAATTATAGACATCTTATGCTTGTTTTGCCTAAATATTGCGTTTTATCCTCTTGACATCTCTTTATCGTTTTAGTAAATTCTACCGTACTATTATGTTAGTACGATAGAATGTCATGACCCAACCCTCTGCTATTACGCAATTGATGCATGCAATCAGTCTGTTGAAAACACCCCAGGAAGCAGAGGCGTTTTTGGGAGATTTGTGTACTTTATCAGAGCTTGAATCAATGGCAGACCGCTGGCAGGTGGCGTTATTGTTAAAAAAAGACATGCCTTACCGTGTGATTCATGAAAAAACAGGTGTTAGTATGACGACCATCACACGTGTTGCGCGCGCACTGACCATGGGTCATGGTGGTTACCAATTAATCTCCGAACGACAAAAGAACGCTACAATATGACTTCAAATAATCCTAAGCAACATTTAAGTTTGTTTGCGCTGGCGATGATGGCCATTATTTCCGTAGACAGCCTGCGAAACCTACCCATCGCAGCGCAGTATGGATTTTCCTTAGTGACCTTTTATACCATTGCAGGGCTGTTTTTCTTTTTGCCATTGACTTGGGTCACCAGTCAATTAGCGACCCAATACCCCAAAATGGGTGGGTCTTATATTTGGATCAGGGAGGCCTTTGGACATGGATGGGGACATTTTGCGGTTTGTTTGCAATGGTTATATAACATCATTTGGTATCCCACCATTTTTGCTTTTATTACAGCCACCCTCGCTGCCTTGATTACGGAAGATTTAGAGCACAGCAAATGGTTTGTATTATCTACCAGCCTAATCCTATTTTGGGTGCTGAGTTTTGTGCATAGTCGCGGTATACGCTTCAGCTCATGGATCAGTATTGTCAGTGCCTTAATAGGTACACTAATACCTATGATGATCATTATTGCTTTGGCTTTGTTTTGGTTGGTGTCAGGAAAAACTTCAGCAACCGTGTTGAACGGGCATAGTATATGGCCTTCGTTGCATGATATGAAAAATATGGGATTTTTTTCGAATATTTTATTCAGTTTGATGGGAATTGAGGTGATTGCTGTGCATGCCGGTCATGTGCTTAACCCGAGAGAGGCCTATCCCAAGGCGTTGACCATCAGCGCTATATTAATTTTGTTGACGCTTGCGTTTAGTTCTATGGCATTGTGCGTTATTATGCCTGTGGAAAAGATTACATTAGTGACCGGATTAATGGATATGCTAGAACTGTTTTTTGCGGCATACCATCTCAAGCATATTTCTTGGTTGATTGCTGTTTGCATTATGATTGGTGGACTGGGGATTGCTTCTTCTTGGATGATTGGCCTGGCAAGAAGCTTACATATCTCTTTATCCTCTATGAATGTGCCCAACTGGATGCAAACATTGAATCGCCATCAAGTTCCTGCGGGAATCTTGTTTTTTCAGGCAGTGGTCTATTCTTTGCTGTTGTTTTCCTTTTTATGCTTCACAAGCTTGAATGATGCCTACTGGGTATTATCTGCAGCCACAGCACAGTTTGCCTTGCTGTATTACGTGATTTTATTCTGTGCGGCGATGAAATTATGTCGCCAAAGAAAACAAACTCGGATGAATCATATGTTGGCCAGGGTTTTACCATTATTAGGCTGTATCATGTGTGTGATTGGCTTAATAGCAGGATTCATTCCACCTGATTTGAGTTTCTAATTTATTTGTCGTGGGGCGTTATATGAATGAACTCAACGAGCTCATGTTAAAACTTGAAAAAGCTGTCCATTCATCCGATCAAAATGCTGCTTATTTTAAAACAGGGGTAGGGCAGTATGCTGAACATGATCAATTTATGGGTGTAAAAACGCCCCAGTTGCGTGCTATTGCTAAGGAATATAAGACATTAAGCTTGTCTGACATTGCTGAATTGATGGTGTCTCCTGTCAATGAAAAACGTTTGCTGGCTTTGTTTATATTGATTCATCGCTATCAAAAAGGTTCACCTTTAGAACAAGACAACTGTTATCAATTTTATCTAAACCACATAGGCTATGTGAACAATTGGAATCTTGTAGATGCGTCTGCACATTGGATCATCGGTGATTATTTGATGGCTCGTGATAAACAATTGCTTCTGGAGTTAGCACATTCCGATATTTTGTGGGAGCGGCGCATTGCTATGGTAGCCACGTGGCATTTCATCCGACATCATGATTTAGAATGGACTTTCAAACTTGCTGAAGTTCTGTTGCACGATCGACATGATTTGATGCATAAAGCTGTGGGTTGGATGTTAAGAGAGGCAGGAAAACGAGATGGGAGGCCACTGCATGAGTTTCTCAAAAAATATGCAGCTACCATGCCTAGGACCATGCTGCGATACTCATTAGAAAGATTATCTGACGAGCACCGCATTTACTACATGTCCATTTAGGGAGAACGAGGCATTTTTCATAATAAGCTCACCACAAACCTAGTAAACAGAGCAAGGCCAAGCTCAGGTATGGTTTTATTTGTTTGCCAGTATTGCTTTTTGTAACCATTGATCGAGAAGATTCGAAAAACGTTGAATATCGCGGGCATTCAGTGCGCCTGGGCCGCCTTCTATAAGGCCACTTCCACGTAATACTTCATTAGAATTGCGTTGTGCCAGTAAGGGTTTGATATTATTGATTGTGTAGAGGATGCCACGAGGGTTTAACGCTTGGGCTCCTTTATCGACAACGTCACCGGCAAAGGGTAAGTCAGCTGTAATTACCAAATCACCTGCTTTGAGATGATCGACGATATAATGATCCACCATATCAAAGCCTGCACCCACCTGGATAGCTTTTACAAATGGCGATGGCGGAATATTTAAAGGGTGATTTGAAACGATAAGAGTGGATATGCGCGTACGATTTGCGGCTCTAAACATCACTTGCTTGATATTTTTAGGGCAAGCATCTCCGTCAATCCAAATGGTCATTGTAGATAGGGATGCTGGAGAGCGGTGGCAAAATCGAGATAACTTGGCATTGTTGACGCTCTGTAAGGGTTCCATAATCGATGATGATTCATCTAGGAAGAATTATATCGTATTTTATTCATGAAAATCTAGGCAACAATGAGATGGACAGGGCAAACGCATCTAAATTTTGAACATTAAAGCCATTTTTTGGTAACTCCCCACGTCATCCCGAGCGCAGCGAGGGATGACGTGGGGAGTTACCATTTTTTTCGCCTACCTACCGTGCTTTATGCACGGTTATTTCATGATTTAAAACTCTTGGGTGCTTTATTAGAACATGAACTTAGAGTACAGTTCAGAGATGCTCACAATACAATCAACGCAAAGGATTTGAGATGACCCCCACACTTGACCAACGTTTTGACACGATTCTCCAACAGATGGATGCGCATATCTTACCCGCACAGCGGATTTGGCCACTCGTTGATTTAACGCTCTTAAACGAGTCTGCGGCACAGAGTGATCTGGATGCCTTGATGCAAAAGGCGAAACGTGATCAGGTAGCAGCAATTTGCCTGTATCCGCAGCATTTGGCGGCTATTCCACCATTGGAGCCTATTCAGCGTGCTACGGTGGTAAATTTTCCAGACGGTGCTCAATCTCATGACCAAGTATTGCAAGCCATTGAACAAGCTATGCTGCAATATCACGCGGACGAAATTGATTATGTGTTCTCTTATCTTCAGTACCTATCAGGGCACACCACAGAAGCTTTGTCACGGTGTCGTGAGGCATATCAGCTGTGCCAACAAAGAGGTCGATTGTTTAAAGTGATTCTTGAAGCAGGCGCATTGGGATCTATGGACATGATTTATCAAATCAGCTGTGATGTGATCGAAGCTGGGTGTGACATGCTCAAAACCTCTACGGGGAAGATCAGTGTAGGTGCAAGTTTACCGGCAGCTTTTGCCATGTTGACTGCCATCAAAGATAGCCAGACCTCATGTGGTATAAAAGTGTCGGGTGGGATTAAAACATTACAACAAGCATCGAGCTATGTTCATTTGGCTGAAACTATCATGGATCAATCTGTAGACAAAACTTGGTTTCGAATCGGTGCAAGCTCGATATCCTAAATAAAATACGCTCCAAATTCTAAGTGCTTTTGGCAAGCGAATTAGAGCTATTATGATTTTAAATCTCAAAACAACAGCGATCCCCGCCTAATTTTTTCGAGGCATACATAGCCTTATCAGCATTATTAATTAAAATATTTGGCTTAAGACCGTCCTGGGGATACATAGCGATGCCTATACTGGCTGTGACATTAGCTGTGTTTTTTATAAGCTCATAATTTTTTCTTAATTCTGATAGTATTTTTTCCGCTATCATCCTGGCGTTTGCTGCATTTTGTACAGGGTTCAAAATAACAGTAAATTCGTCACCACCTATGCGAGAAACAGTATCTGTTTCTCGCACACAGTTTTTAATTCTGTTTGCAACTTGTTGAATTAAAAAATCACCTTGAGCATGACCTAAGGTATCATTTATTTTTTTAAACCCATCTAAATCAATGAACATGAGCGCAAGGGACTCTCCGGAACGGTTCGCAGCTTTAATAGCTTTTTCCAGTTGATGATTAAACATCAGGCGATTGGTTAATCCCGTTAATAAATCATAATTTGCACTGTGCCAGATTTGTTTTTCTGATTGTTTTTGTTCGGTAATTTCTCTTGAAACGCCTGCAATAGCTTCTAATGTTCCGTTATCATCAAGAATAGGTTCAAACTTATACTTAAAAAAATGTTCAGTGCCTAAGTCATCTTTATAAGACACCTCTCCTTCGCAATGTTCACCTGTTTGAATGATATATTGGATATGCTCATGCACATCGGCAGATTGCGGCATTTCAACATTATAAATGGCTTTTCCAAGTATCTCATGTGCGGCGTTAGGATACAGGTCACTCATTGCTTTGTTCATGTATAAAATATTTCCGTCTAGATCTAGGGTATAATGTAGATCGAGGCTACCGGATATCATTTTATTGAAGCGTCGGATTTGTTTTTCTTTTACAAGGGTGTATTCCGCTACCGACTCAGCTAATGCTTGATCAATCGCCTCATTAAAACGAACCAGATCGTAAGGATCTGATGGCAGTACTTTCCTCCCTACATCGCTAAATAATTTAATGGTGCTTGCACGTAGAGCGCGAAATTCTGCGACCAAATTGTTCATGCTAAAGCCTTGTGCTAAGCGCTCATTACCGTGTTCTTCTGCTGGAGTATTATCGTTATCCTTTCTCTGAGAAAGACCTTTGGATTTTTGAGTCTGTTCTAAATCTGATTGGGGTTTATCCATCTCAGTCACGATGCGCATCAACATTTGTTTTGCATGATCTCGCAGTGCTTTAATGTTTATTTTCTGATCTTTTGGAAAAACGGTTATGGCAAAATCCTCCCATTCTTGTAGGATATCCTCAATATTATCGATGATAAAAGAAGATAGTTTCATGAGGTTCTCCTGCTTCTGCCATAGATGACCTTGAATCAGATGACAGGGATTTTATGGTGAGAAATTTTCTGATTTTTCAACTAAAGATTAGCGTGATTCGATAGGATCAGCAAGTGATATAGAGTAACTCCCCACGTCATCCCGAGCGCAGCGAGGGATCTCCTGTCGTGTGGTA
>CAZVEH010000006.1:0-63563 GCA_964625775.1 uncultured Legionella sp. | reverse complement strand
GTTGGTGCCAGTATGCTTGTACCCAAACGCGCTTAGTTTTGTGTCTTAGGGTGTGCGTGAGTCTTGCGTCTTGCCTTACTTTGTCGTTATATTTATTGTTGGTTTAGTAGCCGGAAATTACCTGTTTCCTATCTCATTGCTGTCTATTACCTCATGTTTTTCAGCTGTAGGATCTTTAACATTTTTCTCTGAAGGTTATGATGCCAAAATTGGCTGTTACTCGTAATTCACTAAAGCTAAACGAGAGAGACACTAGGTGGTACATACTCAGCAGCTCTCTCCTCAGATGCTATATCTTGAGACGAGTCGTTCTGGACAGCATTCTCCAATAACGAGGCGTCAAGATCAGAAACTATTCTTCGGACTTGCATTTTATCTACATAAGGTTTAAAAATATCACGGAACAATGCGGCCATACCGGGTGTTCCAGAGCTTGCTGCATAAACAACCGATGAACTAATTCTCGTCGCGACTGCGAAAGTTCCTAAACGACCAAACATATGAGGTGTTTCACTGACAGAGGCACCGACAACGGCAAGAGAGTAACCTGGAATAACAAAAAGAAATGCGAGTAATGTATACATGTCCGTAGGATCTTTTATGCCACCATGAGCATCGGCAACTCCTCCCCAAGTGAGTTGCTTTAACCCCCGATGTATCCAATAAAGAATCAAAGGAAAAATTCCGATGGCACCTAGGCTTGCAGAAAAACAACTAAAGATACTGGCAGAATTCTCTGAAATACCCATCCATTTGGATACAATTTGAGCTGCAGCATAAATTGCGTCAGTTGAAGCTACTGCGTAGCCAAAACTAAAAAGCACCGTAAATAGTAACCTAGCTATCTCAGGATAATTTTTTTGCGTCTTTGCATCGGTCCAAGATGCCTGAATTTCTTGAATCCGACCAGGGAACTTAAAACAAGAATCTACACAACCCAGAATTCGAAACCCATACAAAAAAGCTCCTACCAGGTCCGCTTGTGTGGGTGTAAAATACCGCTTTCCTCCCTCAACGCCACCCGTGAGAAAGCCAAATCCGGCAAAAGGTGCTAAGCACGAAATCATTATTTGTGCACGACTGGGATTTTTAAAGTCTAAGCTTTCTAAGGTTTTATAATAAAACATTGTATAGCAAATCCCTGCTCCTATACAAAAAGCATCTATAGTACTATTGGCTTCGTTACCCTCAATGTTAAATTCATCTTTCAAATTTTCCCCACCCGCATGTGGAATGGTTAATGTAAACAAAACCCCATTTGCAAGTGCAATCATCATAGATAAACTGAATTTAGCGCAAGCAGTTCTTTCTTTATTATCAAACATAATCTCCCCTTAAAATATACATTAAATTCTCTATATAACCTGTTACCCTATCTTTTACTTTGCCTTACCTCTGATTCATTGAACATTGTGGTAAAGCCGAAACCGCGTGCAAACCCTAAAGCATGCACTCTGCAACTACCTGGTCATTTTCAGCTTCAGACCCAGACAGATGCTCAATAATCTGTGCTTTATCTTCTGGTTTTCGATTTTGGCTGAGTTTAAATTTTCCAAAAATACGTGTTGTTTCAAATTGCACAATCGCTTTGGAGTCATCACCAGCGTTGAGAAACAAATCTAGCAACCCCTCTATATAGACTGCGGTATAATTCCAAGTTGGGACATTGGCTGCAGCTTGGTAAAAGCGAGGTGAAACATAACAATGCGGTCCAGTTACTATAATAAAAGCCTGAGTGGTCTCGTGCGGCATTAGGTTATCAAGTACAAGCATCTCTCCTGATAAGTTGATTGACTCTAGTTGACGTGTCAAATTGATATGTCTCACATAAAAACGCTCTGGGCTATACATGACAACCAAAGCCAACGGATGATGGTCGACAAATCGCCAAAGCTTCTCTGCATCATCTTCACGAAAAAATATTGGAATATGCACCAGTGATGCTACTGGTATTATTGGTGTACTCTGGACTTTTTGTTTTTCTTGCCAAGTGTTGGTAGAACAAATGGGTAACACTGAATGAAATTGTTGTATATCAAAGCGGGTAATCCTAAATGCTAAACACACAATGGCATCTAACTGCAGTACATACCGTCTGTCATCCCAACGGACACGCCAGGGATTTGGACGATGTTTTTCATTATGTTGTACTAAACGATCAAGAATTCTCTTTTTTTCTTCAAGCTCATCAATGACATATAACTCACCATACACATACGCTACATGGTGTGCATCGCAGGAAATGACATCTTGGCTAAATATCGCAACTGCTTTTGTTCCAGCAGTGAAAGCCTCACATTGGGGGTTAGCGCGGGAAAGATGGCCGTACAAGACACTTTCATTAGTCTCATCACATAGAAGATTAAGATGTGATACTCCAAGATGAGTCGCATAAGTTATCAGTGTGGCAAAGGAGTTGTGATTAACAAATTGTACTAATTTCATTATTTATGTCCTTTAAATTCTCTCGGATTGCAGTCTTTTAGATAAAGATTGCACAAAACGCAGTGCACTGCCTTCGCTAAATGGGAAATTGAGTGAAGGTTCACAGATGTCCAATTCCAACACCATCGGGTTTCCCTCATGATCGCGGATCAGGTCGACACGCCCATAGAGCAATGCGTGCTCAAGACGTAAATGCGATGCCGCAGCAACAAGTGCGGCAG
Source organism: uncultured Legionella sp. (assembly GCA_964625775.1). Lineage (GTDB taxonomy): Bacteria > Pseudomonadota > Gammaproteobacteria > Legionellales > Legionellaceae. The sequence goes on along the minus strand of CAZVEH010000006.1, from coordinate 60,897 downwards.
CGGCAACCCTGCATTCGTTTTCGTCAGCGGTACAAGCTTTTCTGAAATCTAGTGTGGGTACATTCACCGTTCCATCTGACATGAGTAGAGCGCTCTTGCGTATTGCATGGCTATAAATACCATCGAAATAGATCAAATTGGTTTCTCCATCGTGATCAATGGATTCGAAATAAGGTTGTAATATCACCTTATTTCCGTGTCGCAGTAGTTTTGTAATATGTTCGGCAGCTTCAGTTTCCTGTGATCTGGTGAAGCGTTTTACACCTCTCGAGTAAGAGCCAATGGTTGGTTTTACCACAATTTCTTGGGTCTGAGCGTAGGTAATGAAAAACTCTCGAAGAGCTAGAACTGGGGTTGAATCTGAGTCAACAAATGTGCTTGGTACAACAGGTACTCCATATACGGCAAGATCGGCTAAGTAATGCTTATCAAGTGCCCATTTTGCGACTGGCAAAGGATTGAGCAAGGTTGATACACTGTCCACACGTTCGCACCAATCTAAAAATTTAGGCAGGTTTTCTATGCAATTCCACGGCGATCGAAATACAATGGCGTCATAAATCGACCAATCAATAGTAGTGTCTTCCCAATTACATACTGTGGCAGTAAGGTCGACCGCTTTACATGCATCAAGCAATAGTGGCATATCATAATCAATAGGAAGGCTGCTTTCATCAGTGATTAGGGCCAGAGTTTTCATGTTGTAAGTCCAATGTTGAGCCGCAGTTGCAGCTGGTTTATAAATATGAGTATTTGTGAGATTAATCTCACAATCTTTAAGGCGTGCATTACCACGGTAAAATTTCATCCATGTGAAGGTAAGACCCGTTTGGTCCATCATTAGCGAGCAAGGCCATTTTTACACTGGTTTTGGCACCAGTTGCGATATCAAATATGCCTTCGCCTTCATTCATGTCAGTTTTGGTATACCCTGGATGCACTGCGTTAACTTTGATCGAAGTATCACGTAATTCATAAGCCAAATGCACTGTCCAAGAATTCACTGCACTTTTTGAAGCGCTGTACGCCGGAAGAGATTTAAACATGGGACTATAGATATAAGAATTTGGATCACTATGCATGGTCAGTGATGCGAGCAAACTTGAGACATTGACGATCCGACCCGCAGAAGATTTACGAATGAGCGGCAGGAAAGCGGTGGTTACTTCGACAACACCAAATAGATTAGTTTCAAATGTTTTACGCCATTGCTGCACAGTTTGCTTGGAAGGCTGTTTGCCATATTTCTCAATTCGAATGCCGGCATTGTTGATCAAGATATCGATATGGCTATACTTACTTTTAATTTCTTTGAATGCAGCAACAATGCTCTGTTTTTGCGTTACATCAAGGGTGTAGGCTTCAACTTCAAGACCCAAGCTCTGTAATTTCTGTGCGGCTTCAACAACGGCTTCACGATTGCGGCTGGTTAGTAACACACGAACACCGTTTTCGGCAAGTTGACGCGCAATTTCAAATCCTATGCCACGATTAGCACCAGTGATGAGGGCTATCTTGCCTGAATGTTTGTACATAGTGATTTTCTCCTGTTTGTTTACTAAGACAAAGTGTAGTTAGCTGCGGTCTAAGATGATAATGCTGCTAAAAAATTAGTGATGGGTGGTCCGAAACGGTCGGCATCCACTAAGAAAGCATCATGACCTTCCGGAGATTCCAATGCATAAAACCGTACATTTCTGCCTTGAGTGCTCAGGCCTTCGGCAATTTTCTGCTGTTGTTGTATAGGGAATAAAAGGTCGGTTTGTACCCCCATCACTAACGCATTGTCTAGGCAAAGCCGGGATAGTGCTTTATCAATAGAACCATCACAGGATGCGCCTAGGTTAAATAAGTCCATGCACCGGCTAAGGTAAAGGTAGCTGTTAGGATCGAAACTACGCAAAAAACGCTGCGCATGGTGGTCCAAATAGGTTTCTACTTCAAACTCATGTCCGAACCTTGTTCTGTCTTTACGAAAATCTGAAGCAAAGCAAGTGCTGGAAAAACGACTGTTCCATTCCATGGCTGAACGATAAGTGAGCATGCCAAGTTTTCTGGCTGCCATCATCCCATGTAGCGGATAGTGTGCCTCATCGTAGTTTCCTTGGTTCCAATTGGGATCAAACCGGATTGCGTCGCGTTGTAAAGATCGCAGCGCAACCGAAAACGGTAGTGCTTGCGCTGCTCCTGATATATTAATATGATTGCGGGTTAAATCAGGATGGCGTGTTATAAAAGAGAGTGCAGTCATCCCACCCATAGACAAACCAATAACACATGCCAAATGCACAAAACCTAATGCACGTACTGTAAAAGCTGCAGCATCAGCGATGTCCTCTATGGACAAGTCTGGAAATTCGAGTCGATAAGGTTTCCCTGTGTTTGGATTGAGTGAAGCCGGGCCAGTAGAACCTTTACAACTCCCCAGAGAATTGACGCAGATCACATACCAATGATCTGTATCTATGGGTTTTCCTGACCCTAACATTTTTTTCCACCAACCAGGAGCGGTGTTTTCCTGGTGAGCAGTAGCATGGGCGTCAGGCGAAAGACCGGTAAGAATTAATATCACGTTATTGCGTTCTGCGTTTAATTGCCCGAAAGCCTCATAAGCGATGCGTGCTCCATGTAGTACACCTCCGTTTTTCATCTCAAAATTACGTGGCAATTCAATAAAACGCGTTGCAACAGGAATAAATTCTTTCATGGTACCTCCTATTGTGAAATGACTTGATCTGTGTTCAGAGAAGCCAACCATGCATCGTCTGAGCCTTCGTTCACGCCCTCAAGCAATGACGTGGACAGATAACGTTCCCCAGTGTCTGCCAACATTGCGAGCAATACTGACCCATCTGGTGCATGTTCTGCGACACGCAGCGCTGCAGCTAAAGTTGCTCCTGAGGAAATACCGGTAAAGATCCCTTCTTCAGCTGCAAGACGGCGTGCGATGTCATATGCTAATTGATCATCAATGCATAGGATTTCGTCGATGACGCTTTTATCAAGTACGCCAGGAATAAAGTTAGGCGCCCAGCCCTGTATTTTATGTAAGTTCCATGTACGCCCAGACAATAGAGCTGCATTTTCTGGTTCAGCCGCAACGATGTGTACGTCTGGTCGTGCCAGTTTTAACATCTGCCCGACGCCAGTAAGCGTGCCGCTGGTTCCGAAGCCAGTAATAAAATAATTTAATGGCTTCCCAGCAAAATCTCTTAAGATTTCTGCTCCTGTGGTTTCACGATGATAGGCTGGGTTAGCTGGGTTTTCGAATTGATTTGCTCGAATCCACCCGTGTTTTTGCGCGAGTTCATCAGCGATACGATTTCCACCACTGCTCCCTAAGATTCCTGGAAAGAGAATCACTTTACCACCATAAGCGCGAATTAATTTCCGCCGCTCTAGTGAATAAGTGTCGGCCATGATGGCTACAAATTTATAGCCACGTGCTGCGGCTACCATTGCCAAAGCGATACCGACGTTGCCCGATGTGCATTCGGCAATCGTATCACCAGGTTTTAGAATTCCCTTTGCCTCGGCGTCAAGGATGACGGCGAGAGCAAGACGGTCTTTGACTGAACCACCAGGATTGAACGCCTCTATTTTTACATAAATAGTAGTATGCTTGGGTGCCAATCGATGTAATTTTACGATGGGCGTATTCCCGATCGTATCCAGAATGTTATGATAAAGAGGCATAAGAAAATTCTCCTTCAAAGATAAAAGCGGTTGGCCCGGTTAACATGATTGGTTCAGCAGCATCCGGCCAGTATACGTATAGTTCGCCACCAGGTAGCGCAACTGAAATATGGCGATCAACGCGCCCTTGTCTCATTAAAACTGCGGCGGCGGCACAAGCGCCGCTACCACAAGCCAGCGTCTCCCCAGCACCGTACTCATAAACACGTAAATTAATGTGGTTGCGTGATACGATTTCAGTGAAACCGACATTGACTGATGGTAGAAAAAATCGTGATTTTTGGAGAATTTTTCCGATCTGAGTAACAGGAGCAATATCGATATCATCCACTTCGATCACTGCATGAGGATTGCCCATAGAGACAGCAGAAAAAATAGACGTTAATCCATCTCCCAACTCCGCTTCATATAAATCTTGTTCTTGATCGAATCCGAATAGGGGAATCAACCCTGGTTTAAATTGAGGTATTCCCATGTCAATACGAAAAATGTGCTTATCTAACATATGTATTTCTTGTGTGCCACTTGGGCCATCAATTGAGAACGTCTTGGAGCCTTGATTCCATCCTGCGCGAACAAGCCAGGCTGCAATGCAACGGGCTCCGTTACCGCATTGCTGTGAAGATGAGCCATTTGGAGTCCAGATCTTGTAGGAGGCCACAGACTGTTCATTGCGGGGAGAGTTGATACCAAGAATCATATCGCAACCAATACCAGTGTGGCGATCAGAGAGGGCGCGACACAATTCTGGTGAAGGTGATTTTTTGTTACGCAAATCAAGAATAACGAAATCATTGCCGGCACCGTGCATTTTGCTGAAATGTAGCGTCGATATAGATTTCATTACTTTGGCTCCCATGCTATTTGCTCTATTTCTAAGATAGGAGAAATAATATTAAGAATTATTGAAATAGCTTTTTCACAGCTTTCATCCTCTAAAGGTGCTTTAAACTCTGCCAGTTCGATTCCAAGAATTTGCTCTATGGGAATTGCTTTAAATAAACTTCGAAGTTGTGCTGGCAACAACCCGTTTAGAACTTTGTAATCGGCAGGCACAAACCCTGGTTCAAGCACATCCCAATCGACATGCAACCAGACTGGAGAGCCTCCAATAACGCTCAAGATATTTTCCGGAGTTGCTTCGTTTGGGGGGATAATCCGGACACCAGAACTTTGCAGAAGTTCGAGCTCAGCCGGATCTACGTCGCGTGCTCCAATTAAAATGACTTGCTCAGGTCGCAGACCGCTCCCATGACCACTATCCCAAAGTCCGCAAACGGCTGAGAGAACCATACCTCCTAGATAACCTGTGCTGGTTGTCTCTGGCGTGTTGAAGTCGCCATGTGCGTCGATCCAAAGCACGATTGCATCAGGATACGATTGCGCTACTTTGGGTAGGGAGGCAAGACTTGCGGGACAGGTATTGGATACCATGACGGTAAGATGGTCGCTTTGAATGCTTGTCATGACCGCTTGCCCTAATGCGAGCAGTGTTTCTTTGGCTTGAGGAAGGCTCACACGCCAATCATCATTGGCAGGGGGCGTAGGTTTGCCAATATACTGTCCTTTTATCTTGTATTGACGCTCTAATGCTTGTGCAGTGCGTGCTGCGCCTACGATGGTTTGTGTTGTTTTGTCAGCCACGCGGCCTTGAGAAACAATAAGATCAATCATCAATTAAACTCCTAGAAATTAAGTCAACCTACCCTAGCCAATGCCTTATGGTGACAGCAAAGATTTCATAAATTTGAATGGACATTTATCTTTTCTTTCTGTGTTGGTCTCAATAAGTCCGTATTGCCACCATTCGTTTCCACCCATCCCATAAGAGCCAAGTTGTAAAGCATGTTTGATCCCATCATAGGAAGCGATACGTTTGCGAATATTGGCTCTTACATTACGACCACCTTGGTGGTCGCCGGCAAAAATATCAAAGCGTTCTCTTGGGTTGATGACGATGGTAAAATGTTGCCCGAGATTGCGGCTTTTTCGGACTCGATGCGCAGGATTGCTCATATTGCAGAAGAGTGGCATGCCGTTAAAACAGAATGCCCAGGATTCTGATTCAGGATCTTGGGCCACTTCTTCTGGCCAGGGTTTAGGATCAATTTCATGTAATTTCTGCAGAACTTCCCACCCTAAGGCTTGATAACCATCGACAGATTGCGCATGAATGGCTTTCAAAGAGAAAGCCACTATGAGTGGATGCGCTGTATCGAGCGTCCCTTCCCATTTTCTGGAAAGCTCGATATATTCCTCAAGACCTTCTGATAAATATTGGATGCCTTCGGGATCAATTGTTTCTACAAAAATGAATTTCAATAGTTGTTTCCGAAAAGCATTTCTGGAAAATATGCACGGGAAACCAGTGTCTCCAGTAAGTCGAGCGGCAATGTCTTTATACACATCATGGTGCCAGACGTTACCTTGTTCACAGACTTGTGTTTGAGAGATAAGTTTCATGTTAAATCCTCCAGATTTACAGTGGAAATGATGTATTGGAAATATTGGTTCTAGACTTTTTCCACTGCGCGATAGAAACCAAAATGATGCTGATCTGAATCATTGCAAATAGCATCATTGCTGGTAACAATCCGAAGCGCTCTGCCAAAGAACCGCTCGTGATAACTGGAAGTGAGAATCCAACATAGGCGTAAACAAAGAGTCCAGCTGTTGCTCTTGCACAATTATCTTGGCCTTTGGTGGAAAACTCGTTCAAAGAAGCAAGATAGGTAAAGCCGTAACTCGATGCGCTGGTGATGCAAGTTCCTAGTAGAACAAGACCAATTGAAGCGACCCAGATACCATGTAGTAAAACAATAAAGCCAAATGGGGTAAGAAAAAATCCTAAAGCAAGCGCGTGAGAATTGTTCATACGCCGTGCTATAGGTTGGCATAGAAACCCAATGAAGATGGCCAAAAAAACGATAAATCCTGTCCAATGACCCAGGGATTGAGCTTGAAGGGCCAGCGGTACGATAGCGATTGTCATTCCAGTTGTTGACCATGCTAAGGCCATGGCGATACCGAATACCCATGTCTCTTTTGGGAATACTGGAAATCGAAATAATGAAACACGTTGCGGTGTATCGATACGTGGGAGCATGAGCACGACAAATGTAAGGAGTGGGGCCATGATAAGCACTGCAATGAAACTGGCTGGCATGAATGTTGGGCCTTGCAGGCCTAGACTTATGCTTGTGGCCAAAGCTCCTCCGCCAAAACCGAGCGAGGTGGCAGAGGTGACTAACAGAGTGGCGCGTCGAGCATTACCAATCCCCATCATCTCAATCATATAGGCTGATCCTGATGTAGTGGCCAGTGCAGTGCCAATGCCAAGCAAGACTCGCGCGGTAACAAGACTTTCCCAATTGGGTTTTGCTATCACCAGGATGGTTGCGGCTGTTCCTAATAATAAGGCTAGCGCAATAGGTAAGCGGCGGCCAATAAGGTCCGATAATCCGCCTAGCAAGAGTAATGTTGGGATCAATCCTGCGACATAAGCAGCAAAAGCAATGGTGACAGCGGATATACCCATATGGCTTCTTGAAGCGTATATGGCATAGAGAGGCGTTTGAAGATTGACAGCAAATGTTGTTGTAAATAAAGATACAGCAATAAGAGTTGAATACAGGAAATTTGACTTCTTATTGATTAAATCATTCATGCTAAGACCTGACATGGTTATCCCCCAGTGTTAACGCAATGAATTTTTTCTTTTCTATCTCTTCGAAGTCGAATAATATTCAGAAAAAATGGTCAAAAACACCGTATAAAATACCTAATTATTTTTTACTCTCTAAAAATCCAATGAGTTAAAATAATGGTTTTATAACAAGAGAATTGAGATGGCAGATGCTTGGTACCGGGATTTTGCATTTAAAATTGTTATTGTTTACACTATCCGAAGTTTATTTTTTAAACGAGTGAAACATGTGCACAACAGAAGTTTCAATGACTGATGTATCGAAAAAGAAAGCTCGTAACAATCTGAAAGAACTGACTTTTAACCAAGCTATTTATAAGGAGTATGAACACGGTATATATTATTGCACTACCTATACCCCCGCTCGCTGTTCTCCAAAATCACTTACCATAGATGGCAAAGTTTATACCAGATTTTTAGATTTTATTTATATGCCTTGTGAAACTCATGAACTTACTAACGAACAATGTATTGCGGTCAATGACATTAGAAATATCTATTTTGAAACGCACAAAGACATGTTGATTAACAGAAAGGTTAAACAGCATATTGCAACACTGATTAATCAACTCTGTGCGAACAACAACATGACCTTGCTTGAATATGGTTGTGGGTATCAAACTATACATGGATTGCTGAAGGTTAATACCAGCTATGTAGGCACTGACATCAATCATAAAGTGGTTGCAAAAAATAAAAAAACGGATCTAACAGGTCGGTTTTTTATTATGGATAAAGAAAATATTCCAATCAATAACGGAACGATTGACTTTATAGTGAGTATATTTGTATTTCATTTCAATGTAACGACCCAACAACTATCTCAGCTATTTAATATGCTCAGTGACAATGGGGTCATGGTGTTTAACCTTTATCTACTGCCTAAAAATCAACGTCAGGCCTTATTTTTGAAGATTGAAAAAATTGGCTTTTTTTATCATAGAGAGATGGATGTTGATGAGCTATGCCAAAATCATGAGTATTGTATTTTGGCCAAAAGTCCCAATGCATTACTTTTTAAAAAAGCCGTTACTTTATTCAAAACCAATCACAATGTTTATGATAAGCAAATCTTTTAAAATGAGGTTAAATCGACACGTGAAATACCTTAAGCAAACTAATATTACCATCATTTTGATTCATAATGCGGTTTCATGCTTCAGTAACCATTGTTTAATGGCTATGCCACCATTATAACCCCCCAGTTGTCCATCACAACGAATGATACGGTGACATGGCACAATAATAGCCAAGTGATTTGCGCTATTAGCATTTGCAACTGCACGATAAGCTTTTGGTTTTCCCATTGATAATGCTTGCTGAGCATAAGTTCGCGTTTCACCAAAAGGTATATCGCACAAAGCTTTCCAAACTTGTTGTTGAAATAAACTACCCCATAAATGGTAAGGGGTTTCAAACTGCTTCAATTGCCTACTAAAATAAGAAGTCAACTCAGCCTCAATCAATTGCAGCGGCGCTGTTGTGCCAGCTATGATCGCGAATCCACGAGCGCGAAGCCGATCTATTTCCCGTTCAAGACCATGTCTTGCCACAAATTCTAGCAAATATAGAGATTCCTCATCTGCTATAGCAATCATAGCGCCCAAAATAGTATCAATGCATGCTGTTTTCAAGACAGTACGACGTATATCCAATGGCGATTGTGTGTCATTCAAAATCAGATCCCGAAAATCATTTTTAGACGCATAGCCATTTACTTGCATATCCTTGCGAATTTCTTTCATTGGATCTCCTTTCTCACCGTTTTATCCAGAAGAGTACAATTGGCCACCAAGGCTCACATGATTCTGTTCGAATAAAGATCCACTCCTATGTTAAATAATTTATTAATAAGTACAGATCGTGATGTGCAATTCAGTTTTGACTTAATGTTGTCAATGTGAGATTCGATAGTGCGAACGGAGCGACATAGCTCATTCGAGATTTCTTTTGCGGATTTTCCAGAGATCAGACCAATGGCACATTGTAATTCTTTTTTAGTTAAAACAACTTCTTGTTTTTCGAAGTAAAACCTATATTTGTTAGTGCTAATTGATTTTAAGAAATCAATTTCATTACAAGCAGCGATCTCATCACCATAACAAGAAATTGTGGCGATATCTGGTTTTGGGGGCAGTATTATTTTTTGATGCTCAGCATCTTTTATGATTTTTCGGGCCTTTTCTTTAAAAGACTGAGCAAATATTTTTAATAGCTGTATATTCTGATGATAATCAAGTAGATATTTATTACTTCCGTCAGAAGTAAACCAAAATAATTCTCTAAACTTATCACAGTCTTCTATTAAAAGAATTCCGTCACCAATATCAAAAAATTTTTTACAAGACTCAAATGTCTCACTGTGTTTAGCTTGATTGGCTATGGCTGAAGTTAAAGTCACACCGGGAGGCAAACTAAAAATTGTTTCTTGTTCACCTAACAAGTGAAAATTATTTTGATAATAGTAAGCAAGCCACCCAGGTTGGTTCGTTAGTTTTATTTTTTGGTTGTCGTGGTAAATTCGCTCATACGTAAACTCTTTAATACATAAATATTGATCCAATGGCTGTGCTATATCTCGAATATCTCTCGCAGACGAGTATAAGATGTGTCCAGCGGGGGGAGCTAGATTTTTTTCTTTATGGTCTACAATGGGACGACAACTTAGATCGCTAATCAATTTATCCATAACCAAGTTAAATCCTTGTCATTTTAAAAATGCTCTTATGAGATTTTCTATCATCTTCAAGGACATTACGGCGATAGAGCTTCCAATTTTATATCCTCAAATAACGCTAAAATTTGCTTCCAAAAAATTTTTTGGTTGAGCTGATTTCTATCGAATAGTTGAGATGAGATAGGCACTTGATATGGAACGGCTATGATTGGAGATCTATTGTCCACATTTGATTTTTCCATGAGTGTGACGACCATTTCATTATCTTCTATCACTGTTTCGTGAAAGATATTTTTTGGAACACTATAGATTTCCCCTTCGCATATTGTTTGCTCTTCAACAATATCCATATCCACCCTACCAAGAATCTTGTCTTGCATGAAAGCACAATAGTCTTGTTCGCAGGTCGCTTGAGTCAACTTATGAGAACCATTAGGATTACTTCGTGGTAAGTAAACAATATTTTTTATTTTTCCTTTTAAGATCCTACTCGTAAGATCAAAGACATGGGTATGCGCGAAAGGCCCTCCAGTAGCCACTGGTAATTTTGGCATCCAAATATGGAGAAAGAAACCGTTGGACGCATTTGGCTGATCATTCAACGCGATACGTATCATCCCAACCGGCTGGGCTTGGAGGGTCCTTTCTTGTTTAGACAATTCCGTTATTTTTCCGAATAGATAAGGGAGTAAAGCTTCACGTTCCCATAATAGAATGGACTTATCAGAGTGATGGTGCATAAATTTTCTTCCTTAACTATTCAATATCATGTCTTCGTTTTATTCACAGGACCCCGCAGAAAATTGCGAGATACTGCATAATGGGGTTTAAAATCCAGTATTTAATCCGGTGTTTTTAAGAGCTGAATCGAAATCGCATTGTACCAAAAGTAGTATGAAAGTAAAACAAAGCGCCATAGCTCATAGTAACCTAGTGTCATGAAATGAATTCATTTATATCGAATATCAGCAACTTATCAAGTGCAAATAATTCATTCTCGGTATTGGTAAGTCTGCTCCTGGCGTGTTGACTTGGTTGTGTTCTTTCAATGAAAAGACTGCTTTGTTATCAGCTACCAGGGTATTATTTTGGAATAATGAAAACTTATTACGTCGTTTATATTGACCTGCCAGGCTGGCCTAAGCGACCATTTGAGTGCCGATGATATTATTACCTTCATGAGCGGTGGCGCAGGGCATTGATACGACTCAATACGTAGGTGCATTGGGGATATACCCGTGCTCATCACGTTGATAAGGATTAAATTGATTTTGGTTTTGCGGTGTTTCTAGGTTATGGTGTTGGAATAGTGTGAAGCTTTCTTCCAATGACCGATAGTAAGTATACGTGTTTCTTGTTATCGCTTCTGTAAATCTTAGTGTTTCCTCCGAGGTTGGATGCATTGTTGGATTTATAGAAGGCGTGTCAGCAATCCATCTGGGCAAACACTTTGTCATACAACACATACAACAAAAAATACTGATTGGAGCAGAGGTCATGATGACTATTTGAAAAAAAGTGAACACATGTTCTTGGTATCTATGTTGTGATTGGTCTATATTTTCTCTATCGAGAATGGGTGTAACGGTGGGGATTTGATCAGTATTTGTTTGCAGTGGTGTTACATCTGATTGCTCTATCAATGTTGCTTCTTCACTAAGATGCGTTGCCTCGATAGGTGTCCGCTCTGTAAATGTGTATGTTTCCTGTCTTTGCGTATTTGATCGCCTGTCATGTGGTGTTGCATCCAGATCTAAATCGGTATATACATTATAGTCAATGTATCATGATCGATTTAAATCAGTCGTCACCTTATGCTCGCTCCGAAAGGTCTGATCATCTGGAAAGATCTCACGCTTCCTGTCATTTAAAAAACAATTCACTAGGGCTAAGACTCTTAAATGTGATTCGTTCTCCCAGGGGTATTATCCGTATCAAACAATGACCGTCTCTTCTATGGCGTCAACAGACAAATGATTTAATAAGTCATTATGAAATTCCGGAACCAAACTTTTCAACAAATGTAATAATTGTTTTTGCTGATTGAGATCGCAGGCTTGATGAATCAATGTCATGGTTTGCGTGAGATCCGTCCAATTTATTTCTCGAAATTTTGCTTGAAATAGTTTTTCATGCTCTGTGGGTACAAGATGTTCTGAGGCATGAAATAATTCTTCAAATAATTTTTCACCTGGTCTTAAGCCAATAAATTTGATTTGTATGTCTTTTCCAGGCACTTTTCCAGCCAGACGAATAATTTGTTCAGCCAGATACATGATTTTTATGGGTTCACCCATATCTAACACAAAAATTTCTCCGCCTGAACCGTTGGCCATGGCCTGTAAAATCAACTGGCTCGCTTCTGGAATCGTCATAAAAAACCGTTCCATATCGGGATGAGTGACGGTGAGGGGGCCGCCATGGGCCAATTGTTTTTGGAACAGAGGTAAGACTGATCCCACCGATCCTAAGACATTGCCGAATCGAACGGTAATAAACTGAGTTTCGACACGAGCATTGAGATTCTGGCAATAAATTTCTGCAACGCGCTTGGTGGTTCCCATGATATTGGTGGGATTCACTGCTTTATCGCTAGAAATCAGAATGAATTTTTCAACGCCGGCAGCTACACTGGCTTCAGCGACAATTTGCGTGCCGATAATATTATTACAAATGGCAGATCGAATTTGATGCTCGAGAATAGGCACGTGTTTGTAGGCTGCAGCATGAAATACAATCGAAGGCTGCGTGCGTTTAAACAGTGCTTGAATGGCCACGGAATCAGTGATGTTTGCTAATATTGGTTCTAGGGTGATGCTTGGAAATTCTTGACTTAAATTTTGTTCAGCTTGGTATAAATTAAACTCACTATGGTCTAAGAGAATGATCTTTAGTGGTCGAAGTAGCATGATTTGACGACACAGCTCCGAACCAATTGACCCGCCTGCTCCTGTGACCAGAATACAGCGTTCATAAATATTAGCCGCAATTTTATCCCAAGATAAGGTCACTTGATCCCGACCTAACAAATCATCGATACTGACTTTGCGTAAAGCATTTACGTCGACCTGGCCTAAGGCTAGGGCATCCAAGCTAGGTAAGGTGCGAAAAGGTTGCGAGCTGGCCTCGCAAAAACTAACGATACGCCGCATGTTTGCTGAGTTTGCGGAGGGAATCGCAATAAAAAGCAGATCGACTTGATGCTTCAAAACCAATTCGGGCAAATCTTGTATCGAACCCAGCACAGGAATACCGTGCAATTCCAGGCCTTGTTTGGAGGTGTCATCATCAACAAATCCAACGGGGATATAGGTGAGTGTCCGCTTCAAATCGCGTACCAATCCGGCACCTGCTTGACCTGCACCTACAATACATATTCGCTGCACGACCTCATCGGTGTGCATCGTAGGATGACCGCGTTTGTCCGTCCAGTAGCGCAGAACCAAACGGCCGCCACACAGTAATGCTGTTAAAATAAGACAATATAACGGCAGGACTCGTCGTGGAACCACCTCAAAAATAGAGATAAAATGCAGCAAAGGTGCAGCCAAAATCACAGATATGATCGTAGCTTGCAAGACACGAATTACGTCACTTAAGGAAGAGAAATGCCAGAGTCCACGATATACTTTGAACTTAAAATAGCAAATAATTTGACCCACTATCAAAATAGAGAGGGCAGTTAAAGCATCTTTGTCCAACAAATGGGATACAATACCGTCTGAGGCATATTTGAACCAATACACAATGATCCAAGCTGCGGGCATTGCCAAAATATCAAATGCAATACCCGGGAGTTTCGATTTGTTTTTTTTAAAAAAAGATTTTACATTCAGCATGAGGTCCTCAGAATCAACTGTGAAAGTATAGGTACATACGACCTTGTATTCAAGAATTTCTTGAAAAGAGTGCGTATGCCCTATAACAGTTGATCATGCTTTTGGCTTTGCGAAATTAATACAACGTCCAATAGATGGTGCTGGATTGATTTTTCTCGCAACTGCCTCTGGTGGAACTATATTTTGCATCCATGTTCGCTATGGAAGAAGCAGACCCAGTGATCGTGATGACTGGATTGGCAATCCATAAATCGTCTAGATTGCGTTCTTTTTGTGACTCAATGGTCACAAATTTATCGTTTCCACATTGAAAGCTGAGTTCTATATTAGCGGCTAGTAAACTAAAAGAGCGTAAAAGATAAGAAGGGATATAGAGTTGAAGTGGTTGACTCACATGATGTGGCGCAATTTTTTCGGGTAATTTGGCTTGAGGGGAGTACGATCCATTATGTAAGGTATGTGCAATGAGAGTACAGGTTTCGTTTGTGTCATTTTTTATCACAACATGAAAAGCATGTTCGTCATATAGTTTACAAGAAGTTGCTGCAAATGATGTGGACGTAAAGAGGATAGCTAAAATAAAGAATAATTTTTTCATAAAGAGTCCCGTTATTGATCTGTTTTAAATCACAAGATGCTAATATAGCACATTTAGTTCACTGATAACAATTAAAAACACAAGTTTGATCAGCTCCCGTTCATGGGAAATAAGCGTATGACGTGATGTGGCGTTGCGAACTGATGTATAGTTAATACGAGCACATTACTTATCACCTATGAGAGCAAACCGATCATGCAGATGAAAAAAATCGTACATATAGAGCGCAGCACAGAACCACACTGGGTAGGAGACGGGTTTCTCGTGAACAGTTTAATGTCCTACCAAACAAGAGGCCCAGACATGAGTCCATTTTTGTTACTGGATTATGCAAGCCCGGCAGAGTTTGCTCCTTCTGAGCGTCCAAGGGGTGTAGGGCAGCATCCACATCGTGGATTTGAGACCGTAACAATTGTGTATCAAGGCGAAATCGAGCATAAAGATAATGCGGGAAATTCAGGTAAAATTGGTCCAGGTGATGTGCAATGGATGACAGCTGCTAGAGGCATTCTCCATGAAGAATTCCACGGACAAGACTTTTCAAAAAAGGGTGGTACTTTAGAAATGGTCCAGCTTTGGATTAATTTACCGGCCAAATTCAAGATGTCCAAGCCACATTATCAAGAAATTGTAAGTGCCTGTATCCCCTTGGTGAAGCTGGATAGTCACGGAAGCATACTCCGCGTTATTGCTGGAAATTATGCTGATACGCATGGTATGGCCAAAACTTTTACGCCGGTTAACCTTTGGGATTTACGCATAAAAATGGGATGTAAAATAGATGATGTACATGTCGCACGAGGTTTCAACACGATGTTACTGGTTTTAAAAGGAACGGTCTTGGTCAATAACATAACGTCAGTCAAAGAAAAGGAGTTGGTCTTTTTTGAACGTGAAGGGGACTATATGTCTCTTGAATCAGTCAGTGATTCCATGATTCTGATACTGAACGGTGAGCCAATTCATGAACCTATCGTTGGACAAGGCCCATTTGTCATGAATACAAAAGATGAAATTCGTCAGGCTTTTATGGACTATCGTAATGGTCATTTCTAGGGTACGGGTTTCAAGATGTGATCTATGTACTGTTGACGAAGCATTGAGAACTGATACAAAAGCAATCAGTGGTACCGAGGGTCGGAGTCGAACCGACACGATGTCACCATCACCGGATTTTGAATCCGGCGCGTCTACCAATTCCGCCACCCCGGCACGGGGAAGCGGCTATTATAGCAAATAAAATTTTCAATACAATAGAAAATCTAGTTATATGCAGGGTAAGGTCGTCTAAATCATAGCTAACGCCATAATTCAGACGATTTGTTCACGTAGCCCGCAAGTAGCGTAGCGAATTGCGGGATCGACTGCTCAGTGTTAAATACATATTCCAAAACATAAGGATGGTTACTTGTCTCGTTTAGCGTCACCCCGCAATTCGCTACGCTACTTGCGGGCTACGTTGATCAAAATCGGTGCTTAATTAAGATGCGTCTGCTTTGTAGTTATATGAAAATCTAGTTATAACAGGACAAGATCAGTTCGAGACTTAGATTAGTTTGCGGGTGACTGAAGCGATCTCAACTCGGGGATACCTATTAAAACACAAGTAATAGGTCTATAGTTTAAGTGAAAGGATTTTGACAATATATAATCAAATTTAAAACAAAGTATGTCGCATCATGAAAAAAATAATTATTTGTATGCCTTTAATGAGTGCATTAGAAGGTGTATATGCAAACGAAGCCACCGGCACTTGTGCTGGTGCCTACACTCATTGCAATGGTCCTTCTGAAATAAACAATCAACCTGTCAATTATAATTGCCATGGCAACACATGCTCATGTGATCCTGTTAACTCTTCAGCCCCTGTGAGTTGATGATTTGGCTCTACACCATTACGGCGGATAGTGGGTGCCGATCACATGTTGTTTTCAGTGATATCGATCATATTCTGCAGTGCTTTTTTCGCATGGTCAATGACCCAGTTTTGGTCTTGAGCATTGAGACGTTGGCGGATGCCGGTGAACTCGGAGACCATATCTCCGGCGCGCACTTCATTGTAAGCCATGAGTTTTCCTTGGCGCAGTAAATCAAGCAACCCAATTAAATGCGGCGCATCATTACGAGACATGGTCGCACAACCACATCCTACGCCAGGTGTCGATGCATCTTTGGGCGCTTCTGCCATGTTGACCACTTTGATGCCCAAATTTCGGCAATGTTGTTGTAGGTTTTCAACCATATGGTGTTCTGTGGCGATGGCGTACTGTTGGGTGCCCGCGCGATCGTGCACCACATAATCCCAGATGAAAGCGGTTGATCCCGCGTGCTGTGCGGTACGTATGACTTCTAAGCGACATTCTGGATGAGCGATGGTGGTATAACCGTGTTCATGCCAATACTCACACATGCTGGCTTGAAAATGAGTGTGAACTGCGCACTCACTACCAAACAGAATCAATTCTGATTGATCAAACTGCGCCAATGTTTTTTGATCTTGTGCCGCCAATTGGTACTGAGCACCCGCAGTGCCCCCAGGCCAGTAAGCCAAGTGTTTTATGCCAAGCCAATGAGCAACATTTTCACCCATATGTCGATCAGGAATGAAGAGTATTTTTTTCTGCTTATCTCGCGCCCATTGCATGATTTTCTTGACATTCGAACTGGTACAAACAGCACCACCTTGCGCGCCAGTCATAGCTTTGACTCGGCCAGAAGTATTCATATAGCAAATAGGTAGGATGGCGTCATGCCCATATCGCTCATTTAGATCAAGAAATGCAGGTTCTACCATAAAGTCTTTGGCTAAAATTTCCATGGTGCATCCAGATTTTGGATTGGTGATATAGACCTGCTGGTTGTCATGCGCCAAAATCCGAATAGATTCTGCCATAAAGTGGACCGCAGATTCGATGATCACTGATTTTTCTGGGTGATGTGCAGCCATTAAAGCGAGTTGATAAGAATCCCCAATCTGACCTCCAAATTGCTCAATCAGTCTTACAATATCGCCGCCCATGTAGTAATGAGCCAAAAGCAATAATTGGTCGCCAAAGTGAGTTTTGGCTTTTTGCATATAAGGCGTCATCCATTTGACAACGGTTGTTAATTTCCGATCAGGAAGTGCAAGATATTCTTCAGCATACGGCATGAACTCAGGTTGGTACCAATCCAGAGGATAATCGCTTTGACAAATGGTCATGTCTTGCGTGATATGCATGGTGGAGGTTTGAGGGTGGTAGACATTATTGGTTGTGAGCATAGGAACCTCTAACTGGGAAAGGAATGTAACGGCGTACTCATTTGTGAAATACTTTCTCGGGCTTTTGCTTCTTTGTGCGGAAAATCTTCTCGATAATGGCCACCACGTGATTCGCGTCGAGACAATGCTGCGCGCACAATGAGTTCTGCATTCAAAACAATATTACGCAGCTCGATCAGATCTCGGGTTAACCGATGTTTCCAATAGTATTCCTCGATGATCGTGCGTCGTTTGGTGATGAGCTGTAGTAAGTCTTGCAAACCTGCTTCGGTACGCACAATACCGGCATAGGACGTCATTTCACCGCGTAATCCCAACCAATGTGCATTAATTTGGCTCGCTCTACGCGCATTGTCTTCGCTCACTGAGGATTGCCAATTGGGGATGTGAAGGCTGCTTGGAATAGGTTTGGCGATATCCTGGATGGATGCTGTTGCAGCCTGTGAGGCCATGACAACAGCCTCCAATAACGAATTGGAAGCAAGACGATTGGCGCCATGCAGTCCGGTAAAGCCTACTTCGCCAATCGCATAGAGGCGCTTAAGATCCGTATGGCCTTGTATGTCAGTTAACACGCCACCACATTGATAATGTGCCGCGGGAACCACTGGAATCAAATCTTGACTCATATCAATGCCAATTGAGAGCAATGTTTGGAAAATTTGAGGAAAGCGTGCGCTTAAAAAAGCTCGTGATTGATGTCGGATATCTAAATAAACAAAATGATGATCACTTTGTTCAATTTCATTAAAAATAGCACGAGATACCACATCTCGCGTAGCAAGCTCTAATTGTTCGGGGGCATACTGATGCATGAAGCTGGTGTGCGTATCAGGGTGCTTGAGAATAGCGCCTTCCCCACGGACAGCTTCTGAGATGAGAAAATTGTGTAAACTATGATGGTAGAGCAAGGTCGGATGAAATTGATAAAACTCCATATTGCCAACGCGTGCACCTGCACGATAGGCCATGGCAACCCCATCGCCCGTAGCGATCATAGGGTTGGATGTGTAGCGATATGTTTTACCTGCGCCGCCGGTGGCTAAAACCACACATCGTGCGATAAGAGTATGAATTTGATGGGTTTTGTCATCTAAAATATAAGCACCAAGCACTTCACCTTGATTATCAGTACGATGTGGATGATAGTGCGTGATCAAATTGATGGCGATATGATCTTCAAATAAATGCACCTGAGGCTGTTGTTTGACCCAAGCTAGCAAGGCTTCCACCAAGGTTTCACCTGTGCGATCGCCACAATTATAAATGCGACGATGAGAATGACCACCTTCTTGAGCTAAATGAGGTTGAAACTGAATCGCGTATGCTTGTAATTGAGCAATTGCGCTTGGCCCTTGCTGAAGAATGGCTTCAACATGAGGTCGATACGACAAACCATCGCCGGATCGCAAGGTATCAGTAATATGAGATTCGATAGAGTCTTCGGTGAGAGAAACCGCAGCAATACCACCCTGAGCATAGCGACTATTACATTCATTTGCTGACACTTTACTCAAAAGGGCAATTTTAATGTTAGGATTATGTTGTAGCAATTGCGAGCAATAATGCAATCCTGCCAGCCCAGAACCTACCACCAGCACATCAAACTCTAAAACACTTCCCTGTTGTAAGTGTGCCAGTGTCATGAAAAAGCTTTGACCAATACTTGAGCCAGACCGGTGTAGGTATCAGGAGACAAGTTTAGCAAACGCTCCTTGGCATCGTTGGGGATGTCTAGATTTTGAATAAATGTGGTTAAATGAGTTTGATCAAGACCATGTCCTCGGGTCAAGTCACGAACTTGTTCGTAAGCCTTTGGAATATGATAGCGTCGCATGACGGTTTGAATGGCTTCAGCAACGACGTCCCAATTGGTATTGAGATCGGATGCTAAGGCACTTTGATTGATTTGCAATTTATCGTTCCCTTGAGCAATCGATTGGTATGCAATGAGCGCATAAGCAAAAGCAACACCCAAATTACGTAGTACCGTAGAATCTGACAGATCGCGTTGGAGTCGCGATCGAGGTAATTTATTGGCAAAGTGCTCGAACAATGCATTTGAAAGTCCCAAATTACCTTCGGCATTTTCAAAATCAATAGGATTGACTTTATGTGGCATGGTTGAAGAACCTACTTCGCCAGCAATGGTTTTTTGTTTAAAGTAACCAAGAGAAATATAGGACCAGATGTCACTGGAATAATCGAGCAAAATCGTATTGATTCTGATCATCAGATGTGAGACTTCTGCAATGCCGTCATGCGGTTCAATTTGGGTGGTATAAGGACTGAATGATAGTCCAAGGGAGGAAATGAATTGACCGCAGTGTTTACGCCAGTCTACTTCAGGATAGGCAATGCAATGGGCATTATAATTACCCACCGCGCCGTTGAATTTCGCTGAAATCAAGATTTCCACCAATTGTTGTAGGGGACGTTTTAAACGGGCGACGAAATTAATCAATTCTTTGCCAATGGTTGTGGGTGTGGCGGGTTGACCATGGGTTCGAGACAACATAGGCAAATCACCATGTTGCTTGCCTAAGAGGGTGATGCCTCCAGCGATTTCAGCCAAAGTAGGTTGAATGACTTGGGCAACGGCTTCTTTGATCATGAGTGCGTAAGCCACATTATTGATGTCTTCAGAGGTACAGGCAAAATGTATGAAACTACTTAAACCATGTAAGAAAGGAGCGTGCTCTAGTTTTTCTCTTAAATAATATTCAATGGCTTTGACGTCATGGTTGGTTTGTTTTTCATAGGCTTTGACTTTTATCGCTTCATGTTCATCAAATTGTTTCAATAAATTGTTCAAAAAGGCATGAGCTGCATCATCTAGCGCTGGAACTTCTGGAATAAGAGCATTAGCAGCTAAAGACTCTAACCAGCGAATTTCAACCAAAAGACGATAATAAATCAGCGCATATTCACTAAAAAATGGGCTTAAAGCCATGGTTTTTTTGAGGTAGCGTCCATCAATCGGACAAATAGCATTCAAAGGAGATAGTGTCATGGGTCAATCGTCTGGTATGAAAGTGCCTATGATATTAGATTAAGCTCAACAAGTGAATATATTACTGATCAAACTTGTGAGATGATCCCGTCACTGCGTATCAAACTTGAACTTTGTAAAAAATAAAAAAGTGAGTACAATGAGGCATTGCTAATGTTGCCTAGAGGTTCGGATGCAGGGCTGTGTGAATACAATTGATTTTCAGTGCGTTGGATTGCAAGATATTGATCAAGTGGGTGGAAAAAATGCGTCTCTGGGAGAGATGATTTGTAATTTATCTGCGGCTCAAGTTGCTGTTCCAGCGGGATTTGCGACAACAGCCGATGCTTTTCGCTCCTTTCTTTCACAAAATAATCTTGATAAAAAAATTCACCAAACCTTAGAAACACTGAATGTCGATGATGTTCAGGAATTGGCTAAAATAGGCCAGATGATACGTCTTTGGATCAAAGAAACCCCCTTGCTGCCTGATTTTGAAAAAGATATCCACACCGCTTACGACGCTTTGAAACTTCGGATTGGACATGATGATTTTTCTGTGGCAGTACGGTCTTCGGCAACCGCAGAAGACCTGCCCGACGCTTCTTTTGCAGGCCAACAAGAAACCTTTTTGAATGTGAACGGTGTGGATGCGATTTTAAAGGCCATCAAAGAAGTGTTTGCATCCTTATTTAATGATCGAGCCATTGCTTACCGTGTCCATCATGGGTTTGATCATCATGCTGTGGCATTGTCTGCGGGCGTTCAACACATGGTGCGCTCAGATTTGGCCTCAAGTGGCGTGATGTTTACTGTTGATACAGAGTCAGGATTTGATCAAGTGGTGTTGATCACCTCATCCTATGGTCTGGGTGAATTAGTGGTTCAAGGTGCCGTCAATCCAGATGAATTCTATGTGCACAAACCTGCGTTAAAAGCGGGTAAATCGGCAGTGATTCGACGTAATTTAGGCGCAAAAGCCACAAAGATGATTTATTGTGATCATGCCGCTGTGAAAACAGAGAAAGTATCTCCTGAACAACAAGGTCAATTTTCTTTGACCGTGGCTGAAATTGAGGAATTGGCGCGACATGCGTTAACCATTGAAGCACATTATGGTCGTCCAATGGACATTGAATGGGCCAAAGATGGTTTGGATGGTCGTTTATATATTCTCCAAGCTCGCCCAGAAACCGTGATCAGTCGCGTGTCACAGCAAATATTAGAACGCTATAACCTCAAAGAGCGTGGGAAAATTTTGGTCGAAGGTCGTAGCATTGGACAGCGTATAGGTAAAGGTCAGGTACGGGTGATTCGTAATGTGCAAGAATTGCATCGCGTGTTGCCTGGAGATGTTCTGGTATCCGATATGACTGATCCCGATTGGGAGCCGGTGATGAAGCGTGCAGCTGCTATCATCACTAATCGTGGCGGGCGTACTTGTCATGCCGCTATCATTGCCCGAGAATTAGGTATTCCGGCTGTGGTCGGGTGTGGCAATGCAACCGATGCCTTGCAAGAAGGTGATTTGGTCACCGTGTCTTGTGCAGAAGGTGAAACCGGATATATTTATGAAGGATTATTGTCTTTTGAACGTGTGTCTTTAGATATCGAAACCATGCCTGTTTTACCGGTGAAGGTGATGTTGAATGTAGGCAATCCCGAGCGAGCGTTTGCGTTTCAGTCTATTCCTAATTCTGGGGTGGGTTTAGCCCGCTTGGAGTTTTTGATTTCCAATACCATTGGGATTCATCCACATGCTTTACTGAATTATGACACACTCAAAGATCCTCAGTTGAAACAAGTGATAGCAGACAAAACTGCCGCTTATGACTCGCCGGTAGAGTTTTATATCGAACGATTGAAAGAAGGTATTGCAACGATCGCTGCTGCTTTTTCTGAAAAACCAGTGATTGTGCGTTTGTCCGATTTTAAAAGCAATGAATATGCGAATTTGATTGGTGGAGAGTATTACGAACCGCAAGAAGAAAATCCAATGCTGGGGTTTCGCGGCGCATCTCGCTATGTATCGCCTCAATTTAATGATTGTTTTGCCTTGGAGTGTCGTGCGGTAAAACGAGTGCGTGAAGAGATGGGTTTGACCAATGTGGAAATCATGATTCCTTTTGTACGCACAGTCTCAGAAGCCAAAGCAGTGATTGATTTATTGGCCAAAGAGGGCTTGGTGCGGGGAGAGCATGGATTACGTATTATTATGATGTGTGAAATCCCATCTAATGCCCTATTGGCAGATGAGTTTTTAAATTATTTTGATGGTTTTTCAATCGGTTCTAATGATTTAACGCAATTAACCTTAGGCATTGATCGTGACTCTGCATTGATTGCACCCCAATTTGACGAGCGTAATGATGCTGTAAAAGCGTTGTTGCACATGGCAATTACGGCTTGTAAACGCCAAGGAAAATATATTGGTATCTGTGGTCAAGGACCTTCTGATCACCCTGATTTTGCGCAATGGTTGATGCAAGAAGGGATTGATAGTCTGTCTCTTAATCCAGATTCTGTATTAGATACTTGTGTTTTTCTAGGACAAATGGTAGCAAAAAACACGGCAGAAACAACCGAAACTCCTGCTGCTTAGAGTACTTTTTCGTCAAAGAACAAAGCTGCACTGAAAGCGGATTAGGGGTGAAACGTGCTATCTATCAACAAGGCGTCATTCATGATGAATCCTACACGGCTCTTGACATATGTATGCGTATGTTTTTTGGTATGTTTACCCCAGATCGTATGGGCCCAGGCCGCCACAGTGCATGCTGATTCTATCAATGCCATCATTCTTTGGAGCACTTTGCTTTTGTTTTTTGGTGTCGTAGGGCGATACCTTGCTAAATATTTCGATCAGCCAGGGGTTTTGGGTGAGTTATTGATGGGCGTTGTGGTTGGGAATATTTGCTATGGTTGTGATATGCAGCTCATGGTTATTCTTCGCGATAGCGCTACTGTTCTTGCTGTGATTCAAAAAATGTTACAAGGGATATCGCTGACAGATGCTGTTCATGCGTGCATTCCCAATATGGCTTATGCTCAAAAAATGATATCAGTTATGTCATACCCAGATGGCGAACAATGGATTACTACCACCATTGTCCTGGATGCATTCTCTCGTTATGGCGTGATTTTCTTACTATTTATGGTGGGTTTGGAAAGTTCACTGCATGATCTAAAAAAAACGGGCAGAGAATCCGCACAAGTTGCTGTGATTGGTGTCGTAGCCCCGATCTTGCTGGGATTGCTGGTGATGACCTTTTTGTTGCCTAATGCTTCTTTTAGCACAGCTTTGTTTGTTGCTGCTACTTTATCTGCAACCAGTGTTGGGATTACCGCTCGGGTGTTGCAAGATATGAAAAAGTTAAACACACGTGAAGCCAAAACAATTCTTGGCGCAGCGATGATTGACGATGTCCTGGGCTTAATTATTTTGGCAGTAGTCAGTGCCATGGTCATGGGCGGTACTTTCAATCTCTGGATGGTTTCGCGTATTTCTTTCATGGCCATCATCTTTTTTCCTTTCTCGTTGTGGTTTGGTCCGATCATCTTGCGCCGTATAGTAGCTTGGGCCGCAGTGTTTGATCCCTCCGAAGCTAAATTGTTGGTGAGTTTTGTATTTGTGATGGGTTTTTCTTGGCTGGCAACCCTGGTACATATGGCGGCCATTATCGGTGCGTTTGTTGCGGGTCTTATTTTGCACGAAGGTTTTTTTGAATCGCATGAAAAAGTACTAAAAAATCCGCAAAGCATTAAAAATTTACTATCGCCCTTTGAAGCTATTTTTGCGCCGTTATTTTTTATGTTAATTGGCATTCAAGTGAAATTGGAATACTTCTTAGATATGCACGTGATCTTCTGTGCGATTGGTTTGGTTGTGGCAGCAGTTGTGGGTAAACTGTTGAGTGGCCTTGGAGGCAACCGTCAAGACGATCGGGTGTTGATCGGGATTGGTATGGTACCCAGAGGTGAAGTAGGCTTGGTATTTGCTGCAGTGGGTAAAGGGTTGGGCGTGATGCCAGACGCTTTGTTTTCGGCTATTATTCTGATGGTTGCAGTGACCACATTTATGACCCCTGTTTGGATGAAATTCCAATATGCTCGCCGTAATAATAGGATGACAACGTGATGATTCAAGATGATGTCAAACGCGCTTTGGCTGAAGATCTCGGTACGGGTGATGTGAGTGCGGCCTTATTGCCAAGCGATAAAAAAATTGAAGCAGTGATTGTGTCTCGTGAACCGATGTTGGTCTGTGGTCAGGCATGGGTGAATGCTGTTTTCGCAGCATTGGATGAGCGTATTCAATGCCACTGGCTGGTGGAGGAAGGGGCTTGGCTGCCTGCGCCGACCACATTATGTCGTATTCAAGGATTTGCGCGGCCGCTGTTAACGGGCGAGCGAAGTGCATTGAATTTTTTACAAACATTGTCTGGTACCGCAACCCAAACATATCAGTATGTACAAGCATTATCGGGTTACCAAACGCGTTTGTTAGATACCAGAAAAACACTGCCAGGGTTACGCGAGGCGCAAAAATATGCGGTAAAATGTGCAGGGGGTACCAATCACCGCATGGGTTTATATGACGCATTTTTGATCAAAGAAAATCATATTGCAGCTTGTGGTTCGATTGAAGCGGCCATCGCAGCAGCGCGCCGTTTTGATCAACATTTATTGCTTGAAGTAGAGGTTCAAACGTTAGACGAATTGCAACAAGCTATGCGTTGTCAACCTGATCGCATTTTGCTGGATAATTTTGATGTATCGATGATTCAGAGAGCAGTCGCGATGAATCAGCCGAAAGTGTGTGATTTAGAGGTGTCTGGCGGGGTTCAGTTATCATCGGTTGCTGAGATAGCGCGCACAGGGGTAGATTATATTTCTGTGGGCGCCTTAACCAAGTCAGTGGATGCCATTGATTTAAGTTTATTGGTGGTTTCTCAATGAAAGTAACTACAGCAGCGCCACAGCGCGAAAAAAAAATTGTGATGACGGGTGGTGGCTCCGCGGGGCATGTGACGCCAAATTTGGCATTGATTCCTGAATTGCAAGCGCAGGGGTGGTCCATCGATTATATTGGTTCAGAGCATGGTGTCGAACGCAATATGATAGCACCCACACAAATTCCCTATCATGCGATTCGAACGGGTAAATTGCGTCGGTATTTTTCTTGGCAAAACTTTCTTGATCCTTTCCATGTTTTGGTGGGGATTGCGCAAGCCTATAGGTTGATCCGCAAGCTCAAACCCGATGTTGTTTTTTCGAAAGGAGGGTTTGTCGCATTGCCCGTGGTGATCGGTGGATGGTTAAATCGTACGCCTATAGTGGTTCATGAATCTGATTTTTCGATTGGCTTAGCCAATCGTTTGAGCTTTCCTTTTGCGGATAAAATTTGTGTGACTTTTGATGCGGCCAAGCGCTATATCAAAGATCAAGCCAAAGTGATCGTCACCGGTACGCCCATTCGCGAAACTTTATTCCAAGGAGATCGAGACAAAGGGTTACGGCGTTGCGGATTTAAATCAAACAAATTATGTCTATTGGTGATTGGCGGCGGGCAGGGGGCCCAGGCCATCAACCATTGTATTCGACAGTCTTTGTATGCCTTGTCTGCCAGAGTCCAAATCATACATATCTGTGGCCCAGGAAAATCGGATCCAACGTTGGGTCATCGAGAAGGGTATTTCCAAGTAGAGTATGCTAATGAAGAACTCCCGGATTTATTAGCAGCCAGTGATTTGGTGATTTCGCGAGCGGGTGCAAATTCATTGTATGAATTGTTGGTTTTAGCAAAACCGCATATTCTTATTCCATTACCGCGCCTCCAAAGTCGCGGTGATCAAATTCAGAATGCACGTTATTTTGAGAAACTGGGTGTGAGTCACGTGATTGAAGAGGAACAGTTGACCACAGAAACTTTATTGACCGCTATTGAAACGGTGCAGGATCAACACGATCACATCGTAACCAAAATAGCTCGCTTAAAGATTCAGTCTGCCGTGCAACCCATTGTGACTCTTTTGGAGGGGTTTTTGCCGAGTCTCCGATGATCTTTCTTAGCAACGTAGCCCGCAAGAAAGCGCAGCGGAATTGCGGGGGTTACGCTAAACGAGACAAGTGATCATCTATGTTTTGGAATTGTATTTTACATTGATCAGGGCGTGTTATTGCCGATCCCGCAATTCACTACGTTACTTGCGGGCTACATGAACTGCGCAGGCATGACAGGTTGTTTGTGAATCTTCATAAGGATGACACATAAAATCACAGTAGGTATTTACTCCTGGTTATGATACTATTTGTCTCGAAATAAAACAAATAACACCATTTTGGGCTACATTTTATGGACTCATTCACGCCTTTGTATCATCAAAGAGCTATGTTTTTATTTAAGCTTCTCGATGAGTATCTTGATCAATCCAATACTGCACTGCCTTTGATTTCTGAAGTCTCGGAGGCTAGTGTATTGCCGGTCATGTTACGCAAAGACGTTCAAAAACCCATAGCGGATTTTTTGCGAACCACCCTTCACTGTCGTGTGACGTTGGGCAAAGATAGGTATGGGCAGCCTAATGGTTACTTGATGATTTCGTTAGACAATGATCGTCTCAATCAAACAGGTTTTTATAATGCTTCTTTGGCATTGCAGAAATTCAAAACTACGTCATACGTATGAAGGTTGAGATCTCTCTTGGCATTCAGGTGAGATCACGTCTGAATGAATATGAGTCTAATCTTCGTCTTTGCGAACGAAGTGAAGCAATCCAGATAGATTCTCCATTGAAATACCGATCTGGATTGCTTCGCTATCGCTCGCAAAGACGATGTATTGCTTTAAGTGATACAAATTAATTCACTCATGCGATTGCCCTGTCTTGGCATGAATGCCTTGGCAATTTTTATATGATCTGATATGTTGATTACATGCCTTATCAACTAAGTGATGATTTGCTGATGGAACCTGATCGCTTTAAGCACAACCAGATGTCCTATATCGTCGGCTTATGTTGCTTGTATATCAGTCTTGGTTTATTCGTTTTTAGTTTGTATTTGCTACCGTATTTGTTTTTTGATTGGCATTATAATGTGCCGGATTTTATCGCGAATTACAGCGCTATCCTCCAAGATAACTATGAGATGTCGGCAAGTGGTGTTGCGTGGGTTATTTGTTTGGGGCTGGCTTTTCCTGCTGTGTTATTATTTATTGTGGCCGACGTCTTATCGAATAAAATTGATAGGAAAATTTATGGTATAAAAGCCGAAAAAAAACCAAAAATTGAGCCAGCTGTTCAAGGGCAGGTTGACGCAGAATCAAAAGGTTTGGTGTTAAAAATCGTGATATTGATCGTCGTGATTTTTATTGTTGCACAATTTTTTCATTGGGTGATTTCATCCCCAGCTTAGGAGCTCGTACATGATGATGAGATGGTGGAAACAATTTAAAATCAAACGATTACTCAAACAACTCAAGATTTTAAGCACAGCTCGTTTGAACAACACAACTGCAACAGATGCGGTACAAAAAGAAATTGCCTTATATTTTGAGTTGGCTGGATTGTACGAATCGATGATAGGAACCAAGAAGCAGCCGTTTGCTCGTGAGCAGGCATTGGCTTGCTATCGCGCCGCTGCGGCGCTAGACAGTGCAGACGCACAGTTTTTAGTGGGGAAACAGTCGTTAGAAGAAGGCAGAATGCGTGAAGAATTGCAAGCCAGTGGTTTTTTGGCTTCCGAGGCTAACACGGCTTATCTCAAAATGTGCTTTCACGACGCTCATGGTTTTTTGTTAGCAGCGGAAAAACATCTACATATCAAAGCCAAGCGTCTCCGAGGTTTATGCTATATCAATGGATGGGGTGTCCCGATCGATAAGAATGCTGGTTTTGATTTGGTAGTTGCCAGTATTGAACAAGAAAACGCTTGGGATCGCGTACAAAAGATTTTTGCAGAGCTTGGTATCAACCAATCCTCGTTTTTTTCTGAATTATTCCAGCATCGGAAGAAATAATATAAGTCCTGTTGATTCAAAAATGAATTCGGTATAGGTCATATGAAGTGAACACATAAAACATTCCAGCAATACACAGATAAGGTCCAAATGGGATAGGGGTATTGCGATCTTGGTGTGTCCATTTTAAATAGCTTAAACCTATGACCGTGCCTAAGGCACAAGCCATGAGTAATATGGTGGTAAGGGCTGCCCAACCAAACCACGCACCCAATGCTGCGAATAGTTTAAAATCTCCATGCCCCATGCCTATTTTTCCTGTGCATAGATAAAATAATTTGATCAATAACCATAAGCTGACATACGCCCCTGCAGCGCTCCATACTGCGACAGGCAGAGGGCAAAATACTGATTGACTATTGGCAAGTAATCCCAGCCAAAGCAATGACAGTGTCAAACTATCTGGCAACAATTGATGTTCTAAATCAATAAATCCTAAGCAAATGGTGAGCCAAATAAAAGGCAGTACCCAGATTAATTCAATCTGAAATCCAAATTTATAAAGCGCACCTAAAGACAAAATTAGAGTCAAGAATTCTACAGTAGGATACCGCCAGGAAATAGGATGTTGGCAATAATGACACCGACCACGCAACAGCAAATAGCTCAACAAGGGAATGTTATGACGAAAAGGAATCGTTTTTTTACATTGGGTACAATGAGATCTGGGCAAAAATAAATTAAAGATGGCATGAGTTTTTGTTTGTCTACCTTCCTCGTGCTCTAGCATCATGGGAACACGATAAATCACCATCGATAAGACTGAGCCAACAAGGAGTGCGTAGCATGAAAAAATAATGATCCAGCTGATGGGATAAAGATGTATGAATGTATGGATAGTATTGATCATACCAAGGTTCCTAATTTTATAATGGGTAAATACGTAGCCAGCACCAAACCGCCGATGATCAACCCCAGTATTACCATGAGCAAAGGTTCGATGAATCGATTGAGCCATTGTATGGCAAGCTCAATACGCTGAGTGTAAAAGTGAGTCAAATCCATGAGTAAAGACTGTAATGTGCCGGATTCCTCTCCCAGGCCGAGCATGTGCACCACCAGTTCTGGAAATAATCCT
Source organism: uncultured Legionella sp. (assembly GCA_964625775.1). Lineage (GTDB taxonomy): Bacteria > Pseudomonadota > Gammaproteobacteria > Legionellales > Legionellaceae. Next base: position 31,029 of record CAZVEH010000006.1, on the reverse strand, counting down.
GTATGATGGACTGCGGATCTGAGGCTATCTCCTCGCATGAGTGCGGTACGAATGTGCAAAAATGCTCTTTGATAGCAAAGATTCCCTGCGATAGGCGCGATCCATTGTAATGCATCAAGCAATGGAAGGCTAGCTTGGTTAGCAATAGATAGTGCATGAAACGACCGTGCAATATAAATAAATTGGCATAATTGTCCAATACCCGGAAGCCTCAAAACATACTGGGCACATGCTTGACGTAAGCACAAAGAACGTTGATAGCCTAGCACAACACAGCACATCAAACCAAACCCGATGAACATAACCCAAATACCATAGGTATTGAGCCAATCCGCAATTTTTAAGAGCATACGCGTTGCTAAAGGCAGGGTGGCGTGAAAATTTTGAAATAACATTTGAAATTGTGGAATGACATTCAATAATAAATGCAACGATACACTGCAGGCAATGCCAATGATGATGCAAGGGTATATGAGGATCGTCGTGAGCTGTTGTTTGAGCGATTGGTTTTTGGTTTGATGTACCACAATTTTCTCTAAGATAATACCTAGGGTGCTTGAATGCTCTCCTAATGCAACCAAAGCACAGACCATAGGATCAAACCATTTAGGATGCCGTTGTAAAGTCTCTGAAAAACTCAGACCCGCTTCAAGATCTGCTTGAATCGTCATAAGCAAAGCATGCATTTTGGGATGTGTTTGACAAGAAGACACCAGGTGAAGGGCTTGAATCAGTGACGTGCCGGTATGCATGAGGGTGGCCAAATGATGAATCCATTGCGTGATGTCTTGTTGGCGCAGCGAGCGTGACCAAAGAGGTGGAGCGCTTATCCTTTTGATGATAACCCCCTGTGAACGCAATTTGTGTTTGGCTTCAGCACGGTTGTTTGCCGAGATTTGGCCAAATTGGGGTTCACCCAATCGAGATATGCCTGTCCAGCGAAAAACCTGGGCGTGTTTCAATTTGAACAGAGATTTAGAAAAAACAATGAGGCTGCTAGATGATCCGCTGAATTTCGTTAACACTGGTCACTCCTTGTTCGACTTGGATTAACCCTGATTGAGCTAGGGTGAGCATGCCTTCGGTTTGTGCTTGATTTTTTAGCAGATCAACCGTGACCTTTGGAGATAGCATAAGGTTTTGGATAGCGACAGATATGGGCATGACTTCAAAAATGGCTGTTCGACCTTGATAGCCCTGTTGACATCGGTGACAGCCCCTGGCTTGATATCCATGAGGAAGCTTGGAGTGGTCTGGAGTTTTACAATAGGGACATAACACTCTAATGAGTCGTTGCGCCACAATCAAAGTCAATGAGGATGCGAGAATAAAAGGTGACATGTTTAATTGCTTGAGTCGGATTAAAGTTTGCGCGCAGCTGTTGGTATGTAATGTGGACAAAACCAAATGACCCGTGTGTGCGGCTTTTAAGGCCATATCAGCTGTTTCGTAGTCTCGAATTTCACCCAGCATGATGACATCAGGATCTTGACGTAAAAATGCTCGCAATACAGTAGCAAAAGTCAGCCCGATTTTGGGATTGATTTGAACTTGATTGATGCCGGATTGCTTGATTTCTACCGGATCTTCTACGCTGGATATATTTTTATCGCCCACATTAAGGTGTTTGAGTGCACTGTATAAAGTGACTGTTTTTCCACTGCCCGTGGGTCCGGTGACCAAAATAAGTCCCTGAGATTGATGCAGTGCTTGCAAAAAACAGTGTTGATCACGCTCAGATAAGCCTAAGTGTTCTATATCGGGCTGTAACAACCCAGCATTTAAAAAGCGAATCGAAATTTTTTCTCCCGTGATGGTGGGGCATGTGCTGATACGACAATCGATGGTTTTATGGGGATTGTCTGTGATACTAAAGCGTCCATCTTGAGGTAATCGTCGTTCAGAAATATCCAAATCCGCCATGATTTTTAGTCGTGCAGCAATACGTAATGAAACAATCTGTGGCGGCGCAGCCAATTCATATAATCGCCCATCTTGACGATAACGGATACGATATCGATCCTCGTAAGGCTCGAAGTGTACATCGCTAGCGCCGCGTGTAATGGCTTGATGTAAGATACGATGGACAAAGGCAACAACGGGTGTTTCATCTTGAAGATGCAGCATATCGGGTGACATCAGTTCATAGGGCTGGTGCGCTAGAGTTTGGCCACGCAAATAATGGGTCAATCCTTGGTGATCGGTCTCTCGTAACACATCGTCGAGCATCAACGTCAACCGAGTAGTTTCTGCGATCAAAAGCACGATAGGAAGTCCGGTCAAAAATTGAATGTCTTTCAAAGAGGTGTGTTGATTGGGATCATCAATGGCCAAATAGAGTTGGTCAGATTCACATTTGATGGGCAGGGCATGATGATGGCGTAAGAGCTCGGGGGTAAGAAACTGTTTGGGTAGTAGCTGGGGATTGATAGCGTTGAGATCAATCATGGTGAGCCTAAAATGCTCTGCGAGCATTTGTGCAATGAGTTGCGAGCATACTTGCGCATGTGACACCAAGTAAGGTAAGAATCGACAAGAATGAGCGTGAGCTGCGTGTTGATATTGCCAGGCGTCTTCTCTCGTGATTAATTTTTTTTGTACGAGCAGCAAAGCTGTCGCGTTGAGTCTGTCATCCATGAGGTTGGTATCATAAGCTTCCTTGGCGCCAGTGTAGCGCACTTGTTAAAAAAATAAAATCACTTAGAGTTGAGAATTACCCCACTTATTGCTAAGGTTAATGAGAACTTTAAGTATTCAATATCTTGCCGCTCTGTGTTCAGCCGTTAGACATGATATGGGATACATTCATCCACCTGTAAAGGAGACTGTATGAGAGTGCGCTCAAGATATGTCAAAAGTTTGTTGGTGGCGATGTTGGGGGTTATGCCTATAGATGGTTTGGCTGCCGCTAATGATGCGACCCAGCAAGTTCAACAATTAAATAGTCAGATTCAATCCCAGCTTCAACAAATCCATGAAACCCAAAGCAATCAGATGAAAGATTTTCATGCTTCAATTCAGAAACAATTACAGGAAATGAAAACAGAATTGGATGGACAAATTCAACAGCTTAATACTCAAACTCAAACTCAGCTGAAACAAGTCCAAGATACATTGCAAGCCCAAATCAAACAAGTTCAAGCAGATGCGGTGAAAGCCCCTGCAGATGCCATGAAAGTCCCTGTTGCTGCGGAGAAAACGCCTAAATCGCCTTAGACCACATGCACGCAACATACCCCTGGTCATGCTGAAACGTTTGTGCTGAAATTGATAAATTTAAAATTTCGTAGTATAATAAAAATACAATTTGCTTTATTTTAAAGATATAAATTGAGGCGCGTGATGAGTTTGAATAAGCAAGATAAGAGTCGTTTGCCTAAAAAAAACAGACCATACACTCGCAAGCTGGGTTCGGCGCGACCTAGGGTAAAGAGTCAAATACCCTCGTCTTATGAGGGATTACTCAAGGAACTCAGCGATGCGATCACCCCGATGCTCTATTATCCGCAAACAGATCAACAGCAAAAAGCCATTTGCCAACAATGCGGTCATTGTTTCTATTTAGATAAAGATACCAAGAGGCTCAACTATATCAATTCCAGAGGGACGATTATTCCTATCCCATCTAACCTCTTAACGTCCAAACATTTACATCAAATCAAAGCACATGGAAATGAATTTCAGTTGAGCTATGAAAAACCTCGAGGTAGAGTGTCTAAACCCTTGCTGGTGAAAAAAACAACTACTCAAGTGTATGGAACGGGTTTTCACGTCAGCAAAGAGATTATGCGAGTATTGGTTGCAAAGAAAGATTTACCAGAAGATCCGATCATTGGGCAGGCTGAGGAAGCGCTAAACCAAATCACATCGTATGATTCTAATTATAAAAAGATGTTATCTCTTTTTCCTGGCGATCGATCTTCCTTGCAGTACCGTAAAATTGGTCTGATTCAGATCAAAGCCCTGCTATACAATCAACTTACCTGTGAATTTCAACAAGTTTCTAAGAAACCACAACAAGAAGAATTTACAGGTCGTGGTGACGATGTGTATGTGTTTTTCAGTGATCCGTCTCATTCTCAGAGGCCTGCCTTGTGGCATGTTGATCGTTCAGCGGTGGAGCCTGTGTTGACGGAGTGGCCATTAAACGCAAATGGTGCAGATAATCTACGTTGTTTTTTTCGTGGAGCAACGTCTGATAGTCGTTTGGATCCAACTGAGACCAAATCTGAATGGACTCAATTAGGTCAAAGTGCGCTGACGACATTGAGCCGATCTGGAAGATTTTCTCTGACCTTGTCGAGTGAATCGGCTAAAAAAATGACGACCATGTTATTGTCTGAAGCCAAATTACATCCCTATTTTATGGAAGATTGGTCTTACAACGAGGCATCAAATAAGCTTATAAAGGCGATAGAAAATAAGGCGCATCGCATGCCGGGAGATCAACGTGTTCATGATCTTTGTCGAAAGATTCATCGACATCTTGAAGTCATTGGTCAAGACTATTACCGTGCTTTTCCTGCATCGCGCGGCCTTGTACCACAAGTAGAACGCCAAAGAATTCTTCAAATGCTTACAAACGTATTGAAAGATAAACATTCCACGGAATCAAGACATTTTTTGCGGACCAAGCATCGCGTATACCACGGGACTTATTCCTTACATGAGTTAGATAAGTATGAGGCTTCCAGCTTTGTTTGGAGTGACGATAAAACATTATATTATATCGATGAGCATAAAACCCCCATTGTCATCCCTATGACACGGGGTATCTTGGATCAATTAAGAAAGGTTGAGGCCGGAGCTAGGGGGGGCTCGCTAGCTCTGTCTGCAAAGCAAGTGTATCAGTTGATGTCGCGACCTAGTTTTTCTTATTTTATTTGGGAAAATGTATCTTATTATACGCCTTGGAAAGCAGACAGGAACAAAGATTATTTTCATACCGGCACAGCGCAAGAAATGTTATATGAAATTCATGATATGAAATTATCGAGTCGAGCCGCTTGCTATCAGTTGGGTAAATTAGTATTGTTTGTGGTCATCCCGACGGTATTGGCTGCTTTCGGGCTATGGATTCCAATGGCTTGGCTTGCGCTAAAAGGAGCTTATCTACTGGCTTTTCAATGGGTCATGGTTGCTTGGAATATTGAGTTTACATATAACTGTTTGCGAACCATGGGACTGATGATGTTGCATCCTGAATTGCAGCAACTAGACGCAGAGTTACAAGAATTAGATCATGAATTGTTTCATACCGACCTGGATGTGAGTGAAACGCCAGATTTTACTGATTCAGAAGAGATTGATTGGGCAGACGAATGTGCGCACTTAAAGAGTCAGTAAACTCCCTATATTCAAAACAGCGCTGTATAAAATCACTCGTCATCCTGAGCACAGCGAAGGATCTCCGTAGAGAGATGACCACTACTCAATCACATGCGTCTTAGGCTCAATTCCGGCCTTACGGTACATGCGAAAGTGCTCTCGGCTTTGAGTTTTGCCGGTTTCATCTCCAGGCACGATTTCTATGATGCGTTTGAACCGTGCAAAGAAAGCGGGGACCTCTCTGGAAAGATTCAACAGGATATCATCAAATCCGCGGGGTTCGTTGGTGTGGCCAATCTGAATGGGCGGAGGGGGTTCGGGGCCTTCTCCTTGCAAATGATGGGGAATGAAACTATCGGGTTTGAATGTCCATAGCAGTTCATCCAGGTGTTCAGCGTCTTGTTGATCAGAACAATACACAAAAACCTGATGTCCTTGGCGATACGCTTTTTCAAGCAAACGACAGGCCGTCAACCAAAAGACATCGGAGGTCTCAGCTTTCAATAAATAAAAATCAACTCTCATTTTTTTTGGCCAAATCCCGTAAAAATTGCACCAAAAGAGCCACAGGTCGCCCAGTAGCGCAACGAAACTTCCCAGATACCCAGCCGGTACCGGCAATATCCATATGTGCCCAACGAAATGAATCGGCAAAGCGTGCTAAAAAGCAAGCAGCTGTGATAGAGCCAGCAGTACGTCCTGGGTGCGCATTAAGCATATCTGCGACCGGGCTCTCCAACATATCTTGGTAGGCATTATCCATGGGCATACGCCATGTTCTTTCTTGGCTGTCTTTGCCTGCATTTAAAATTTTGTCGGCCAGCTCATCGTCGTTGCTCATTAGCCCTGTGGTGATACTGCCCAGGGCAATGATCATGGCACCGGTCAATGTTGCGATATCAATCACGTATTGAGGGTTGAACTGTTTGGCATAGGTCAAAGCATCCGCCAAAATCAGTCGTCCTTCCGCGTCGGTATTGGTGATTTCTATGGTTTGACCAGACATACTGGTCACCACATCGCCTGGTTTGGTGGCAGAACCGCTTGGCATATTTTCAGTGCATGCCAATAAACCAATGACATTGATGGGTAATTTGAGCGCTGCGCAAGCTTTGAGGGTGCCTAAGACACTGGCTGCGCCTGCCATATCGTATTTCATTTCTTCCATGAATTCTGCTGGTTTTAAGGAAATACCACCGGAATCAAACGTTACGCCTTTACCGATCAGTACAATAGGTGGCTCTGAGCCGGCACCCTTATACTCTAACTGGATAAATTGAGGGGGCTCAGCGCTGCCTTTGGCAACAGCTAAAAACGCGCCCATGCCCAGCTCTTCCATGGTTTGCTTGTTCATCACTTTGGTCGTAATCGGGTCCCATTCTGCGTCGATTTTCTGCGCTTGCGTTGCCAAATAGGTGGGGGTGCAAATATTAGCCGGTAAATTCGCCAAGTGCCGGGTGTACTGAATGCTTTGTGCAATGATTTGTCCCGCTTGGACTGCATCTTCAGTGGCATCAGGTAGGTACCAGTCAATCGATTTTGTTGCATGTGATTGATTTGACTTGGTTTTTAACTCCAAAAACTGATAAGATTGCGCTTCAAATTGAATGATCATCTGTTGCAGTTGCCAATCGGGCGTATGTTGTTCAAGCTGTGGCAAGGTAATGGTTGCTGAGATCAGTCGCTGTGCTGTGATCATTTTGGCGATTTTAAAAATATAATCGGTCAAAATGGATGCAGTAAATTGTTTTTTCTGGCCACAGTGAATCAACAATAAAGCTGGTCCATCTTGAGAGGCATGGTAAATTGTGTCGCCCGGTTGGATGAGTTGGGTTTTCAGATACGCGATCAAATCAAGGTGAGATGACGTGATGGGTAGTTCTGTAACGGGTGTGTCTGAAAAAAAACCAATAACCAAACAATCTGCTGTGATTTTTTCTAAATGAGAAACTAGTCCATGCTGCATCATGACTTCCTGAGGTGTTTAAAATCTGTTATTTTAGCTGACAGGTTGGCATTGGTCTAGGAGAAAAGTCAATGGGCAGGGCAACCGCATCTAAATTTTGAACATTAAAGCAATCTTTTTCGCCTACGTTCCGCGCATAAAGCACGGAACGTAGGCACACTGGTTATACTATTTTTATTTAGATGCGTTTACCCTGATGAGCCGTCTCGAAGGATTAGGTATTCGCACATAAACCTTCGAGACGGATGCTGCTCATCCTCCTCAGGCCGAACGGTTTGGTGCGGTGAGTCGTTCATGCAGAGAGGGGTTACCCCTCCTATAGAGTGTGTATTTTATGATTCTTTTTCGTTATTTGGCCAAAGAAGTAGGCATGACCCTGATTGCTTTGACCAGTATTTTATTATTGATTTTTATGAGCAACCAAGTGGTAATTTATTTGAACCGCGCCGCTAGTGGGGTGATACCGGGTATGTTGGTGATGAAGCTCATGATGCTGGAGCTGCCCAATTTATTAAGTTTACTCTTGCCGCTTGGATTTTATTTTGCAGTATTATTGGCCTATGGTCGATTGTATGCCGATTCGGAAATGGTGGTGTTGCAAGCCTGTGGCTACAGCTCAACCAGTTTGCTCAAGCATACTCTTGTGCTTGCTGCCGTAGTGGCTATGATCACCGCATTCATGATCAGCTTGAGTCCATTGATCGCGTACCAACGGGCCAAATTATTGCAAACCACGGGGTTACAAACGTTGATTCAAACCATCATTCCTGGAAGATTTCGGACCGTGATGAATGATCAATATGTGTTTTATGTGGAGTCGATGAATGCTCGACATACCAAAGCCAATGGTGTCTTTGTGGCAAAACGAGTCCTGCAAGACGGCAAACCATCGTGGGATGTATTGACGGCCAAACAAGCAAGTGCGGTGCGGGACAAAATGTCGGGAGAAGAATACTTAGTCCTAAAAGAGGGCAAGCAATACCAAGGTGTACCGGGAAAAGCGGATTATCAACTCTCATCTTTTGGTCGTTACGAAGCACGTTTGCCGCATCAAAATACCATGGTGAAGTCTGATATCCGAACGGTACCTTTCAAACAGTTACTACCATTTAATAACGCCGATCATGTCAAAGCAGCTGAATTACAGTGGCGGGTTTCGATTCCGTTGATGGTGTTTAGCTTGACGATAGTTGGGGTGCCTTTGAGCCGGGTGAATCCGCGTGCGGGCAAATACGCCAAACTATTGCCGGGAGTGGTGTTGGCGGTCTTATATGCCAATTTTATGTTCATTGCTCGTGATTGGGTGGCTGCCGATAAAATACCTCTGTGGTTAGGCATGTGGTGGCTGCATGCTGTGATTGCATGTATCGGTGTGGGGTTAATTTGGCGACAAAGGGTGAGTGGTTCATGAAACTGGTGGAACGATATATCGCACAAACAGTCTTTGCTTCCATTACATTGGTTGTCTTGATGTTGACCGGGCTACAAGGGTTTATTTTGTTTGTCAATCAGCTGGGTGATTTGGGTAAAGCCGATTATGGGATCGCTCAAGCGTTGTTATTTGTGGCTTTGGGCATGCCTTATCAAGTTTACTTATTTTTTCCAATGGCCAGTCTTTTGGGTTGTTTGGTTGGACTGGGCGTGATGGCCAATCATTCAGAATTGGTGGTGTTGCGTGCCGCAGGCATGTCTATTGGTCAAATCACCTGTGCGGTTTTAAAAATGGCGGTGGTCTTTATCGTGCTGATGACCCTGCTTGGCGAATTGGTGTTGCCAAAAATGGTGTTATGGGCCAACACGTATAAAATGCAAGCAATGAACGGGGGGCAGGCCCTACAAACTACCCGTGGTTTATGGCTGCATTCAAAGAATGATATCCTGACCATCGAATCGATTGTATCCCCAACCCAACTCACCCATATAGAACAGTTTCATTTTGATGCGCATGAGCGTTTGGTGTATGTACGTCATATCCAATCTGCCGAGCAAAAAGACGGGGTATGGTGGGCATTTGACAGTGATCAGACCGATCTATCCCTCACCAAAACAACAACATCTCATACGCCAAAAATGACTTGGGATGTGGCGCTTGATGCTAGGGTGTTGAGAACGTCGCATAATGAACCCGATGAAATGACGTTTTTTGAGTTGCATCAATTTTTAATTGCTCAGAAATTAACCCACCAGAATGTGCAAAATTATCAATTGGGGTATTGGCAGCGTTTGATGTTGCCGGTGACCACTGTAGTCATGATGTTATTGGCCATCCCCTTTGTATTTGGCCCATTGCGTTCCTCTACAATGGGATCAAAATTGATGGTAGGCGCTGTTGTGGGGTTTGGGTTTTATATTTTAAATCGATTTTGCGGATCATTGAGTCAAATTTATCAATTTTCTTCGATGTTGGCAGCCATAGGGCCTACTGCGGTTTGTGCAGGCTTAGGGGCATATTTGATGTATCGTGCCCGTTAAAAGCGTTATTCCTGTAACCATTCAGCACCTTTCAAGATGCGCCTACTATTCTTTTAACGTAATATCATCAATTCTTGCTGCAATTCTAGCATCCAAGAGATGATCTTTTTTCGCAAAGGTTTTGGCGATTTTTAATTTGCGCAAAGCATCATGGCGCTCTCCCTGGAGAATATGACACTCTGCCAGAGTGAAATAGGCATATCCTAGGGTATGATTCGCAGCTTGGGCACGCGCCAATTGATTGCAAATTTGCAAATCCGCTTTGAATTTACGATTTGCGGTGAGTAAGATAGATGCGGCTTTTTGGGCTTGATTAGCCGCTATCAATGCTTTGCCATATTCCACAGTGACGGCATAACTGTCGGGAAAATTAGCATGTAATTCACTCAAAATTTGGACGGCATTGGCGTGTTCGGCTAAGCCTTCATGACATTGAGCCATTGCGACAGCATAGTACAGATTATTGGGCTCTTTCGTCCACAGAGGTTTGATGTGCGTCATCGCTTGAGCATATTGATTGGCTTGCATCAAACGCAGCGCATAACCATACTGGCATGCAGTTTCAGAGGTTTTTTGACTGCATTTGTGGCGGTAATAATCCAAAGATTGCTTGGGATCGATGCTGATTTCATTGCGAATCAGTTCTTTGAACAATAAATAATTATTTTGATCTGAGATTACAGATGGGCGCGTCACGGGGCAGCGGCTTTCAGCTTCTGCGATCCGTTCTTCATCCAAAGGGTGAGTACGCAATATTGCAGGAATATTTTCAGTATAGTGATAGCGAGAGTTTTGCTGCATTTTTTTGAAAAAACCCACCATCCCATGCGGATCAAATCCGGACTTGGTCAACATATCAATACCGATGCTATCCGCTTCTTTTTCTCCCGATCGCACATAGTTGATGCTGTCCTGCGCAAATCCAGATAAGCTGCCGTATAGCAACCCAGTGGATAACACAGGATTGATCACACCCAACGCAATGGAAGCCAAAAGGCTTGCAAGCATCGGTACTCGCATTTGTTTTTGATGTTCAATCATGCGATATAAATGATGCTGACGCACGTGAGCTATTTCATGTGCCATGACGCCGGCTAATTCAGATTCTGTTTCGGACTCTAATATTAATTGCGTGTTGACACCAATATGACCCCCAGGGCCAGCAAACGCATTGATTTCTCGGGATTTGACGATGAAGAAATGAGGTGAATTGAGATCGCTATGTTCGGCCAAACGTTTGGCCACATGGTTGATATAATCATTGGCCAGAGGATCACGTAATACTGCGTCGGAATGATTGATTTCTTGGATAAACTCACGTTCGAGCTGATCCAATTCAGCATTAGAATAGGCTGAAAATCCATGTGTGATGGTTGGAACCAACAGAGACAATGTCAGCCATCTCGTTAAGTTGCGTCGCAGTTTTACTGAGTTCAATCTACAAACTCCTGGGAATACAGTTCGTTTTTTCAATCAACATTGCCAAAGCATTCTCCTATTTGTCTTAGTTAGAACACTAAATCGTGCGCGCATTGTCTACAGGACGTAAGTCCTGGTCTAGTAAGAATCATAGCATATTCATCCGTTTTGTGTTGCCATTTGTGGTAAATCGTTACATTTGTTATACTACTCGGTCATGTGATGAGTGATCTTTCTATGCACAAAGAGTATTTGCTTTCAGCTTTGGCTCAGGCGAAATTGGGTCGTGGTGCTTGCGCACCCAATCCCAGCGTGGGTGCGGTAGCTGTGCTGGACGATCACATCATTGCAAAAGCATGGCATCGTGGTGCTGGGTTAGCGCACGCTGAGCAAGCTCTTCTGACACAAATTCCTCATGCAAATCAAGATATCACGCTCTATGTCACTTTAGAACCTTGCAATCATTGGGGGCGAACGCCGCCGTGTGTGGACGCTATCATTGCCCACGGGATTAAGCGAGTGGTGTATGCCTACAATGACCCCAATCCACTGGTCTCTAAAAATCAGACGCCACGTATTTTGCGCGAACATGGTGTAGAAGTCATTCACCATCCTTTGCCAGAAATTGATGCTTTTTATCAAAGTTACCATCACTGGATCCAGACCCAGACACCTTGGGTGACTGTAAAAATGGCTCAAACCCTAGATGGGCAAATTGCGGGCACTGATGGGCAAAGAATCAGTATTTCTAATTTTAGCTGTGGTGAGTTTACCCACGAACAACGTAAAAAAACCGATGTTATTTTAACCACTGCACATACGATTATGAACGATGATCCCCTTTTCACGGTACGGTTACCGGGGGGAGATGTTGAGGCCAAACCTTTGGCGGTATTGGATACTCATTTGAGGTTGTCACACGAGGTCCAGGCCTTACAATTGGCGACACGAGGTTTGATTTATTACGATGAATCTCAAACTGTGACGCATCGCCAACCGAACTGCGCGTATTACCCTGTGCCAGTACACCAACAACGCTTAGATTTGACGGCAGTTCTTGGTCATTTAGGTGCCTTAGGGTATCATGACGTCTGGGTAGAAGCAGGTCGTCAACTATTTACTGCGCTACATCGTGCGCATTTGGTCAATCGAACCCATATTTATATTGCGCCAAAAATTTTGAATCAGACCGGAATATCTTTGTATTCAGATTTGAATACGTTTGAGGATGCTCAAGCGTTGTCTTGGCAAGTGATGGGCGATAATGTCATTTTAACGATGGATTGGTAGAGTGTTATGTTTACAGGTTTGATTGAACATTGTGGTCGAGTTGTAGCAAATCAAAAAATATCTGGGGCCAATCGTTTAGAAATTCAGGCTTCAATTGCGGGCACTTTTCCTGGAGATAGTATCGCTATTCAAGGGGTTTGTTTGACGTTACTCGATCACCCTTCGCCCCATTTGGTCTTCGATGTTTCACCAGAAACGTTAGAACGGACTACATTAGGATCACTGGTTGCAGGCCAGAAGGTCAATATGGAACGTGCGATGCAAGCCACCAGCCGGTTTGGCGGACATTATGTGTCAGGTCATGTCGATGGCAAGGCGTATGTGCAGGGACGTCAAAGTGTAGGTGAGTATATCGAAATGGTTATCGGAGGGTTTGCAGACTGTGATATCCTTTATCTCATACCCAAAGGTAGTATTACTTTAGATGGTGTTAGTTTGACCATCAATGCTGTTGAGCATGATCATATTAGAGTGTTATTGGTGCCTCATACTATCCAACATACAACTTTAGATCAATTACAAATCGGTGATGCGTTGAATGTAGAATTTGACTATGTGGCGCGGCTTATTTCGCATCAAGTTAAAAAAGAATTGGAAAGGTTAGGATATGACAAACCCGTTTAGCACTATTGAAGCAGCAATCCAAGCCATACAATCGGGTCAGATGGTCATTCTGGTCGACGATGAAGGGCGTGAAAATGAAGGTGATTTGGTGATTGCAGCGCAATACGCCACTGCGGAAAGTATTAATTTTATGTCAAGATTTGGCCGTGGGTTGGTGTGTTTGCCAATGGCAGCACCTATGATTGATCGTTTAGGGCTTCCTATGATGACGTCATCCAATCGCTCCCCTTATGGCACGGCATTTACGGTATCCATCGAAGCCGCTCAGGGCGTGACTACTGGCATTTCGGCCGAAGATCGCGCAAAAACAATTCAGGTTGCTATCGATTTAAATAGTGGTCCGATGGATATTATTTCTCCCGGGCATGTGTTTCCGTTACGCGCGCACCCCAAAGGAGTGTTGAAAAGAGCAGGTCAAACCGAGGGGAGTGTAGACTTGGTGCAATTGGCCGGATTGACGCCAGCAGCTGTGATTTGCGAAATCATCAACGAAGATGGCACCATGAGTCGAAGAGACGAATTGGTCAAATTTTCTAAACAGCATGGCATTTTACTGGTATCGGTTTGCGATTTGATTGAATATCGTATTTTACATGAACATTTGGTGTCTGTGGTTGCAACCTCGCGGTTACCTTTGGAGCGGCATGGTGATTTTTCGATGATTTTATTCGAGAATGAACTGGACGATTGTGAGCATTTTGTATTGACCAAGCCTCAGGTTAATGATCAAGCACCACCCCTAGTACGTATTCACTCAGAATGCATCACAGGCGATATATTCGGCTCGTGTAAATGTGATTGCGGCAAACAGTTGGAGCTTTCTTTGGCACTTCTGGCTGCAGAAGGCGGCGTGTTGGTTTATATGCGCCAAGAAGGGCGCGGTGTGGGATTAGCCAACAAATTGAAAGCGTATTCTTTGCAAGAGGAAGGCTATGATACGGTGGAGGCCAATGAACATTTGGGTTTACCGGTAGATAATCGTAGTTATGCGATCGCCTTTCAAATTTTAAAGCACTTGGGTTTGGATAAGATTCGCTTGCTCACCAATAATCCGTTTAAAGTGGCAGCAATGGAACGTTATGGCCTCACAGTCACTGAGCGTATTCCCGTTTTGGTCTCACCTACCGCGGAGAATCAACACTATCTCAGAACCAAACAATCGAAACTAGGTCATTACCTGGACATTCCTGATGGGAGTAAGATATGAATATGATTCAAGCCAGGATGGAGCAACAGGGTTTAGACATCCCTATTGCATTGGTGGTGTCTGAATTTAACCGAGAAGTGACTCAAGCTTTACAAGACGGCGCCGTTGGCCAATTGTTGAAACGCGGCGTTTCCGAATCCAATATTTCGGTGATCACGGTGCCTGGCGCCGTTGAAATTCCAATGGTGGCTCAGCGTTTGGCTTTGACGAAACGACACAGTGTCATCATTGCTTTGGGTGCTGTTATCCGCGGAGAAACCACTCATTATGATTATGTCTGCCAACAAGTCAGCCATGGTTGTCAAAAAATAGCATTGACTTATGATATCCCTGTGATTTTTGGAGTACTGACGACTGAGTCGGATGCCCAAGCTTGGGATCGCGTGGGTGGGAGCTACGGACATAAAGGTGTAGATGCCGCTAATGCAGCATTAGATATGGTAGATATTTTACAACAATTAGATACACAACAAGCAGACTAATTTGGTGATCCTATGACGAAGTATATTTTTATTACGGGCGGTGTTGTTTCTTCTCTAGGCAAAGGAATAGCGGCGGCGTCTTTGGCGGCGATTCTTGAAGCACGAGGACAGCGCATCACGTTGATCAAACTAGACCCGTATATCAATGTGGATCCTGGAACCATGAGCCCGGTACAACATGGCGAAGTGTACGTGACGCAGGATGGCGCAGAGACCGATTTGGATTTGGGTCATTATGAGCGTTTTGTGCGATCCACCATGACGCAAAAGAATAATTTTACCACCGGGAAAATTTACGAAAATGTGATTAAAAAAGAAAGACGTGGCGATTATTTAGGTAAAACTGTCCAAGTCATTCCGCATATCACCAATGAAATCAAGCGTTGTATCAAATTGGGCGCCGAAGGATATGATTTGGCCATGGTGGAAATCGGTGGTACAGTTGGTGACATAGAATCGTTGCCTTTTTTAGAAGCCATTCGACAAATGCGCATGGAATTAGGTGCTACTCATACAGCCTTCGTTCATTTGACGTTGGTCCCCTATATTGCCACTTCTGGTGAAACAAAAACCAAACCAACGCAGCATTCGGTCAAAGAGTTACGGTCCATTGGGATTCAACCTGATATTCTCATTTGTCGTTCCGAGCAACCTTTGTCGATGCATGATCGCAGTAAAATTGCATTATTTACGAATGTGGAACGCGAAGGGGTGATTTCTCTGCAAGATGCCAAATCCATTTATCAAATCCCGATGATTCTCCATGAACAGCATTTAGACGATATCATATTACGTAAATTATCAGTCACTGCGCCTCCCGCTGATTTATCTGAGTGGGAACATGTGGTCGCGGCACAAAGCATCAAGACTATGACGGTAAATGTCGGCTTGGTGGGTAAATATACTGAGCTCAATGATGCGTACAAATCAATCAATGAATCACTGATTCACGCGGGCATTCATTCGCAAACCCAGGTCAACTTGATTTATATTGATGCCGATACCATTGATCAACAGGGCACAGCACCTTTGGCTACTTTGGATGCTATTTTGGTTCCTGGTGGTTTTGGAGACCGAGGGATAGAAGGAAAAATCAAAGCCATTCGTTTTGCGCGGGAACAGCACATACCGTTTTTAGGCATTTGTTTGGGGATGCAAACCGCGGTGATTGAGTTTGCTCGAACAGTGGTGGGCTTAAAGGGTGCTAACTCAACCGAATTTGATGCAAATACGCCTTACCCTGTGGTGGGATTGATCACCGAATGGCAAACACCGGATGGTCAAAAAGAACATCGGCAGGCGGATGCTGATTTGGGTGGTACCATGCGCTTGGGTGCGCAACAATGTCATTTGGAGCAAGACTCTATGGCGGCACGTGCTTATGGGCAGCCTACCATTTTGGAGCGGCATCGTCATCGTTATGAAATCAATCAACATTTTGTCGAGCAATTACAACAACACGGCATGCGTATTTCGGGTCGATCTGTGGATGGGGCTTTGGTAGAAATGATTGAATTGCCCGACCATCCATGGTTTTTGGCTTGTCAGTTTCATCCAGAGTTTTCTTCTTCGCCGCGTGATGGTCATCCTTTGTTTTTATCCTTTGTGATGGCGGCGCGTGCCTATCATCATGCTGCTGCTCTTAAGGTGAGCGAATGATGAAGATATGTGGATTTGAGGTTGGTATCCAAGCGCCTTTATTTTTGATTGCAGGTCCTTGCGTGATTGAATCTGAAGAGTTGGCTATTGAGACCGCGGGTTATTTGAAAGAACTTTGCCAGCGTTTGGCGATTCATTTTATTTATAAATCCTCTTTTGACAAAGCCAACCGTTCGTCTGCCAGCAGTTTCCGTGGTCCTGGTGTTGAACGCGGGTTGATGATTTTAGAAAAAGTCAAAAGCCAAGTGGGTGTGCCTGTATTGACAGATGTGCATGAAGATACGCCTTTATCAGAAGTCGCCTCTGTGGTGGATGTGTTACAAACACCTGCATTTTTGTGTCGACAAACCAATTTTATTCAAAATGTCTGTGCGTTATCAAAACCTGTTAATATTAAAAAAGGCCAATTTTTAGCACCCTGGGACATGCAGCATGTGGTGGCTAAAGCCAAATTAACGGGCAATGAACAGATCATGGTGTGTGAACGCGGTGTGAGCTTTGGTTATAATAATTTGGTATCTGACATGCGTTCTTTAAAAATCATGCGTGATACAGGATGTCCTGTGGTCTATGACGCCACACATTCCGTACAATTGCCCGGAGGGCAGGGCACTCATTCAGGCGGGCAGCGTGATATGATTCCTGTGTTAGCCCGTGCAGCAGTTGCGGCTGGCATATCTGGCTTATTCATGGAAACTCATCCAAATCCAGATAAAGCCCTAAGCGATGGACCGAATTCTTGGCCAATGGATAAGATGGAATCTTTATTAAGCCAACTCATAGAACTGGATGCTGTGTTTAAGCGACATGGGGAATTGTGATAGGGTGTTATTATAAAGTGCCGTAGGTCGCTCACCATGCTTTCTGTCAAACAATTAAGTTTCGATTACCCAGCTCAAACCTTGTCTAAGCGAACTAACCCTTTGTTACACGGGGTCACCTGGGCGCTGCAGTCGGGTAGCATGTTGCATCTTCGTGGCCGCAATGGGTCTGGAAAAACCACTTTATTGAAATTATTAGCGGGATTGATCAGGCCGGATGCGGGGCATATCCTCTATGCTGACCAAGATATTTGGACTGATTTACCGACGTATCAACAAAACATCTCTTATCTTGGGCATAAAAGTGGGTTGAGTCCTGCATTGACGCCATTGGAACATGGTTTATTTGATGTGTGTGCCTTACCGGAACGACACACGGTTGAGTCAGCGTTACAACAGTTGTCTTTATGGGATGTGAAAGACTTGCCGTGCCATCTTTTGTCTGCAGGGCAAAAACGCCGAGTGGCTTTGTTACGCTTGCGTTTATCACCAGCAAAATTGTGGTTGTTGGATGAACCATTGGTGGCCTTGGATGAGGCGGGGATCATGATCTTGATGTCGTTTTTACAAGCGCATATCGCAGTTGGCGGGCAAGTGGTATATACCTCGCATCAACCTCTGCCGTGGATCGGTGATCAGCATGAAGAGTATGTTTTATGCTGATCTCACTGCCAAAATTGATACAACATCATATGCAACGCGAGTGGCGCTCTCAAATCCGACAAAAAAAATCGTGGGTCAATTCACTGGTGTTTTTCAGCATGATCATGATTTTTTTTCCCTTAACCCTACCGGCTGATCCCGCATTAGAACGAATCATTGCGCCGGGGGTCGTTTGGGTTGCGATGTTACTGTCCTGTCTCTTGTCGGCCGAACGCTTGTTCCAAGCTGATTATGATGAAGGGGTGATTGAGTTGTGGTTGGTATCAGGTCAACCGGTTAGTGCCTTGGTTTTGGCGAAAGTCACTCTGCACTGGATATTAACTTTGATACCTCTGCTGTGCTTAAGTCCCCTGATTGCGCTCTTGTTTGGTTTGGACAAGTATAGCGTGACAATTTTAATGTTGAGTTTGATCTGCGGCACGCCAGCGATGCTGTTCCTTTGTGCATTGGCCGCAGCTTTTGGGACTGCCTTGCAACAAAAAGGTGTGATTATGGGGTTGGTCTTACTGCCATTGACTATCCCCTTGATGATTTTAGGTTCAGCAACCACCACAGCTGCTATGTCCGGTCTTGCGGTAAGCGGTTATTTGGCGTGTTTGCTGGCGATGTCATGTATCGCTGTTGCTGCGTTACCGTTTGCTATTGCCGGCGTGATTCGAGCCAATATGAGTTGAGGCGTTGCTTAGTTCTTTTCTGCATGATCCTGCTGAATTTTTTTCATTTCTAAATACATTTTTTCAAATTTATCATAGAGAGATTGGTCTTTGATCTGGCGTTTGTAACTGATATAGATGCTGAAAATCTCATAAAAATAAATCAGAGAGTTGCCTAAAAACTCTCGCACCTCTATTATTGTAAGGTCGGTTTGCTCGTATAAATACCCAATGGTTTCTAAAAAATCGACGAAATTGACTAAGATAATATAGTCTTCGATCTTATCTGGATTATCATGTAGATCCCTGATTTGCACCGCAATCAGCGGTGCGATTTGGTAATGATTATATTCAGGATGTGATTTTTTAGCGTCTAAAAACATTTTATGGATGATTTCTCGTGCTTTAATGTTTTCTGTATTTGACCATCGGTCATCTATTTGTAATAAATAATTTAGACGTGATAGTTTTATGGCTTCTTTGGACTTAAAATGAGCTAATATTATGATGATAAAGGAAGTTGTTAATGCCAGCACAGAGTAGGCGAGATAGGCCTCATGTTTGTTGTTTTCATCTATATTTAGATATTGTAACGCCCAAAAAAATATAGTAGAGAGTATCAATATCAATCCTATACATGCCAAAAAAGGGTGTTCATCGATAAATTTTTTTAAAGAATTCATAGCCGTCTCTTCTCCCTGTATTTTTCCTTATATCGACAATCCAGTAAAAATCTTTATTCATGCCTGCTCACCCCCACTATAACCGTTCGCCCTGAGGAGCGTGTGTAGCACGCGTCACGAAGGGCTTTCTAAGCGGCTAAAGTGAGCTGATAGATCAAAGAATCAATTTTTTCTTTCGAGAATTTATCTAAATCAAGCTGATGTTCAGACTTTGAAAAATAGTAGGACTTAAATATTTTTCGATGTCGGTCGTGAACATTCAGATGCAAATGCCGCTAAAACTGCTAAAATCTCCGCTGTCAACGCTCTTACTCTATGTATTTATTTGTTGGAACACATGATAATGGGTTTGCTAGCCCCTATGCGAGCCTCAGGAGGCAACACTTTGTAATGGAAATCAAAGGCGGGTCCACATATGTTTTGGGTATATATTCTTCAATGCAGTGATAATAGTTATTATACTGGGCACACTGACAATTTAGAGCTAAGGCTACACCAGCATGACAATAAAGTTTTTCGAACTTGTTATACGGCAAGCAGATTACCAGCCAAGCTCGCGTATTCAGAACAGTATCCAAGTAGGATCGAGGCCTTGCGGGCCGAAAAACAAATTCAAGGATGGAGTAGAAAAAAGAAGGAGGCTCTTATCTCAGGTGACTGGGAAAAATTATCCTACTTGGCTCGTCGAAATAAAAAATAGTCTTTATGTTTTCTGTTCAAGATCCAACCCTTCGAGACGCGTGCTACGCACGCTCCTCAGGGCGAACGGTTTAAGGAAAAATGGCTAAACTCGAGGTGTGGCCGTTAACCCATATGAAAGAAAGAGCTCTTGCTCCAGGAAGGCGGAAAAGATGAACAACCATTTCTAACCACATAAGGCGAAAACATGAATATTCTGATCGCAGGTGCTTCTGGATTTATCGGAAAATCTCTTATTAAACGCTTACAACAAGGCCATCAAATTACAGTTTTAGGTCGAGACAAGCAAACCTTAGTCGATGCGTTTGCTGACAGCGTAAAGGTGTGTACGTGGCATGAGTTAGACACTTTAAATCCTCATGACTATGCGGTGGTGATTAATCTTTCTGGTCATAACATTGCTGCAGCAAGATGGACGGATGCGGTTAAACAACAGATCATTGAGTCGCGTGTGCATAGCAGTCAGACCTTGAGCCAATGGATCATGGGCCAAAGAGCAAAGCCACGTTTTTTCTGTGCCAATGCCGTGGGTATTTATGGGTTGCAAGACAATGGTGATCTGGGTGCATTCGATGAAGATACTGTGATAGATATGGCGCATCCCCGCGATGAGATGAGTAACATCGGTATTCGCTGGCAAGCAGCCTTGCAACCATTGATGGACTATGGCGTATCTGTCACCACTTTGAGATTTGGTGTGGTATTAAAAAAACAGGACGGCATGTTAAAAAAGCTTTTTCTCAGTTACTATTTCGGCTTAGGCAGCGTGATAGGGGATGGCACGCAAATGATCTCTTGGATTCATATGGATGATTTGGTGAATGCCATTCAGTTTATACTCGAACGACCCGAGCTATCAGGTGCATTCAACTTAACGTCTCCACAGCCTGTGAGTCAGGCGCAATTTGCGCGTACATTAGCTCAAGCTATGCACCGTCCTCTGTTTTTAAACATGCCGGCAATGGTGATTCGGTGGTTATTTGGCGAAATGGGAGAATGCTTACTGCTCAAAGGACAGCGCGTTTTACCAAAACGACTGTTGGATGCGGGATATGTATTCCAGTATCCTGACTTACATAGCGCGTTGAATCGCGAATTTGGAACCTAGAGTTTAATTAAGGAACATACCATGCAAGATAGGGACGACCATCACACACCGGAAAGCGTGCCTCGCATCTTTGATTTATGCAACAGTATTGAGGTTATAGTGGGAAATAGGCCTAAAAGATTGGAGCGTTTGCCGATTCTTGTGTGGATGAAGCACAGGCAAATAGGAGATTCTATCCCTGACCTGTTGGACATCAATTTGTTAGATCACCGTCATCACTACTCGTATGATAACGGTTGCTTGTTTGATACGGTCATGAGCTGCACAGGTATCAGGCCTCGGCTCAGCGATTGGGAAGCAAGATGTCTGACGCTTCTGGGTGGCGAGACCGCGACTCTTGATTTGCCTTTAAGGGTTGAAGACCTGCCCTGTCAAATTCGAAGTAAGAAGGTACATGCGACATCAACAGACAGCGTTTATTTATCCCTCTCTCCTGACGATGAGTGTGACATGATTGCGGCGTGTTCTTTTGTGGGTTCGATCTACTTGGTCTATGGTGATGCGGATACCATTAATCTGGTTAAATTCGATCCGCTGCTCCGAACAGCTGAGCGGTCTTACAAGGTGTTGACCCACGAGTTTCTTTGTTGTTTTTTTTCTAAAACAACAAAGGTGAAGATGCGACACTCCCAAGGCGATTACATTCATGTTTATGACAGTGATAATCTGGGATATGCGGATGTTGTAGCGACGATTGACAATCGCGATTATCCACGAGATGCGATTTTGCCGCCGGCACCGTCTATGTTGGATAGAGCGATATTGCCGAGAGTTTTGCGTGCAGCTCGCCAGCAATGGTTAGCCCTGCGTCCTGATACCCCCGCTATTGCTGCACAGAGAGAAAGGCAAATTATGAAAAACGCAGAGGGTGAAATGCCAGTGGATGCAACAACCGCGCATTACTATTCTGTATAATTCCTGATACTTTCGTTAAAGAATATACAGCGCTTTGTTTTTCAAAATGCCTGATTTTGTCTGCAAGACATGTTAAAATCACGGTTCATTGGACTGTCCTGATTGTTTTCTATGTGGAAAATATTGCATCAAATAGCTTCTCCAAAGCGGTTTTATGAATTGACCTCTCGCTGGCATCGCTGGTTGGGACTGGCCATGATCCTGTTTTTAAGCACCGGGATTGTCTGGGGATTGTTTTTTTCGCCTCCTGATTATCAACAAGGGGACGCATTTCGTTTGATTTATGTGCATGTACCCTGTGCCATGTGGTCCATGAGTGTGTATGTTGGCATGGGTGTATTGGCCATTTTGCTTTTGGTTTGGCGCATCAAACTGGCGGGTTTGATGTTATTGATGAGTGCTCAAATAGGGGCTTGGCTTGCTCTTTTGGCTTTGATCACGGGCAGTCTTTGGGGTAAACCGATGTGGGGTACCTGGTGGGTCTGGGACGCGCGGTTGACCTCCGAATTGATTTTGTTTTTCTTGTATATCGGTATTTTGGCAATTGGCTATGCGTACGACAACTCAGAGCGCGCAGATCGCATGGCTGCCATATTAACCTTGGTGGGACTGGTTGATCTGCCTATTATTCACTATTCTGTGTATTGGTGGTCGACCCTGCATCAAGGCGCCACACTGACCTTATTTGCCAAACCTAAAATCCATGCCAGTATGGCCTACCCTTTGTGGATGATGCTGATCGGGGTAGGGTTATATTGCGTGTGGTTGATTTTCTATAAAACCCGCATTGAGTTGCTGTGGCGAGAACATCGTCAAACCTGGGTCAGAACTGTGTTAGAAAAGGATCCCTTATGAATAAATTGTTGATGCATGGGTATGGTCTGTATGTTTGGCCTGCTTATGCTTTGGTCTTGGGTGCTTTGGCCTATAATGTGATGCGTGCGCGCTGGCGTTCAAAGCAGGTGTGTCAACGGTTGCTCCAATGGTTGCATGGCAAGTGAGTATGCATCCCCGGCGGCGGCGTAAATTAACATTGATTGTGGTGTTTCTGGCTTTTTTTGCGCTGATTTGCGGCTTAATTCT
This sequence comes from uncultured Legionella sp., assembly GCA_964625775.1. Taxonomy (GTDB): domain Bacteria; phylum Pseudomonadota; class Gammaproteobacteria; order Legionellales; family Legionellaceae. The sequence continues at coordinate 7,957 of CAZVEH010000006.1, read as the reverse complement.
TTATGCGTTGCGCCAAAATATCAGTTTGTTTTATACCCCAACACAGATTGTTTTGGGAGAAGCCCCGCAGAATCATCCTATTCGAGTCGGAGGTATGGTCGTTAAGGACTCGGTGATACGAGACAAAGAAGGGTTGGGTGTTCGCTTCAAATTAACAGATTATGCTCATACGGTAACCGTATTTTATCAGGGTATTTTGCCGGATTTGTTTCGAGAAGAGCAGGGTATTGTGACGCAAGGCATTCTCAAACAAGATGCCTATATTGAAGCCACGCAAGTGTTGGCCAAACATGATGAAAACTATATGCCACCTGAAGTCAAATCTGCTTTAAAAAGGAAAATTACGTCATGATTGCCGAGATCGGTGTGTATGCCCTATGCTGGGCCTTATGTTTTTCATTGCTCTTGGTCGTGGTGCCTACGATAGGGTTATGGAAACAAAAAAGTCATTGGATGCGCGCAGCAGATGTCTATGTCAAAGGACAATTTCTGTTTATCGTGGTGTCGTACCTGTGTTTATCTGTTTGTTTTTTGCGCGATGATTTTACTGTTGTTTATGTGTTAAGTAATTCAAGTGTGCTCCTGCCTTGGTTTTATAAACTATGTGCAGTTTGGGGTGGACATGAAGGATCGATGTTACTTTGGGTCGCGATTTTGTCTATATGGACTTTGGCTGTGTCCCTAGCTAGTCCGTATTTAGAGCCGGAAATTAGGGTGCGAGTTTTGGTGGTATTAGGTGCTTTGACGGCTGGATTTATTGTTTTTATCCTTATGACCTCGAATCCTTTTATGCGCCAATTTGTGCTTTTAAAAACCCAGGGTCGGGATCTGAATCCGGTGTTACAAGATCTTGGATTTTTATTTCATCCCCCGATGTTATATATGGGTTATGTGGGGTTTGCCGTGGCCTTTGCTTTTGCGATCGCAGCGTTGTGGTTAGGTCGGATGGAAGCGGCGTGGGCCAAATCTTTACGACCTTGGACCATGGCAGCCTGGTGTTGTTTGACCCTGGGCATCACTTTAGGAAGCTGGTGGGCCTATCGAGAGTTAGGCTGGGGTGGATGGTGGTTTTGGGATCCAGTGGAAAATGCATCCTTTATGCCCTGGTTGGTAGGCACTGCACTTATGCATGCTTTGATTGTGGCTGAGAAGCGCAATCAATTTGTTTCTTGGACGTTATTATTGGCCATTGCCGGGTTTTCTTTAAGTTTGGTAGGCACTTTTTTGGTGCGTTCCGGTGTATTGACCTCAGTACATGCTTTTGCAGTTGATCCCCTGCGTGGGGCTTATATTCTGGTCTTTTTGGCTGTGGTCATTGGGGGATCACTGTTATTATTCGCTTGCCGTGCTCAACGTTTGTCGCGACACAATTTACCAGGACTCGTCTCACGTGAAAGTGCGATGTTGCTCAACAATGTGTTTTTGGTGGTTATGATGCTAACAGTGCTGCTAGGAACGGTGTATCCGTTGCTGGTGGATGGCTTGGGTTTGGGTAAAATATCAGTAGGTGCGCCTTATTTTAATCGGGTCTTCACCATTTTAAGTATACCACTCTTAGTTTTAATGGCATTCGGGCTGCATGTGCATTGGCAACAGGATAGCTTCAAACGTGTATTGCGTGTTCTGGCTTGGACCGTTGTGCTGGGCTTGGGGTTACCTGTATTGTTGTTATTAGGTTGTAATAAGGCCATCTATGGCAACACGATCCTGGGATTAACGGTGGCATTCTGGGTGATTTTATCGACCGTTGAAATGGTAAGACAGCGTATTTTGCGCATCAAAACAGGTAAAAAATTAAGTCGAGCTTTTTTGGGGATGGTATTGGCGCATTTGGGTATGGCCGTGTCTGTGATTGGCATCACCATTTCAACAGGGTATGGATTGGAAGATGATGTGAAAATGAAACCTGGCGACAGGTCCATACTGGCAGAATATCAGATCCAGTTTTTGCAGGAAATGCCGTTGCAGGGTCCTAATTATCATGGAACGCGTGCGGTTTTTGCTATTCAAAGCGGGCAGCATCGCGTGATGATATATCCAGAGAAGCGCGTTTATGATGTGGGTAAAATGCCTATGACCGAGTCGGCGATTGATGTCACACCTTTTCGGGATATTTACGTGGCGTTGGGCGAACCCCTACAGGGACACGCCTGGTCTGTGCGTATGTACTATAAGCCCTTTGTGCGCTGGATTTGGGCGGGTGGCGTCATGATGTTTCTGGGTGGTTTGATTGCTTTGTTGGATCGCCGATATTACACAAAGCCTGCTGGAGTGGTTCCATGAATACCAGGATTTGGCGTTTGCTGCCGTTATTGATCTTTGCTCTTTTGGCGGCATTTTTTTGGCGAGGATTATCCTTAGACCCCCAACACATACCCTCTGCAAAAATGGGTCAAAAGCTCCCGGCATTTGATGTGCCTTCTTTACTAGATACAAACAAGAGATTCACAGCACAAATGATGCAGGGCCATCTTTCGGTATTGATAGTGTGGGCAAGCTGGTGCGAGGCTTGCCAGGAAGAGCAATTGTTTTTAGAAGACTTGGCTCAGCAGGGGGTGCGATTATACGGCCTCAATTACAAAGATAATTCTGTGGCTGCAGAGCAGTGGTTGCACGATTGGGGCAATCCATATCAAGCGATTGGGGTAGATCGCAAAGGTAAAGTCGCGCTGGATTTAGGGGTTTATGGTGCACCTGAAGCTTATTTGGTGGATGAACATGGCGTGATTCAGTATCGTTATGCCGGCGCTTTGACCTCTGAGGTTTGGCAGCGAGATTTTTTACCTAGAATGGCAAAATTGGAGCATTAAGATGCGACGTTTCAATATCATGATCTTGTTGGTCCTGTGGTTGCCTAGCAGTTGGGCGACCGTGGCCAGCTACCCTTTTGACACCCCAAATCAGAGCGCACAATTTCAAGCTTTATTGCATGATTTACGCTGCCCGGTTTGTCAAAATCAAGATTTGGCTGATTCGAATGCCGATATTGCTGCAGATTTACGTCAAGAAGTGTATCAATTGGTTTTGGCTCATAAGAGTGACCAAGATATCATCCATTATTTGACGGCGCGTTACGGAGAGTTCATTTTGTTTAAACCATCGTTGACAATGACCACTAGTATTTTATGGTTTGGGCCTTTGATCCTGTTATTGATTGGATTAGGGTTGTTTGGATTGACTTGTATTCGTCGAGAAGTGTCATGACCGATTGGGTGTGGGGTTTGACTGGGGTCGCACTACTGACGATGACGGCACTGAGCGTGGTATATTGGCCTTTGCGCCAGCAACGGCATGTGTGGGTAATGGGCCCAATATTATGCGTGTGTGTGGGATTGGCGTATTGGCAGTGGGGTTCCGCATCCGCGGTATGGATGCATCAGCAACATCAACAGCAACAACAAAAAGCGCAAGCTTTATTGAGCACGATCAAAAGCCCACAAGCCTTGGTTCAAAGACTGCAAGCTCATTTGGCGGCCCATCCCCGTGCGGCAAAAGGCTGGTATTTGTTAGGACGTTTATATGCCAGTCAGCATCAATGGCAAGAATCGCTCGATGCATTTGCCAAAGCTTATGATATCAAGCCAAAAGATGAAGCGATTGCCATCAATTATGCACAAGGATTACTTGCTCGTCAAAATCCCCAAGAGGATGCGTTAGCCAGAAAAATTTTACGTGTTGTATTACAGGACAACCCTAAACAAATGGATGCTCTAGCGATGTTGGCCATCGACGCGCAAGCCCACAATCAACCTCAACAGGCGTTACAGTATTGGCAACGCTTGTTGCCTTTGGTGCCCCAACAATCCGAGGAAGCGAATGCGATTCGTAAAGCGATTGTGACATTGCGCGCTGAACTTAATCGGGGATCATGACTGTTTGATGAGCAGAAGAACATTGTAGTTCCGAAAAAATGCCAGTATTCACTTCGACCCAATGCCCAGCAGGGCAATGCACGTCAGCTGTTGGTGAAGGCAAAGTGGCAGTTTGCGCGATAGAACTAGCTAATGCTAAGACACAGGCTGTAATAAGATTAAATTGCTTCTTTGATGCAAAGATTGTTATGAATTTTTTTATTATGAGTGCCCTTAAGTTAAGCACGTGCCAAGCGTTTTATCGGCCTACTGGTTCATTCATATATAACGAATCACATCAAGACGGACGGCCATCAAGCCTGCGTGACTATCCTCATTTCTTAGGATAGTCACGCCCAATCTGCGATGTAATAAATGTTACATGGAAAGATGTAAAATTTCTTCACATAAATAATCGGCTTCCGTTTTGGAGTTAAAGCAAAGATTGCTATGACTCTTGCCGACATCTGTCAAGCCGTCTATAGAAATCCTGATAAATGTTTCATGATGGCTCATCTCTTTTTTAAACGAATCTAATTGATAAAGCGTTCGAGTCTTAGGCGGTTGAAATAATCCATGACACATGCCTTGTTGAAAAACCGGATTGGGATTGTGCTCAACCCATCGTTTATATTTACCAACCACGAAGATAATAAAACGAAAAACTGCCAGTCCTAAAAGAGTGAGTTCTCTTAAAATAGGTGTTCCTAATAGTAACCCACGATGTGTTCCAGGTTCCTGGTGAGCTTTGGCTCGTTGAATCGCTATTTGTGCATCAATTAAAAACTCGTACACTTTAATACTGGGGATAATGTTTGCTGAATGTGTTGTATTTTGCGGAATTAAATGGTTATTTTGGGGGTCAGCAGCTCTAAGTTCTTGTTTGAGCTCAGTGAGAACGACGGCAACTTTTTGATAACTACTGTTTGTCTGTGCTTTTTTTATAATTTGATCTAATTCTTGATGGATTTTGTCCAACATATCCTGGAACGATTGTTGGTCAATATGAGCGCCGATGGGAAAGTTTTCAAAAAATGTATCGAAGCCTTTCCATTGATCAGTTCTTTCTGAACATTGAAAATCTTGTGAACTAGCACACGAATCATATTGAGCACGTTTGCCTGGATCCGAGAGAATTGCATAAGCACAGCTTATGGCTTTGAAGCGTTCTGTCCCAGCAAGCGTGGCTGACTGAATCGTTTCTTGACTAACCTCTGGATTTTGCCGGCGTATATTCCTATGAACCATATCAGGATGACATTGAAGGGCTAATTTTTTATAAGATCGCGTAATGTCCTCTATTGAGGCGTCTCTGCGAACTTCTAAAACTTCATAATGATCCTGCATCAAAGTACCCTGGATATCAAAACCAATATGATATCAAATTTTACATTCCTAAGAAACGTAGCCCGCAAGAAAGCGCAGCGAATTGCGGGGGGTTACCCTAAACGAGACAAGTGATCATCTATTTTTGGAATATGTATTCCACATTGATCAGTGCGTGTGATTGTCGATCCCGCAATTCACTACGCTGCTTGCGGGCTACATGAACCAAACTATTTGCAAATACTGTTGATCACACAAGGTTTCAATTCTTTTGCAAATTTGAACCCATTGTTTTGATCATACGTGACTTCCCAATTAAACACGCCACCTATATTGCCATAGGCTTTAGGGGGAAGGTAGGTATCACAGCTTGTGGCCTCTGCTGTGGCTGTTTTTAAACATTGAATGGCGCGTATGATCGTGGCAGTAGGTACAGCTGCTCTTCCATCACTGTCGCCACTGGCATTAGGTGCTGGATAACCTAGTACAACTTGGGAAGGATTGAGATGACTGATATAAGGTTGAAAACCGGTGCTGCGGCCATCGGCTAATGTGGCAGGCCAATCCGCCAATAAATCGGTTGCCATGGCTACCGAGAAGTTGGGCGTATTGGTTTCGGTTTGGCTATAACATACTTGATCAAGGCCATAAGCACAGCCGGTGTTATAAAGTTGGATACCCACCCACGCTAAAGAACGGTAAGTCTGCATGATCAATGAGGCATAGTTACCCCATGTTTTATCAAACCCACTGGTGGCGGAAATATTAGCAACTTGAGGTGCTAAGGTGATCAACAGCTCAGGATTCTGAGTGTACATACTGTTAATGATATCTGCCAACACGGCAATATCACCCTGAGGTTCTGCAAACGTGCCTGAGGGAATGAAGTCTTGTTCAATATCAATATCGAATCCGTCAAAGCCATAATCCGTGATAAATTTTTGTAGCGAACTCATAAAGGTTTGCTTAAAAACCTCAGCAGAGGGTGCTGCACTGAGGATTTGATGGAAACTAACGGTTGTATTGGGAATGCTTGAAGAAGCGCCACCTAAGGATAAAATGACTTTGATATTGGCTTGATGTAACTGTTGAATATACTCCGATGTGACCGTATCAAAGGCAGAGACGATCTCGCCAGGCGTTGTGGTGCTAAATACACCAAAAGCTACCATGATATGAGTGTATCCAGCATCTGCAAGGGATTGAGCCGATGGAGGTGTTTTCCAACCTGGCAGATAACCAATGATACGACCACCTGCTGTGCTGACTTTAGAAAACGTAATGGTTTCCGTCGCATTGGCACTCGCAGTCAAAGGTTGTAATGAAAAACTAGGGGAAAAGCCCGTGACAGGATCAGTTTGCAGGGTATAGATGCTGCCTTCTGACAACATCACAGACCCTGAACCGTTGCCTTTGTTTAAATCAATGCTTTGCACAATAGGGGTGGTATTGTCATTGGGTTTGAAGGTGATATGTAAAGACGACAGCGTAGCGGGTGCTTCTTTGATATTTAATGTCACTGAGTTTTGTGCGACTTGTCGACATTGATACGTCAGCTGAGTGATGGCTGAGTTTTGTGGAAGAGCAATCAGTGTTTGTGGGTTAAATGTGCCGGTACAAGTGCTGCCATTATAGTTGATGTCTGTGGTTGAAAATCCATAGGTACTGCCGTTGACCAATTGAGCAACGGGCGTAGAGGTATTCCACGCAACTGTTTTGGACACGGCACTCCCATTAGGTACCTGCGAGATCAACACGGCCGGGTTAGCGGTGTAACCACTTAACCCATCAGGCAATGCTTGTAGTTTAATAACCACATTGCCTGATTGTTGTTGGACTGCGTTGTAAGAGATATTAGCAGTGGCTGTTTTGCTTTTTTCTACGGTCACTGTGTTTGCGGATGCCGTGCCTTGATAGCTTTGGCCAGAATCATCGGCAATGGTTTCTGGTGTGATGGTATAACTACCTACGGCTAAGTTGTTTAGGGTTTTTGTGCTGGCCCAGGGTAATTGGATATCATCAAGTGCTTGGCCATTGAATGCTATATGCACAATGGCGTAATTTTGAGTGATATCAGCTGGTTTCGAGGTTTGATTGATCAATTTCAATGTGCCTGTGGCACCTACATCAGGCGTTTGCAAATAAACATTCGTTGTACCTGACACTTGACCGGCTGAATTGCTACCATAGGTCATTTGGAATGAGGAACCCACAGGAAGTGTGCTGCTACTGCCCGCGTAAGACGGAAAATGCAAGCTTAACGTTGCTAAAAAACTACCGTCTGATTGGCTTTGAGAACTGATGTTTAATGTATTGTCGGGGTAGGACATCGGTGAAAAATCGCCCCAAAATGTCGTGTTCAAGGCGGTGGAACTTTTGAAGGTAATCGTTGCATTTTGCAAATCGACTGCTTTATCACAATGATTGGTGAGTTTTAAGGTGATGGATTTCCAATAGGCATCCCCAGAGGCATTAAATTCAGATGCGATACATGGGGTAGGGGTCGCAGCGGCCATAACAGCAGGTGAAGCTACCAACAGTGCGCTGAAACATGCTGTGTGAACTCTCATCCTATGTCCTTTTGAAATTTATCCTCCTTATAATATAGCATGGTTTGTGCAAAATGGTTTTATATTGTCTTAACTGGTTTTTAGTAGATCGTTATATTGGATCGAGGTAACTCCCCACGTCATCCCGAGCGCAGCGAGGGATCTCCTGTCGTGTGACACAATTTTTAAAGAATCGATTGATACAAGTCGTTCCATTCTGGGTTCAATGCA
>CAZVEH010000005.1:0-63693 GCA_964625775.1 uncultured Legionella sp. | reverse complement strand
CGCCGACCTAATGATTAACAGTCATCCGCTCTACCGACTGAGCTACCGGGGAATAAAGGCGAATCTTAAATGGATTCTGGCCTGTGGTCAAGTGACTCGTGATAAAAAATCATCTTTTATGCCTGCTGGGCAAATCGCTCTAAGCGATCCAATGCATCTCGCAGAGTTTCCATACTGACTGCAAACGACAAGCGGATACATCCCTCTGTGCCGAACGCTGATCCAGGCACCACGGCTAACCCTTCATCCACCAATAAGCGCTCACAAAACTCTAAATCATTGGCAAAACCTCGACGCTTGATGATCGCCTGCACGCTAGGGAAAATATAAAAGGTTCCGTCCGCTGGAATCACGTCAACACCCGGAATAGCGTGTAATCGCTGCACGACATAATCGTGGCGCTCATGAAACGCTTTCACCATCATATCAATACTATCATTGCCGCCATTCAATGCCGCCACAGCTGCTTTTTGCGCAATCGAGCAAGGGTTAGACGTTGATTGTGATTGAATCGTCTTCATCGCCGACATCAGTAAGCTTGGACCTGCTGCATAACCAATACGCCACCCTGTCATCGCATAAGCCTTAGATACGCCATTAAGGACGATTGTACGCTCATATAATTCAGGACAAGCATTCAGAATATTTGCAAAAGGTTTAGACCAAAGAATATGTTCATACATATCATCTGTGGCAATCAAAACTTGTGGATGGTGCAGTAATACATCGCCCAAAGCTTTCAATTCTTCAAAAGAATAGGCCACACCAGAAGGATTAGATGGGCTATTAATGAACATCAGTTTGGTTTTAGATGTGATAGCCTTGGCCAAATCTTCAGGCGTGATTTTATAATGGGCTTGCGGTGTCGAAGACACAAACACGGGTGTACCCCCTGCCAACAACACCATATCTGGATAAGACACCCAATAAGGCGCAGGGATAATCACCTCATCACCTTCGTTCAACAAAGCTTGGCACAAATTATAACAACTTTGCTTACCACCCACAGACACCAAAATTTGGGCGGGCGCATAATCCAATTGATTGTCGCGTTTTAATTTGGCCTGGATTGCCAATTTTAAATCCAGAATACCATCCACCGCAGTATATTTGGTAAAACCTGCGTGTAATGCTGCAATCGCAGCTTCTTTGATGTATTCGGGCGTATCAAAATCAGGCTCTCCAACACCCAGATTAATAATATTCATACCTTTGGCACGCAACTGTGTCGCTTTTTCTGCGACCACCAAGGTAGGGGATGATTTGACTTGTTGAACACGATGAGAAAATATCGAGGACATAACAACTCCAGCTAAAAGCGCTCGCTCTGACAAAGCACATAGTGTACCAAAGTAGAAAGATACTAGCTATCGGCGCAAAACATGGTAATATTTGTACTTTTACTCAGTGAATGATGAAATCTGTATTTAAAATACACTCTGATTTTGCCCCTGCAGGCGATCAGCCGGCGGCCATATCATCCTTGATCTCTGGACTAGAGCAAGGCTTGGCTCGTCAAATTTTATTAGGTGTCACCGGTTCGGGAAAAACGTTCAGTATCGCCCATGTGATCCAAGCGATGAAACGACCTACTTTGATCATGGCTCCCAATAAAACATTAGCTGCGCAATTGTATGGTGAATTCAAATCTTTTTTTCCAGACAATGCCGTAGAATATTTTGTATCGTATTACGATTATTACCAACCCGAAGCTTATGTCCCAGCGTCAGATACGTATATTGAAAAAGATGCCTCCATCAATGAACACATTGAACAAATGCGTTTGTCCGCGACCAAAGCCTTGATAGAACGCAAAGATGCTATCATTGTAGCCACGGTGTCTGCCATTTATGGATTGGGGGATCCAGATTCTTATCTTAAAATGCTGCTCCATGTTTCACGCGGTGAGCGCTGTGATCAACGTCAAATCCTACGCCGTTTGGCGGAGTTGCAATATGTGCGTAACCCACAATCTTTGGCACGCGGCCAGTTTCGAGTGCATGGCGATGTGATCGATATTTTTCCTGCAGACTCTGAAAAACTAGCCATACGGATTGAATTGTTTGATGACGAAGTGGTGAATATCGCGCAGTTCGATCCTTTGACAGGCGAAATTATCCAGCGCATTCCCAGAGCAACCATCTTCCCCAAAACACATTATGTCACACCCAGAGAGCGTATTTTACAAACCGTGGATTGTGTCAAAGAAGAATTACGTGATCGTTTAAAAGAATTAGAAGCGGATCATAAATTATTAGAGGCGCAAAGGCTCAATCAACGTACCAGCTTTGATTTGGAAATGATGCTGGAATTAGGCTATTGCTCAGGCGTTGAAAATTATTCTCGCTACTTATCTGGCCGCGCTCCTGGCGAACCACCCCCCACGTTATTTGACTATTTACCCAATGATGCACTGCTGATCATTGATGAGTCGCATGTGACTGTGCCTCAAATTGGCGGTATGTATCGCGGTGATCGTGCACGCAAAGAAACCCTAGTGTCATACGGATTTCGCTTGCCATCTGCACTGGACAATCGTCCTATGCAATTTGAAGAATTCACTGAGCGTTCACCCCAAACCATTTATGTATCTGCAACACCAGGCCCCTATGAATTAGAACATACAGACAATATTGCCGAACAAGTCGTCAGACCTACGGGACTGATTGATCCTGAGGTCACCATTCGACCGATACAAAACCAAGTCGATGATTTGCTATCAGAAATTCATGTGGTCAAAGCGGCAGGCGAGCGTGTTTTGGTCACCACATTGACCAAACGCATGGCCGAAGATTTGACCGAATATTTGCACGAAGCGGGCATTGCAGTACGTTACTTGCATTCGGATATAGATACTGTTGAACGCATGGAGATCATTCGTGATTTACGTTTGGGGGTATTTGATGTCTTAGTGGGTATCAATTTATTACGAGAAGGGTTAGACATGCCTGAAGTCTCCCTTGTTGCCATTTTGGATGCGGACAAAGAAGGATTTTTGCGGTCTGAACGATCCTTGATCCAAACCATTGGCCGTGCTGCACGCCATATCAATGGACGCGCTATTTTATACGCTGATCGCGAAACTGGCTCGATCCAACGCGCTCTGGCGGAAACCCAACGCCGACGCAACAAACAAATCGAATTCAATCAACAGCACGGGATTACCCCCCAAGGGATCCGAAAGTCTGTTCAAGATATCATGGAAGGTGCCAATATTGGACAACGTAAATCCAATAAAACCAAACGTGCCAACGCCCTGGAACAACGCTTTGAAGGTTTGTCCCCTGAAGCGATGTTAAAAACGATCGTCAAACTAGAAAAACAAATGTTCACTCACGCCAAAAACATGGAGTTCGAAGAAGCCGCAGTGATTCGAGATCAAATTTTGATCTTAAATGAGCGTATGAAAATGAGTAAAATACAGTGAATTGATCAGTGGAATTGCCCCTATCATACCTATACCCTGTAAAAATCCATCAGCACTATCAGGCTCATTGGTTATTGATTCAAATACTCTTTATTAAATACTGCCCTATTACCCGCTGATTGCTTCAATATGTTCACTGCTTTCAAATACGCGATAAAATCGCGATAAGCCGTCCATCGCGGCATGAGCACATAAACAGACATAAAACACATACGACGCACCGACTTCGGCAATAGCGCTGGTAACATATAGAAAACAAAAAACTTCCAACGATTCCGAAACAACGGCAGTGTTTTTAAAGCGGCTGTTGCATTTTTTAGAGTATCCCCGTAAGTGTTTAAAAAAGTCGAATAGGCTAGTATTTTAGCCAGCTCTCCTAGACGTCCATCAACAAGACGCTGCAAAATCCCGGCTTGAATGGCCGTTTCAAATTCTGGTAAAACCGCTTGAACCATGTGAGTATAATCAATAAACATCAAATCAATTCTCACCGATCCGCATTGCAACAAATTATAACGATTTTTTTCCACAATATAGTTGGTGGAGTAAGGCAAAATTAATAATGAATGTTGCTTTGCTAATAATTTAAATAACCACACCAAATGAGGCCAAGGGGTATTGATGCGTTGAATCATGTCCCAACCTTCATCCAACACTTGTTCTAAAGCGGCTTTCGCAAAAATCAACACACTCATTTTGCCTGCCAAATGAAAGCCATCATAGTCTAATAATATACGTTGATCGGTCAGTAGGTGTTCTTTGATCTTTGTTAAGTAAACCCTTTTTCCCGAAACATCATGCTCTGTTCCGCCAATCATCGCACCCGGTTGATAGCGGTCAATATCTGTCAAAATTTGCTGAATACAGTCCTTGTTCACCTGATCATCATCGCCTAACAACCAAACATACGCTCCCTTTGCCTCTTTCAAAACGGTATAAAAATTAGCATTCGCTCCCATGTTTTTGGGTTGTCGAATATAGCGCACAAACCCATACTGCTGGCTTATGTCATGCAAAAAATCAGCTGTTTCATCGGTAGATGCATTATCAGAAACAAAGAGCTCTACCGAACCCTCCGGTACTTTTTGAATACCCTCGATGATCGACATGACATTTTCTTTTAAAAATACGGCTCTGTTCCATGTGGGAATACTAATTGTAAGCTTCGGAGACATTGGCTTCTTTTTCCTCGTGCTGATGCGCGTTTCGTTTAAATTTCATCCATAACCATAGTGCAGTGGGAAATCCATAACAAGCATTGACGACTAAAATGCTCCAACATACGCCCAAACTACCGTGTTTCACCACGCTAACCCAGGCACAACCTGCCACCAAACAGGCCCCGATCACCGAAAGCGGCGTGAATAATTCCATTTTATGGGCACGTATATACAGAGACAAAGCACCAATAACATGCACAAATAAATAGGCTATCAGTAACAATACAATTTCTTGCCAAGGCAAAAATCGAGCCATGATCGCATGGCCTTGGCAAAGATACAATAGCACCCCCATACTCAGCCCACCCATTATAAAAATGGTTATCGATTGCCAAAAAGCCTTTAAAAAAACCTTATCTAGTTGTTGATGCTCGGCACGTGCAGCCAAGTCCCCCATCTGCGGCGAACGCACTGTCACCCAAGTGATGGCGAATAAACCCAACATATTCATCACCGTCAAACACACACCCATTTGTCCCGATAGCACGGAGCCTTGATAATAAAAAATCAATGGCGTGAATATTTGGTTGATAAAATAGCCAGACATCCAAGTAATGGCAATCCGCCATTGCATGGGCCAAATTTCTTTCGCCCAAGAGAATGGCATACAATCCGTAGTCGTTTTTAATAATGCCAACAAGAACTGTTTATGAGTGTTATACAGCCAATAACAGGTGATACCTACCGTTAACCAAACATTTACCACCGACAGATATAAAGCATTGGTCAGGAAAAACACACACCAAGCCACAATATTAGCGATCATCAGCTGACGCCAGCGCAAACGATACACTTCCTGGATTTTGCCACTTCCTTCCAGCAAGGCCAAAATGGGAGAGAGACATAAATTAATCGCCGTCCCTAAAACCAATAATATCCAGGGAACAAGCCACACCCTAGAGGAGCAGTCTGCTTGGCGCAATCCAAAAAAGAACCAGCCCACTGGAATCATAAGCATCACAAAGCTAACAGCGATCAGCCCATATAAACGCAAACCTTTGCGCGCAAACACCAAAAAGGTATCGCGTTGTTCCGTTGCGCCTAAAAGCTGATTGTCCTCGCCCCACATCAAAGATTGAAAATAATGAGGCGTACATTGTAGTACGACAAAAGACAAACCTAATTCAAAGAAAATTTGTAAATTTAATATACTGTTAAAGGTATAAAACAACCCTTGCTCCACGGGTTGCGTCCAGCGCAAGATCAAAGCTAAGGTAATCAATCCAGACAAGGCTTGCCAAATTCGAGTCCCTAGTGCATAGCGCAATACACCATCGATATGGCAGAGGCGAGCTATGGCGGACATATAACCAGGTAGCGATTTAGGTCTAATCATGAGAACTACTATAATCTTGTTCGATCATATTGTAATTCCTTCCATTCTTTCTTTTTGAGATAAAAATATATACGTCTCATCCAACGCGCCACACGCCCAGGAAAACATGCATAAATCACGATCAAACCAATGAGTCTCAATCGCCAACCTATACCCAGCATCAATAACTCAATCAAATAGTATCCTTGAGAAATACCCTGGGCTTTGGCATTTAAAGCAACTTTTAATAACCACCAAAACTCTAAAAACTTGCTTGTCTTGGGGCGGATCATATATCGCGCAATCTCAGCAATAAACCTCTTTTTATCCCGTTTTTCTTTCAAAAAACGTGCGGTTTTAAACCAAGCCACATACCACTCCAAATCACCTAAAAAGTAGCCTGGCTCTTGGCTAGGGGTATGCGTGATCACCGCTTGTTTTAAACTACAGACTGTCAATGCTTGCTCTTGGAATGCTTTTAGGGGAGGTACCAATTGTGGATATGAGTAGCAAATATTTTGATAAGCCCAATTCAAATGAGCTGCCATGATACTGCGTCGCATGATGGTCGCAGAAATCATACTCAGGCTAGCAAAGAAAAATGACTCATGCTGCATAATAACACTCGCGTCAGCCGTTATACCTGCAAATTGCTCTGATACCAACCACCCCAAACGAATAATATCTGCTTTTTGTGATGCCAAGGCCGCAATCAGAGGCTTGATGTGCTCCAAATGCCATACATCATCATCACCAATCACCCAAGCATACGTAGCGTTAGTCAGTTCCAATGCTCTTAATATATTGGCATTCCCGCCAATGTTATAGACATTGCGGTGATATCGTAATCCAGGCCATTGACGCTGCCAGGCTGCCACAACTTTCGCCGTGTCATCTGTGGAGCAATTGTCTAACACATGGCAAATCATCTGTTTATCATTAAGCGCTGCAAAAGCAGCCAGGGTTTGATCGAGGTGAAGCGCACGATTATAGGTAATAATCACAGGTTCACATAGATCATTCGGCCAAACTATCTCATTCAAAATTCACTCGTTCCTTTTCAAACACAAGTGGTCTATTTTGCACTTGAGTGTGAATAGATACAACATATTCACCCAAAATTCCGATAAAAAACAATAAAATAGAACAAAAGAAAAATAATCCAATCAAAATGGGTGCTACCCCTAAACTGAATTCTTTCCAAAACAATAATTTTAAAACGAAGAAAGCAATGGATAAAATAAAACTCATGATAGACAAAACAAACCCAGAAAAAATAGCCAAACGAATTGGAATTTTTGAATGATTGGTAATCCCAAGAACCGCCATATCATACAGCGAGTAAAAATTATTTTTACTCAACCCACGTAATCGCGGGGGTTGAGTATAAGATAACGTTTTCACAGGATAACCAATTTCACAAATCAAACCACGAAAGTACGGATAGGGATCATTGATTTGTCTTAAAGCATCCATGACGACCTTGTCATACAAACCAAAGCCAGTGAAGTTTTTTACCAAATTAATATTGGCAATCTTGGTCACCAAATTATAATAAAATCGTCGGATTGCGCCTAGAATAAACGTTTCATGCGTTTGAGTTTTCACCCCAATCACCACTTTATGCCCAGCTTCCCATTCTCGCAGAAAATCAGCAATCATCTCAGGCGGATCTTGTAAATCAGCCACGATTGAGATCACGGCATCACCTTTGGCCTGCAATAACCCATGAATAGGAGAACGAATATGGCCAAAATTACGCACATTCACAATAATTTTCACTCGTTTATCTTCGGCTGCGATTTGTTTCAAAATCGATACGGTTGCATCTTCTGAGCTGTTATCAATAAAAATGTGTTCATACTCGTACTGTGGCAACCGTTCAAACACGGCTTTTACTTGGCGATGAACTTCAGCGATACAAGACTCTTCATTATAACAAGCTGTGACGATACTGATAAAAGGCATGCTCCGTCCTATTGGTTAATATTCTTCCGTAGTACAAACTGATTCAGAAGGTGCTTTTAATGGCATACCCTGATGCAACTTTAATGAGATAACCCCTGCCTCATAAGTCATATGGTGCAATTTGGTATCTGTCATTTGTGAGCCATTTTGATTCAGCAAAAACGTGGCCAAAGGAGAAAATAGTCGTCCATGCCAAGGGCATTGTAGTTGATGATCTTTACAAACCTGCAAATCCAAACTGGCACCCGCATGGTGACACATTCTGGCAAAAACTCTCAATTTGTCGGAGGATCTCACGAATCGCAGTCCCCAAGCATCGTCCTTGCCCCAAAAATACTCTCCTTCCTCAGGCAAAATATCTTCCAGCTGTAATTCAACATATTCAGGCATACTGGCCGTTGCGGGCAGAATGACATTTTCCACGCGAATATTGGTAGAGTTTACATAACTGTGTGTAGGCGCATCTTTGTAAAACTCATACCCCCAAGAGCGCAATTGTCCTCGCCTTTCTCGCATCGGGATATCAGTTGACATCAAATCCTTATAATTACGTTTGATCAACCAGCGTAAAAATGGAAAAGTCCATTTGAGAATCTTAGAAGCCCCAATGCAATAGGTTGTGGTCACACGAGTACGATTAGGCCCTAATTCTGTATAAACCGATTCGATGATCAAAATATAAAAAAAACTAGCTGTATAATACAGCTGAGATGTAGGGGTGTTTTCATATATAAATACGGACAATGGAATCGTAAAACCTGGGATTTTTTGGACAACAATGGAAGCAATTTTGTCATCATCCGCATACGAAGGCGCCGCTTCTGCCAATTGATGCACGTAATGCAGATGAGGGATATCTTTATAATTCCAATCCGCATCAGCCACTGAATAATCACCTTCATGCACCAGGCTAAACTCAGAAAAAATAAAATTTTCTCTTTTTAGGCGCTCTACCAATTGGTTTTTTGTTTTTTTAATTACCATCAGAATTACTCCGGTTTTACTGCAATCGTCATCATATTACCTAGCTTAAGGGGCAACTGTATCCCATTGAGCGGAGGAAATACTTTTTTCTTCCATCCCAGGGCCCATACCAAATGGTTCAGAAGATAGCCCATGGGGAAATAATTATACGTTTTTTGTATCGTCAGTATTTTGAACCCTGCTTTTTCTAATAATTGCGTCATAGAACTTGGCTGGTACAGTTGAGGATGCTGTAAACAGTAAGCAGGCCACCGGTGTTTCAATAGTTTGGCTAAAATAGAAGACTCATCATGAGTCACTATCATCAAAACCGCGGATTTTTTCATTTTCTCATAAAGATGAGTCAGCACTTGCAGTGGATCCAGCATATGATCCAAAACATGAATCATCACCGCTGCGCTCAACGCTTGCGGTGGAATAGGGTCTTCCGCCAGAGTATCTGAAAAAAGGGCATGCGTTTGGGAGCCCATAGCATGCTTTAGCTCAGACCAAACAGCTTTATTGGGCTCTGCCAACCAAATTTTGTCAAATTTCCGAGCATCAACCGCATATTTGGTAAACAACCCAATATCAGGTCCCATCTCAAAATAATCGCCCTGAAGATTTTGCAAATAAGGCGCCAACATTTTAAAATAACCATATTGCGTTTTCGTCAAGGCCGACAAGTCTACGCTGGCGGTATTATCCAACATGTTTTCGTATAAACTATTCAGTTGTTGCTCGGAAAAATAGGTGGGACAAAAAAGCAATCCGCACCGCGCGCAACGTAGGTAAGAAAAAAAAGATTTAGACGATTCCTTGTCTTTGAAAAATCCACTCCATTGTTTCCGTAATACCTCAAATGCTAAATGCTCTGCCGGTTCACGCGGGCTAACTCCATGCTGAGAGGGTACATCAGGGCCGCAAATACAGCACGCACGAGCTTCATAAGTCATCATTTATCCCTAAATCGATTCTGCTTATTTTTTGACAAAAAAACCATCTTGTCGTACCAAAAAAAACTACAAATCACGACAAACACACTGATACCAAATTGAATCACAACTGGATTAATACTTGCAAATTGCACCAAAATGGGGACTAAAGTAATCATAACCAGAAAGTATATGATGTGAAACAAAATAAACTTACCTATTTCTGAAGAACTAAAACCTTGTGTTCGAAACACCAGATATTTATTAGTCACATACGCATTTAATACGGTCGTAATATGGCAACCTATCAGCATCAAAATGTAATGAGAACGATAAGGAACAAGCGTCCAATAGATAATAGGAAAAAGACCAAAACCTAGTAACGTATTAAATGCGCCAACCAGTAAAAACCAGATAATCTTGGGTTCAATGGCTTTGATTTTAGTCTTTAAAAACCCAATATCTATTATCATTTCATACTCAAAAAACCCATCATATCCTATTCATATCAAAACACATATAGAATAATTTTAAATCGATTGATACACTAAGCTTCGGACCTAAGCCACGACAGACTTCATATCAGTAGACGAGTTTTGGATTTTTTCCAAAGAAACTTTATATCGCTCTTGCATCATTTGAATACGATCTTCATCTTCACGGGCAATAACACCATAATAATTTCTTTTGTTTTTTAACCACATAATCTCAAACTGAACAGCTTTGATAAAGGCCATTTCACTATTTTGAATTGCTTCAGGACAGCTAAAAATAATTTTTCTGGTTTCAAAACGATCCAAATGATTCGCGGGGAATGATTTAAAGAAAGGAATGGAATCCACAGACACACCACCACCCACAACCACCTTCAAATTGTGATCCTTAGCTCTCTTAGCCAAATCGATAGATATATCCAGAATAGATTGCGAATTAACTTGGTTACGAGCAAGCCCCATTGAGCCAACCATATCCACTCGTCCTATTACAATACCATTAAGGCTTTTAATTTCCGGAATCGCTAACATAGCTTTAAAGTTTTGATAGGCTACAAAGGTTTCGATATTAACCAAAATTTCAACCTGATCAATGTTTTCGCCGTAAACTAAGTGCGCTGCACGTATAAATTTCTGCAAAGCGTAGGGCGTTTCAACCATGGGAGCGATAATACGTTGCGCGCCCAAGCTAATCGCATCAAACATATCCTTAAGAGCTTCACAACCACCAATTTTAATATTCAATCCTAATCCAGGAATTGCTGAAGTCACATCTTTCAAACGCATGGCTTCTTCCATTCGCGTGCCTTCGGCTTCAAATTCAGCTTTAATACCGCTTACATGATGATGTTGCTTTAAATCCAGCAACAATTCCGTCATTTGCAATTCCAGTTTATTCACTTGTTTTCCCCTTCATATCGAGATTTATATCCTGAATTCTTATTAGTAAAAAACACTCTACCATCAAAAAAATTGATTTTATAATAGGCAGAAGCCAAAAGATATGTTAAATGTTTATCTAATTTGGAACAAGGATAAATTACCTTATTTTACTAAAATCCTAATGACACTGATCAAATACATATCAATAAATCAATCCATTTAACTTCTTGTACCTATCTTTTATATTATCACTCAGTGAGCTTATTGTTGAAGGAGATCAAAGTTGTGTCTTTATTTTATAAACAGTGATTAGACTTCCCTTTTCGATAGGCTCATAAGAATTTTCGACTTGTAAATATAAATTTCGCAAATTATCCATGACTGAAGCTCGCCCTACAGACTCTGGATATACAGCATGACGAGCTAACGGATCGTTTGAGTGTAAAATATCATTATTATAATTTCGCATAATATCAGTATCAACAAAAAGATATTCGGGTTTGTTTTTTCTAATGACCGCAAACATTCGTTCAAGATCGCGGCGCGAAATCAGATCTAAAGCAACACTCACTGCAGGAACATGGTTATAAGTGCCACTTATCATAGGAAGAATCGCATCATATTTCGATATAAGATATATTCCAGACTGTTTCTCATATCGCTCAATCAAATTAACAGATTGTCGAAAAAGCTCGGGGTCCATGGTTGTTTTAAATACCGCATTTGCAAATGTCCAATCATATACCTGGTGGGTTGAGAAGATATGCTCTAGCCGAGCTCTATCAATATAAAAATAGCTTACAGATGGAATATAAATCAACCCCAACAAGCATAAAACAACGCCTTTATTATAGTACGTGGTTGGTAAAATCGCATCATTGCTTTGATTCCCTCTTTGTTCCCATAAACAAAAAAGCGTCAGCAACAAAAATATAAACGTAGGTGCTGTACTCAATAGATGATGCAAACTTGGGAACCAGACATAATAAATCAACACCAATTGACAGTACACAAACAAGCTAAAAGACAAATAGAAAATCGCATTATTCTTTTTCAAATATTTGATATAAAAGAAATAACCAATACCTATAAGACATAATATAAAAGCGGTTAAAATTGTAGATGTATTTGGTATAGTCAACCCTAAAAGCATATAAACCACATTAGGATTTTTTCCATGTATAGGTAAGAAATAGATTACGATACTTAAGAAAACAGCAAAAAAAATCAGAGCAGAGGTGAGTTTTTTTCTTTGACCAACAAAAATACTATATACAAATGCGCCAGAGGCTATGGCTAAAAAAATAAAAATCCCAAAATCTTTACTCCAAAGAATTGAAAACAAGCCCAATAAAAAACTGCAATAAAGATAAAAAATGTTTCTTTTTTTCATATACAAATAGAAAAACAGAAAAACAATCATATCAAAAAAATGCCTAATAGGGTTAAATCCTGGCGCCAGACGAATTAATTGATCTCCAATAAGAAATAGACCACTTATAAAAAGAACCGCGCCAATACATACATAGTCAGCTCGCCTAAATATGTAAAAAGTCACTGCTAGGAACATCAAAAAATAAAGAGGATAAAAGAGGTAACTCACTTTAAAATATGTTTGATAATTAATACCACCAGACAGTTCCATGATTTTTTTTAGAGAAAGCGTGCTCAGCAAACCATATAATAAAGTTTGTTTGCTAAAATCAGCGCCTAAAGAAATAGCATTGATAGGATTTAATACCCAGCTATGATGAAATAAAAGCCATCCAGCTTTTGCCTGATGGGTCAATTCAAGTTTGTTTTTGTCGATGAAATCTGATTCTTCTTCAGTATATACCCGAGTTTTGTAAAAATCTGCAGCATCTAAAGAAGAATAATATAATTGCTTGATATTGTTCATGTCCTTCCGATGGCCTGCGTATATATGTCTCAACAGCTTATATTCTTTTGCCTGCATCGCTCTATTACTGAGCGTTAAGGTATTCGTGTCTTTATCATAGGTGTAGCTGTACTTTCGGCCTTCCAAACCAAGAAAATGTTGCAATCTAGGATCTGACGACAAATGGATAGAATTAGACTCAGGAAACGCCGGAGATATACCATCGTCAACACGTGGATCGTATTTTACCAAGCCCCCGATTTTATGTTCATTGATAAACCTAGTATTATCGATACTGGTACCATTTTCTAATAGAGTTTTTTCTGGAATATCCAAATAATCATTCGCGATATGCATAGGTTCAAATATCAAAGGACTAAAAGCGATAAAAAATTGAAGCACAACACCCAATGCAAAAAAAAGAAATATATTTTTTTGGTTAGAATTTTGAGAGTTTTGTTTATGAAAACCACAATAGATTTTCTTCCATGTGGACTGCAAATATAACAGCGGTAAACTCAAGAAAATCAATAACCAGCCTATATTTACCAAGCCGATGTGCTTTGTTATTAAAACACAGGAGAAATTCAAACCAATGATACCTATTAAATAATATAATACATTTTTTGTACTTCCCAGAATGCGCTCGCTGAGAGAGCAAGGGTGCCCAAAATATGCAACCAAACCATACAAAAGAAAAAAAGGAATAAACGCAATTAAAGTGAATAAATAATGTAGTAATTGCGGGAGTTTTTCATGGCCAAAATAAGCAGCCCAGTCGAATAAATTGGCCAAAATAGGGTAGAGATCGATATGCGCATAAGCTTTTCTAGATAAGAAACGAGTGAAGTTTATTAATCCAATACCAAATATTGCAAAATAGATACTTACAAAATAGCGTTGAACCCATGTTTTATGTGTCGCGTTTTCTAACATTTTCAATTCCTACCTAAACACAATTGTTACTTGTTTACTTAAAATGAAATGGGCAGTACTTACGCAACGTCGAAGTCAGAGAAACTAAAAGACCCAATTAACAACTAAACCCAATAAAGAAATCGTAGTTTTTCGTAATTATGATGGTATCTTACTCGCCTTAAAAATTTTAAAAACACCCACAGCTCCCTGCTTACAATTCCTTACGTATTTACCCCCCTCTCGGGGGATAGACGTATACATACGCTGTACATCAATCCAATGTTACAACCTTAATACTCTGGGTTTGCATAAGTCTTTAAAGTAAATCCTGCTTTAATAGCATCTTGTCTAAACATTTTTACGGTATCCAAAGAGTATTCAGCCAAATCTTTTCCAACCAAACACAGTTTATCTAAGACATCATTTGTTACAGTAATAATATGACATCCTATTTCTTCTGCTTGGAAAATATTAAACAATTCTCTTGGGCTCGCCCAAATCAATTCTAACTGACGATATGGCTTCATAATCTCCAAAGACTTTTGCATAATAGGCAAAGGATCTCGCCCTGTATCAGCAATACGACCCGCAAACACAGAAATATAAGACGATGGTGCATGAGATAAAGCTTCGGTCACATCATACACTTGATCGAGCGACATTAACGCAGTCACATTCATTTTAACATTCTTTTCAGCTAAATTCTTAATAAGATGCAAGGCAGGCTCACCTTTCGTATTAGTTACTGGAATTTTTACGTATACATTCGGTCCCCAGCTAGAAATCAACATAGCCTGCTCAAACATTTCATCAAAGTCATCAGAAAATACTTCAAATGAAATAGATCGATCGGGGATAGATTGCAAAATATCTTGAGCAAAACCCTGATAATCTGTAATACCAGCTCTACACATCAAAGTAGGGTTGGTTGTAAATCCACTAATGTATTGATTTTGGTACATTTCCAACATGCTTTTTTTATTTGCGCCATCAGCAAATATCTTTATTTTAAACGTCCGGTGTTGCATGATACTCTCCTTAGTAATTCAATTTTTGTAGCCAAAGTGCAGCAGGCATCAGTGAGCGCACAATAATATCAGGGGCTATTTTAGGTCGGCATTCCTGATAACCTCGATCGATCCATATGGTTTTGCAACCTGCTCTCTGTCCTGCTTCAATATCTTTCCAACGGTCACCAATCATAATACTTTGCCTTAAATTAATTTCATAATGCTTGGCAGCAGACAGCAATAGCCCAGGCATTGGTTTACGGCAATCGCAAGCATCTTGATCATCATGATAGCAAACCCTGATGTCGTCCAAGGGCAAAGTCTGTAACAAACGCTGATTAATTTCTTCGACCCAACTCCTTGCTGTGGTACCTCTGGCCACATCAGGCTGATTAGTAGCTCCTATAAGCAAATATCCTAATGCTTTCATAAGCTGTAACGCAGGGAAAACATCTGGCGCAATAGTGATTTGTTCCAAATTTTCTGGAGGAAATGGTTTTCCTTTTTTCACAATTGCGTTATTCAGCACGCCATCCCGGTCTAAAAAAATAGCTTTATTTTTCATATCGACTCAGATTGTTGCACAAGATTCCCATTTTGTTTGCACAGATTTTAATTTAGGATGTGATACCAGCATATGCCAAATCACGGCCTGAAAGGCTTCAGCATGTGGCGTAACATTTTCGGGATTGCAGCTGGGAATCAGCACACAAACATCAGCCATTTTAGCGGTATACCCTCCATCGCGCCCTACAATACCCATAATTCCGGAACCTATATTTTTTGCATATTGTAAAGCCAACACTAGGTTTGGACTCACATTCTTTTCCAAACTTCCTCCGCCTACTGACAATATCAACAATAAATCGTTGGGCTTCAATCGACTGGTTTCAAGCCAAGCTGAAAAAACAGTGGACCAACCCTCGTCATTTGTTCGTGCGGTTAATTCGGACACATTGTCTGTCGGAGCATACGCTTCAATGCCAGCAATTTTACGAAAATCATTGACTGCATGGGAGGCATTTGCCGCGCTTCCACCCACCCCTAATATGAACAAACGGCCTCCTGATTCACGAGTACGGACTAATAAATCCACTGATTTTTCAATATCAGACTTATTCAATCTCTGAATAATGTTTGTGGCTTCCTCTAAAAACTGTTTGATAAAATCCATGACACGTTCCTTGTTAGTTATTGATTAAATCACAAATTTGGTCTTCTTTGAGATAGTCCACCAGAGCTCTTATGCCCTCAAGTGAACCAATCTCGTAGAAGCGATTTTTTACTTCATATGCGGCCAATTGTTTATTATTTAAAATCTTTTGATATAAATACGCTAAATCATAAGGCTGCGCATCAGGCAGTTCCAGCAAAGACTTTTTGGTCAAAATACCGAGGCCGTAATCAATATGGTGCATACGTTGTGTAAGATGTTCTTTCGAATAGTCCAAAATTTCGTCATTCACATATTCCACATTGCTTGCATCCCATTGTCCTGCGTTATGAAATACGGTCATCAAAGCAGAGTGTGAAGAAACACAAAATGATTCTTGGATTGATAGGTAATTACAAGGTAAATAAGAATCTCCATACATGACAAAAAACTCTTCTTTTAATAATGGCAATGCATGCCTCAGTGCACCAGCGGTACCCAATAAACTCGGACCATCGAAGGAGTATTCAACATTCAAACCAAATTGTTGCCCATTGCCAACATCCTTTTGAATCATCTCACCTAAATAACCTACACATAGCAACACTTCACGGATACCCCGCTGATACAATAATCGTAGTTGATGATTGATGAACGGTTCACCGTTGATTAAAATAAGAGATTTGGGAATACTTTGTGTCATCGGCCTCAGGCGGGTAGCGAGGCCACCGGCAAGGATCACAACAGGGAATGCTCTATGGCTCATGATTGAGCAACCACTTGTGTGCCAGAAAAATCAAATCGAAAGCGCACTTCTTGAAGTCCTACCTGCCTTAGTGTGTGTCGTAATTGCGCTTTATCTTCTGTATAAAACATCAGAAAACCACCCCCACCAGCTCCTATGACTTTGCCACCTAAAGCACCATTTTTAAGCGCTAAAGCATACCAGTCATCAATACAGTTATTACTCATATTACTGGATCGCCGTTTTTTATGTTCCCAATGTACATTCATTAAATGTGCAAATTCGTGCAAATTACCTGTTTCTAAAGCTTCCTTACTTTTTAAGCCTAACTCTTTAATAAAATCTAAATTAGAAATCATATCCTGATTTTTTTCTTTACTTTTATTATCTTGTTCTTTAAGAATTCCAGAGGCAGACCTTGAATATCCCGTAAAAAATAACAATAAATTGTCTTCTAAGTTATACAATGTTTCCTGCGTAATTTTAAGCGGCCAAGCCTCTACTTGATGATTGGGCAAAAAGCGAAAGCAAGTAATCCCTCCGTAAGCTGCAATATATTGATCTTGTTTTCCAATCGGCTCTTTAAGCAAATCCAGTTCAATATGACAGGCTTGTTCAGCAAGATCTTTGGGGTGAATAAGATTCTTTTTATAGGTATGTAATGCTTTTAATAAGGCAGTTGTAAAACTACCTGAAGATCCTAATCCCGTACCAGCAGGGATATCTGCCATACTTGTGATCTCTAGATTCAGGCTGTGCACACCGGTTTGAAATAAAGCTTGGCGAATAATCGGATGCTCAACATCTTCTAAAGATGTGACACGCTCTAATTTTGAGTATTTAATGATAAGTTCATCGACAAAAGTCTGATGCAAAGTAATATATACATATTTATCTATTGCAGCGGCAATCAAAAAACCGGTGTGGTCGCAATAATAGGAGGGCAAATCTGTGCCACCACCACCTAGAGAAATACGTAAAGGGCTTCTCACAACAATCATTTAGATATCCTATAAATTTCTTCGACGATACGTAATGCCTCATATGCATCTTGCAATCCAGGCACAGACTGACGGTTTAATGAGATGTCCTCAAGAAATGCTTGAAACTCGTACTCCCAAGAGTCATCTGCCATAGGGTATTCCCATGTGGTTGTTTCCGGAGGACCCATTTCTGGCAGCATTTTGTAGTAGCAAATCCTCTCTATCCCATAACTACCACCTAAACCATTGATATCTATTTTGCCGTGTTGCCCATAGATCTCAAACGAAAAAGTATTTTTCCACTCTGTACAGCTGGCATGTAAATGAGCCACTTGTTTATGAGCTGTTTTTAACAACAAAAATCCATTATCCTCAACGGGCATGTCCCAAAAATAAGTATGCGAAAAGCCTTGTGTTTCAACAAAATCACCGAGAAACCACCTCGCGAGATCAATCAAATGCACGCCCTGATCAATCAACTCCCCGCCTCCTGATAATTCAGGTTGCGCACGCCATTCCTTGTTGTATCCGATACGACCACCATGACCGTAACGAGCACGAACAAACATCAATTCACCTAAGGCATTGCTATCTATTAATTCTCTTGCTTTTCGAAAAGCACGATGGTGACGATGATTAAATCCCACTCGCGCCACTACGTTATTCTTTTGTGTCGCCTTCAGAATGGGCTCTAATTCTTCAGCACAACGACCCGCAGGCTTTTCTACCAGAATATGTTTACCCGCATTTACAGCTGCCAAACCAATTTCAGCCAAGGTTGCATGCAATGTAGAAATAATAATTATCTGTATGTCAGGAGAGTCCACAGCATCTTGCCAAGATGTGGAAAATGCGCATCCTGAATGCTGACTTGCAAGCATTTGAGCTTTTTCAATGCACTGGTCCACACACATCATCAAGCGACAATGTCCCAAAGTTTTTGCGCGCTTTTGTCCTATCAAACCGCAACCAATAATTGCTACATTCATAGGCCAGTACTCCAATCATACCCACGATCCTCTGGCACTATCCTTCTTAATGTATACACATCTGATTTTTTTAAATTCTGGCTAAGCATCGGTAGCTTGGCCCATGGATCCCAAACAGCACTCAATAATCGGCCTGTGATTCCATTACTTTCTGATGACGCCAGAAAAACACATAAAGAGGCGCCTACTTCCAATGAAGTTCCGCCGTTCTGTTTTTGTTTTAAAGATTGTTCATAAAATACTTTTCCTACTTGCTCTGGGCCGGCAGATAATATCTCATCTAATAAGCGAGTGTTCAGGGCACCCGGTGCAACCGTATTGACATCAATATTAAATATTGTCAATTCTTCAGCAAGCGTTTCGGCAAAACGCACTACACCTGCTTTTGACGCAGCATAAGCGCTTAAATTTGGCATAGGTTTGGTAGCTCCCCCACCGGAGAGAATGATAATTTTTCCAAATCCTTGCCGCTTCATAAAAGGCAAAACCATTCGACATTGTAATACCGTTCCTTTCAAGTTGATGTCTATGGCAGTTGACCATTCTTCCCAATCAATTTCATCAATAGGTCCTTTGGGACCATAGATACCGGCATTTGCAACCAGAATGTCTACCTGGCCAAGCTCACTTACCGTTGTTTTCACCAAATCTTTCATTTGTTCTGGATTAGAAACATCAGCTACTTGTGCAAGTATTTTTGTACCATGCGCCGCATAAGCCATTAACTGTTTTTGTGCTTGTTCTAATCTGTCAGAGTTGCGTGCACAAATCATGATATGTGCACCCTCATTCAAAAAATGCTTTGCTACTTCGAAGCCCAAACCTTGACTTGCACCCGTAATAATCGCGCATTGACCTATTAGTTTCATAACTGACTTCCTACAGAATAATATTGAATACGTGCATCCATCGAAATATGTTTTCTTATGAAACCACTGGCATCAAAAACAAATGGTTTTCTCAATCTTGTGACTAGTTGGTCCGCAGTTACGTCTTGAAAAACAGGCCATTCCGTCGCGATGATCACTGCATCAGCATTTTGCAGCGTTTCATCAATCGTAGATTGCAATGCAATAAATTTTGAAAAGGGTTCCGGCAAACTAGTGATTACCGGATCATGTGCAACTATTTTAGCTCCTTGCTCACTTAACCATCGACAAGTTTCAAGTGCAGCAGAACGACGTAGAGTATTCGTTCCGGGCTTATAGGTTAAACCAAGCACCGCAATGATTTGATTCGACAAATCAGGTATTACAGTTAAAATACGCTGACATGCCCAGAGCTTATGGTTCTCATTACTTTCAAGTAACGATTGAAACATTGGCGTACTAAGTTTTTGCTGCTTGCCAACTTGCAACAAAAATTTAACATCTCGTGCTAATGTGCCTCCAGCAATTGCGTTTCCCGCACGCAAATAAGCCTTGGACCCTATACGTTCTTCACTTTTTAAACCTTGCTCAACTTCCTTGGCATCCGCTCCGACTCTTTCACACAACAGAGCTAATTCATTGATAAAAACCACTGAACTGGCTAAAAACGCATTCAAGGCATGTTTCGTCATTTCCGCCGATTCAATAGACATCCACATTAGATGGTCTGTAAATGGCCTGAATAATTGCTCAATCCTACTTTTTGCGACACCTTCTTGTAGGCCCACAATGACTCGATCTGGTTTGCTGAAAACTTCAATAGCTTTACCCAACCGCAAATTTTCAGGTATATACGCAAAAAAAATGTTTTTTTCAGGAAACTGTCGCCCACATTGTTGTTGTAATTGCCGAGTCGTTCCTACTGGAATCTGGGAAGAAATCATAATGAGTGCGTTATCTTGTACCACCGAAAAAACTTTTTCTATTTCGTTGACAACAAAATTTACATCGGCATGATCTTGGTCATCCACTGGCGTGTCAAAAGTAATCCAAATGACATTCGCTTCAGCAAGCTCTGGAAGATAGGAGGTATAACGTAATGTTTTTGCCGCTTGCCCGCTTTGCAGCAGCTCTTGCAATCCCGGTTCAAAAATAGGTGGTTTATTTTGTTGTAAATTCTTAATTGTTTCTTCATGAGGGTCATAAGCTATCACATCAAACCCAGCATGGGCCATGCAAGCAGCAGTGACGCACCCCAAATGCCAAGTTCCGACCACCGCTATTTTCATACGCGAGCCTCCAATACCCAAGGATTTTCGTATAAATATTTAATGGTTTGCGTAATGCCTTCCTGGATTGTCAGCTTGGGCTTCCAACCCAAATCTCGTATTTTGGAACAATCCAAAAATATGAAGGGATTATCACCTATCCACCCACGCTCTCCACCCTCATAAGTTCGTTGAGGCGCTACACTTAAATAATCACAGATCCAGCCGATTGAATCGTTGACCTGGCAATACTCGTTCGTGCCCAAATTAAATACATTTACTTTTTCATGTGCATGCTGCATGGCAAAAAGCATAGCATCTATACAGTCGTGAATATAAAGATATGACTTTCGTTGTTGACCATTTCCTAAAATATGCAGTTTTTCTGGATTTTCCAAAAGTTGCTTATAAAAATCAAATACATGCCCATGAGTATATCTTTCGCCAAGAATCGAAACAAAACGAAAAATATAAGCCTTGAAACCAAACCCCTCACAATACGCTTGAATCAACCCTTCAGCCGCAAGTTTTGAAGCACCGTACAAAGATGTTTGCACTGGAAACGGTGCAGATTCTGGGGTTGGAATAATATGCGCGTCTCCATAAATTGAACCTGTGGAAGAAAAGGCGATACAGTTCACCTGATTCGCGCGCATAGCTTCCAAGACATGAAAAGTAGCAATTGTATTTTGTTCTAAATCTTTATGAGGATGATTCGTTCCAAAACGAACATCAGCATTAGCGGCCAAATGAAACACCGCATCTATACCCTGCATTGCCTCTGTGATAAGTTCACGATTTAAGAGATCACCGTACACGAATGTAAACTTCTCCGACAATTGCGATTCTTCTAAAAATTCCGCGAGTCCTGTAGAAAGATTATCAAACCCTACAACATCATGACCTTGTTTGAGCAATGTATTGGTGACATGACTACCAATGAATCCAGCACAACCTGTAACAAAATAACGCACTTCAACATCCTTATATTTGATTCTGTCTTCCTATCTCTTTGACGAGGCCCTTTATCTTGGTTTTTGACAACGCACAAGACAACGAATACCTCTCGGAAAGGACATTTTTCGCCCGATGATAAGCTCCAAGCGCATTACAGCATGCAACAACTTACTATCCCCTGTTTGTTTAATATTGTTTTGCACAGATACTCTTTGTACAAAATCTGAATTTTTAAACAAACGTTTGTTACGTTGCTTAACCAACCAAAAACCGGGAAAAAGAAAAAATCCTAGATGCGATTGCTTAAGAACATTAAAGCCCGATTGTTTGACCAGTTGACACAAGTTAGACAAAGAGTAGCGACGATAGTGCATCATCATTTTATCATAAATATCATACAAATTTGGTCCGGAAGGCACTTCAATAATCAACGTCCCACCAGGCTTTAAGATACGATACATTTGTTGCAAAGCACACGCATCATCCTCTATATGCTCCAACACATTCAAAATCACAATGGCGTCGATACAATCATCTGGCAACGGACATTGTGTTAAATCAAATCGAAAAAAAGGCACGCCTGCCATTGTTTCAGCTAATCGCTGCAAAGGCTCACTAACTATATCGGCGCCCATCACCATCGCCTTTGGAAAAACATGTTTGATTTTTTTGATCAGATAACCTGAAGAACACCCCACTTCAAGAATTGTTGCGCCCTCATTCGGCAAGCACTTTTTCAATTCATTAATGGCGTGCTCCCTGGATGCACAATCAATAAAATGCTGATCACCTACAGATTCTTCATGAAAATGAGTAAGCTCATCATTCCACCCTTGATTATTTTGGCTGTATTCTAATACCTTTACGGACTCTGAACCAATTTGGAACTCATTTCCATCCCAAATAGGAGTAGGATTATTGACGTTAGTTGGTAATAAAGAAAACGGCAAACTCATATTGCATCCTTATCGATTACTTTGTCTAAAATATACATGGGACGACGCTTTACTTCCTCATAAATGCGGCCGATATATTCTCCCATCAAACCCAAACATAGTAATTGTACGCCCGAAAAAAAAGTAACCACTAGAACCGTTGTGGATAAACCTGGCGTCAAATGAATACCCAGTAATTTTTGCAGGAGATACCAAGTTCCTAGCAAAAAGCTAAGCCCGGCAAAGCTTGCTCCAACCACTGACATCATTTGCAAGGGCCGGCTGCTAAAACTAATTAATCCATTTAAACCAATTTTTAATGAACCTGTATAGCGATTATAATTACCTTTTCCGGTTAATCTCTCATCCCTATCGTATTCAATAAAAGTTTGCTTAAACCCAACAAAAGCTACAAGTCCACGTAAGAAACCATGCGATTCATTAAGACTACGTAATTCTTCAATCACTCGCCTCGACATCACACGGAAATCCCCTGTGTTTGTAGGAATTTGTAAATCAGTCAATTTATTGATTACTTTGTAGCCAAAATAAGAAATGATTCTCTTAAGCACGGTTTCACCTTTACGAGATCGTCTTTTGGCATAGACAACCTCATAACCTTCTTGCAGTTTATGATACATCGATTCGATTAATTCTGGAGGATCTTGCAGATCAACATCGATAACGACACATGCATGGCCCTTGCAATATAAAATACCTGCCATCGTTGCCGCAGGTTGGCCAAATCGTCTTGAGAAACCTAATAATTTAATACGTACATTGCGTTCAATTTCATGTTGAATGATTTGTTCGGTTTGATCGGGAGACGGATCTAAACAAAAAATAATCTCGTAATCCAACTCCATACGGGATAAAACTGCCTCCATACGCGACAAAAAAGGCTGAATGTTTTTGGCTTCTTTGTAGACGGGGACAATCACAGATAACTGAGTGCACTCTGATTTTTTACTTCTGTTAGACATCAAACTCTTCCCTTTTAATCGTCGCATCCCTTGCGTTTGACTTTTGAGACGGTCATCATAGCAAACTGGATTTCAGAAAACAACGCGCTAACATTAGCTCTCTACTTATCTGCGAAAACACAAACCCCTTATGGTGCTTTTTTATCTATACAATGTCTCTCACACATCGAATTGCTGAAATGCTTTCTTTGCTAACAATAAACCTCTCTGCACTGTGATTACCATCAAAAAATTGAATCCATGCTGTTTTCAATGGGTCATTTTCATATTCAGTGGAACTCCAGTGATACCCAGCCAAACTACCTATGGAAGGATTAAGGCGAAACAGATTTTCCTCCATATTAGGCTGTGTTGGCATACCTAAGCAGCCTATTCCTTTGTTGACCGAACCCAATTGACAAACAGAGGGGACATACCATTCAGAATAACAAACACTCTCTTTACAAGGCGAGTTTCCGTGCTTATCAATTTGATAATGCGCGCAGATTGAGGCAGCATATTGGCTATCTCCCTGGGCAATTTTGATTAATCTGGTGTTTTCCCAACCATTAGATAAACTTGTCGCTTTTGTATGGATAAAAGTACCATTCCCCCAAGCAATTGAGGGGTGATTATTTTGAAGAGAAGCAATGGTTCCCCCAATACTTCTTACGGAGGGATATTTATTTAAATCATCATATAATGCAAACACATACCCTTGTTGATATAAACTACCGTAAGTTAAGACAGAGATCTCTGCCATCACTTTATTGCCGTTTTCCCCACTTATCGTTATCAAACTCGGTTGAGCCACAGTACCAGGAAGTGCGCTTGGAAAAGGGCCCGGCGAAATAGTCAAAACACATTTATCCTCCCCCTTCATATCACCGCAATCAGCAGGTGATATTTGGGTACCACTTGGCAAGGCTGGAGAGATGGTATAAGTAACATGCTTCACGTCATTCTTAGATATGACGACTATTGCTCGAGGATGACCGTTCACTTTCAACGCTAGCACAGAATTGGCTATTGTAAGGGCATCTTTAGGTATTACACCAGCTTCTGTTGTTGACGATAGAATGGTACTCATCAAAACGATACCACCTGCACTTATTTGATATATTTTATTCATAGTTATCTCTGATAGGGCGTCAATTGTAGCTCATTGAACTCCACATGATTCATAATCTTTTTAATGGTCGAGAAAGTACAATCTTCCATACCATTCAATGCTTGATATCCAATTGGATCCACTGCCCAAAAAGAAGTTCTAACTGGAAGTTTTTTCACGAACTCCTTATTTTTAGAATAGAGGTAATAAACAACCGCGTATTCTTGCCATCCATTTGATATATCCACATACACTCGATGGCAATTATTTAAAGCTGCATCAAATCGACTCAAATTCCAATCATACTGAGTTTGAGCTTCGGGGAAATAGTGTGCTCTTGCAAATGAGTATGGCAACGAATACAGGGGCAAATGATGTTGTGCAGCAAAAACAATACGTGCCACTCCAAAACCGAATTGACTGAGAATAAGAAAAATATAAAAAGTGTTTTTATAAGAAACTATTTTTTCAGATGATAAAAAAGGAATAAAAAATAGTATAAAACAGTAAGGGGCAACATAAAAAATGCCTCTTGCCATAGCAAATATCCTAGTCGCACATAAAAAACAAATTAAAATTGTGCATATAAGCCCAACAAACACAAAAAACAAACGGAACTTTGATGCAGCTTGAATATAGCTTTTAAATTGGTAACCAATAAAAGCTATCATATTAATGGCAAGAAGCGCTCTCCAAAACTCTTGAATGAATGGCGTCACACTGGCCAAAGGAGTAAAAAAATACACCCCCAAAAACCCATAAAATCCATCCACAATCAAATAATAGAGAACTTCAAGGTGGCCATCGACAAAAATATGTTTCAAAATATATGATAAAACAACGCCCTGATTTTCTGAATGAACAGTTGTTCCAGAATAATAAACAGCTTTGTCAAGCAGCGGCCCCAGCCAGTTAGCTTGACCAAACATTGGGAGTAAATACTCCCCATAAACCGCTCGAGTCATGACATTTTGTGCAGCAAATTTTGCGGCAAACATCAAATAACCGATAGTTCCCTGCCAAAAAAACACGCATAAGAAAAGACCAGCCACTCCAGCCAAAATCACTTTAAATGATGAAATAATATTCTTTTTAGAGAGCTGTTGCTTTAAATTTATAAAATTTGCCACAATCACAATCGCCACGAGTCCCGGCAAATGAAACATACTGTCCTCTGGATACAAATAAAAAGCAAATCCTATTAGACAGCTCAGAGGAAAAAGTTCAAATATGGTTAAGGGATTTTGAGTTCCTATATGCCGAGCTGCGGTACAAACGTAGGTAACAACCAGTAACAAAATAGGTATCACGCTACTCATAGACCACGCATTAAAATCTATATAAACTTGCCCCCAAAATCCTACAAAAAACGCACTCGCTACCATCAAAGCTCGAGCAGTGGAACAGTGAAAAATATTACGCATCAAAAAAGTTGCCGCTAATATGCCGTTTGTGACAAAAAAAGCCACATACAAGTATCCCCATCGGTAAGTTTCTTCAGGCGAAATTTCTGAGAAAAATCCAAAGAGAATAGCGACTGTCGGTCTGCGTCCAATCTCTATCGCTCCCATTAAAGACACAGGGTCTTGTATGTAGCTGTATCCATTACTGCCTATGACCTGAGCAAAAGTTTTATGTTGGTAGGTTAACGCGGAACCTATATAAGCAAATTGATCCCAGATCCAACCTTGAAAACCCGAGAATTGTAACCCGCCAACCCAATAAGGAAGAAAAATCAAAGTAAAAGCTAAAAACAAAAAAAATACGAGTAAAGTATTTGTTTTCGTCCATTGTATCCACTGTCTGGATGTTTTGAATTTTTGATAGAGAGCAATCCCTAAAATTAGAAATCCTATCATCCACAGTATTTTAAATAAAAATAACTCACTAACCCTATGTTTATAGAGAACCGTTGTTAAAAACCCAATGAAACCGTAACCAAAAATTGGAGAAGCCAAGTATTTATTATGAAAATGCGAAGACGGAACCAATAGCAGAAATGGTAATCCCAACAAAAAACTAAGACTAAAAGTGGCAAAAATAAAAATAAAATCCGTTCCTAAAAGCACTTAAAAAACTCCTTTTATGGTTATGAGCATCGCAAATATTATACAAAATAATTTTGTATCAAATAATGATCACACTATTTCATATAGTCACTTTAAATACCCAGAATCTATTCATAATATACCCTGATACCGCTGTAATCCCAGCAGCAACCACTAGGCTTAAATACATTGATAGCATGAACAGTAAACCAATATGCAAGACAAGGAGGGTAATCCCATAATTAACAATCAGTAATACAATATATTTTGAAAATGTTCGTAAATTTTTAGATTTCTTGGATCGAAAAACCTTTTTTTTATTTACAAAAAAATGGAAAAAGGCAGCTAAACTATATGCAAGGCATACTGATAATGTTTGACTAGCGTGCAATATCTTTTCTCCAAATGTAAACAAAGAAAAGTAAAGCATAGCAGTTACAACTCCTGTCAGCAAAAAAGCAACAAAATGTTTTTTATGAAGATAATAGGCATCTAAAATAACCTTATAAAGAATCATAGTATTTCCAATACACTTAGATTAATCGCTATAAAATAAACATGAAAAAAAATTATGCACTCACCTTCATAACAGGAACAATAATATCGTGATCGATAATTCTGGAAATTTTTTCCGCACCCACTGCATTTAAATGATCCGGCATATCGGTATAATCTTTTAAATCAAATCGGGCATCGTTCAAGTAGGTAATAAATGTCGCTTTATTTAGTTTTGCAAAATTTTGGATACTTTCTTCCATCAATGCGGTCTTATTTGGATCTAGATTATCTGTGTAATAATGAGATTCAGGAAGCTCAAGAATCACAAGCTTAATGTTTTTTTCTCGGACTTTTTTTGCAATTTTGGCGACCCAACTCAAGTTCATTTGAAAATTAGAGGGATTAACCGATGCATTGTGAGCTGCTGCACCACTTGAACCAATGTTTAAGGTCAAATCACATGGTTTAGTGCCTGCGTTGAACCACCCTGTCATATCTTCGCTAGGTTCACCTGCATCGACTTGAGTACTTCCGTTTTCCAAATAATATTTGGTCTTCTCACCGAATAAAGCAATTTTGCTAAAAAGCTTGGGGTCAAATGAGTGACGAAACCCCAAAACGGTTCCTTCTTGCGGTGGTAGTATACGATGATATTGTGCATAAAAATAAATTCGCCAATCCTCCGCGTGCTTCAGAGGATGAGTGCCCAAGGTAAAATAATTAGCAGAAAAAATAACAAGTTTCAAATTGGGCATTAGATTTATGTATTTCTGAATAAATTTCCAATCGTAATAAGGCCACTGTCCTCGATATGCCAAATTAAATCCTTTTTTGGAAAAAAAATGGGGATTAATACCATAGTAAGCATTAGAAGAACCAATGACCAAAACCTCTATTTTCTTCAGTTGGCTTTCTAACTCGTGTTTTTTTTGAGAGTAACTCACTGACATCGTCGACAGCCGATATTCAACATATCCCAGACACAAAACACAAGGTAAAAGTAATAAAAAGCTCTTAAAAATAAATTGATACAATGGCAAGTGTGTGCTCACATACACGATCCTATCACCTATTTTTTTTAACCGCTTCAACATCATAGCCTCAGAATTTAAAATTGAAAGTAAATAAACTGTCTTGGGGCGAACCACTGGCCACCAAGTATCAAGGTAAACATAAGGGAGTAATATAAAGACCACCGATACCACCAACGAAGTTGAAATACCTGCTGAAGCGTAAACCGTCTTTGAAAAAACTCCACAATTTGCAAAAGAACGACCATTGCAACAGCAAAGTTTATATCCGCAATCAACCAGGTTTGTTCAATAAGGGCAAAGTTTATCGGGTCTAATAAATGTCGAATGATATATATAGCATCATGCATGGTTTGAGCTCTAAAGAAAACATACGTAAAACTCACAAAACTGAATGTAAATAACAAACCTAGCAATGCATACAACCATTTAGGAATATATTTAGTATATTTTTTTCGATATTTAGCTGTTAAAGCCTCAAAAGAAAGCCCAATCCCATGCAGTGCGCCCCATGCAACAAAAGTCCAACTGGCGCCATGCCATATACCACTCACAACAAAGGTAATCATGAGCGCAAAAACAGCACCCCACGTTCCCCAATATCGTTTTTTTATAGTAATAGGCGTATACACATAATCACGTAACCACGAAGACAGAGAAATGTGCCAGCGACGCCAGAATTCAGATAAAGATTTTGAAATATAAGGGTGATTAAAGTTGATGCTTAACTCAAAACCCATCACTTTCGCGGCACCTCTAGCGATGTCCGTATACCCTGAAAAATCACAGTAAATTTGGATAGAGAAAAACAGAGTCGCGAACAACAATGCACCACCCTGATAGTTCATAGGCTGGCTATAAACTTTGGTGACGAGCTCTGCTAAATTATCGGCGATAACCACCTTTTTGAACAACCCCCAAGACATCAAAATCAAACCTTCTACCACTCGTTGATAATCAAACGTTTTCCTCTCACGAAATTGGTGTAGCATTTGTTGCGGGCGTTCAATAGGTCCAGCTACCAATTGTGGATAGAACATGACATAAAGAGCATAAATTCCCAGGTTTTTCTCTACTTTTTGTTCACCTTTATAGACCTCTATAACATATGACAAGCTTTGAAACGTATGAAATGAAAGTCCAATAGGTAATAACCATTGAATTGAGATAGGCATGTATTGCCAATGTAAAAAAACAGCCAAACGACTTAAGTTCTCATTAAAAAAATCAAAATACTTAAACACAAATAAAACGCTACAAGTAGCCAAAACACTGACAATCAGAAATATTTTTTTATATCGCTGAGGAGAACGCGCAATCATGATACCCGCCGAATAATCCATGAGAATCAAAAAAGCAAGAACCAACAAATATTTAGGTACGTAAGCC
The DNA here is from genome assembly GCA_964625775.1 of uncultured Legionella sp. Taxonomy (GTDB): domain Bacteria; phylum Pseudomonadota; class Gammaproteobacteria; order Legionellales; family Legionellaceae. Next base: position 33,744 of record CAZVEH010000005.1, on the reverse strand, counting down.
ATATAAAAAAAACAACTGGCCACCAACAAAATAAACCAGCGATACGGATGCGAAAATAGAAAATACAAAACAGTCACTACTGGAAAAAATAATAAAAAATTCCATGAATTAAATAACATCTGCCGCTCCATTCAGTATCCAAGTTGCACCATTCACATGTCGTGATGCATTCAATAATAATCCAACAGTCTCTGCCGTTTCTTCAACTGTCAGCAACTTCTTAAAGGGATGTGTTTGTGCTGCACTTTCAATCACGCGCTCATCCACGTGACTGGTAAAACCGGTCACCATCATTGAAGGAGCAATACAGTTTGATGTGATATTAAAGCTCATATTTTCAGCAGCCCACGATTTGCACAAGGAAGCCAAATAGGCTTTTTCTGCAACATAGGCGGACAAACCCAAAGGCGGTTTGTTTAAAAGAAATGAGGTAGTAACAGTGATGATTCGCCCAAATTTGTTTTTTCTAAACCCAGCAATTGCGCATTGTGTGATTTTTATCGTTGGCATAAGATTACACAGAAAGCTATTGGCAAAGCTTTCCGAAGCTAATTTGTGAAAGTGATTACTATCAATCGGTGTAAATGCATTATTGATCAGCGCATGCAATTCGATCCGAGATATGTCATCACATAAACCTTTTACAGAATCTTCTTGAGTAAAATCACAATGAATAGCTTTTGTATTAGGATATAAACGCTCTATATCTCGTGCCGCATTTTCTGCGTGACAATATGAGAAATAAACATGATTATTTTCTTGAGACGCCAGATGAAGTGTAATAGCTTTCCCTAAGCCAGAGCCACCACCTGTAACAAAAATATTAATTTAAAACTCCTATTTGAACCTTTCCTTTAGCTACTTTGATATTATTTTGATTTTCAAAATAAAAACTCAGTATCACTACCGATACAGAGCTGATTACATCCGTAACTACCGCAAAAAAAGTCAGATCATCCTGACAGTAAACAGGTTTACTATACTTAATGTCCTGTGAGTGAATCATCACATTTTTTATCGGCAAACACTCGCCAATAAAATAGGATAAAAATCCATTCAGAATATTACCATGCATCACCACATCATCGAATCCTTTGCTCACAGCATAGGAATGATCAGTATGCAAACAATTTCTATCTTCAAATAGATTAATAAAACCTTGGTAAATTTTATCAGTCAGCTTGAAATCAACTTTATATTGATCACCATGATTCATACAAGAGCCGACTTTTCAACAATTGATTGACACATATCCCCAACGTTTTTCCATTTATTGATTTCCTGAGTTGAAAATCTCACCTTAAAATGCTTTTCAATCGCAACTACAAGATGAATATGATTCAATGAATCCCATTCTTCGATATCTTGTGCAGTGGTTTCAGGGGTGACCACAATACTATCTTCATCCAGCACATCAATAAAAATCTGGTTGATTGCCTGTATCATATTATGCGACATATTCAGTTTTTTCCTTATTTTCTATATAGCAAACACGTTGCTCATAGGCGCTAACATCTAAAAACCAGCGACTCCCTTTTTGCTGAAACAACATTTTACTGTAATGATCAACCACCAAAGCATTTTTTTGGGTAGGTATATACTCACCAATTAATCGTTCATATTGTTCACGCTTTGCGATATTGACCACACAGTTCAGAACAAAATCTTCTAACCCACGCTTCAATACTCTGCAGCTCATAATCCAGGTATCAATGAACAGCTCTTGCTTAGAATCTGCTTTCAAAATCACAAGACTAACAATATCATAATTGCCAAATTTATCTTGCAAAGAAAAAGCTAAAGCAAACGTAGTCTTAGACAAGGCAATTTCCTGCAGTTCTTTTTCGCTATATCGTATCGTTCGAAGATTAAATTGGTTAGAACGTTGAATCAATTGCAACACTCTGGGTAAAGAATAGGCATTGAACGATAAAACTTCTGCCGTCATCTCAAGATTTTTTAAATACTCTGCATCACTTGCATAATACCCTTTTAAAGTTTCTCTATTTACCTCTTCACGATAGTATTGGCCTCTTTGCTTGTCCACTTCGCTATAACTAGCCGTTTCAAACAAATTTAGATCGCACAAAAAAGACACATATTCCGCAGGATCTTTGGGTAAATCAGGTACGCAAATATCATCAACATAGGTTTTTACCAAATTTCGTTGATACGGATCATCGTCTAAAAACACCAATGAATTAAACCCTATGTTCAATGTTTTTTGAATGTGCTTAATATTTTCAGCCTTACTCCCCCAATTTGCCACAAATATAGAAAAATCCTCCAATTTCAGTACCATTTCTGGATGATTCATAAAGGGATTTTTTGCAACATCTTCTTGATTTTGACTGCATACGGCCAAAATAATGCCCCGGCGCTGCAATTGCTTTAACCAAACTTGAAATTCTGAAAATGCCTTTCCGATGCCCAGGCTACCTATTTCAATATTTTCAATGCCATCATCACCAATAACTCCACCCCATAAGGTATTATCTAAATCCAGGATGACACATTTTTTGAAGTTTCCATCGAGGGCAAGCATAATATCTGTCGTATTTTTTGCAATTTTCGGCAATATTTCAAGGGCATACGCAAGATCTGCATGAACATACATTCGCGTATCATAAAATCTTTCCACACCATATTGATTTTGTATTTTACAAAGATCATTAATAAATAAATTACCTAATTTCTGACTAACATTCATAAGTTCGAAATTAAGTTTCCTTATTTGATATTCAAATGAAATTTGCAATTTGGTCGCATAGTTTCCAAAAATACTCTCAAACATTTCAGGAAAATTGGCATAAACAATTTTGCATGATGCGTTTTTAGATAGAAGCACATCATAATAGGCGCATACTTGCGTGATGTGAGCGTCAGCAAAATCTATTTTACGTTCATCCGAAAGCACATCGAATTGATGTTGTAACTTTTTTATGGACTGAAATACGAGTATAAATTCAGGCTGAAAATCATATAAAAAGGAACTGGTATTTAATAACTCACTTTCAATTGCACCATAGTCAGCAACATAAAGCTCGAAATCATAGTCCAAATCATATCCAAAGCCTCTAAATGCCACGGCCAAAAATTCTGTCGAAGAATCACTTAGAATAGCTAGTCTGATTTTTCTTAGGCCAGAATAATCTTTTTTCAAATTATTTTTGAGTCTTATAAAATCCATTTTCAGCTCATTTTACTTTTTCGAGATATTAAATGAAACTTTAATAAATAACAACTTGCTTAGGACCGTATATACATAAGATATTCGGGATAAACCACGGAATCTTTATCAAATTCATTTTGTAAATCAACAATAATTGTAAACTCAAACGGCATGTAGTCATTTCTTAAAACAACTTTCTTTGAATAAGAGTAGGCCAAATCAAGAATTTTTGCAGGATCCGCATGGTACAAATGTCCATCAACGATATCCACTTTATTGGAAATAAAATTTACGGCGAATCCTTTGCGGCAATAACAGGCAAAAAACCTAAATGTTTTCTCAATAAATCCCCAGTTATCTTCCAGTTTCAAATTATGCACACCTGATGATACAGCGTAATCAAATACTTCAGGGACAGCCAAAGAAAGAATATCTTTTGCGTATAGGTGTATATCAGGATATTTCTGTTTACCCATCGCAATCAAGTCCGGATTGATATCATAACCATGATAGACCAAGTTAAGCCCTAATACCTGAATATAATCATACATATCGCCAAACCCACATCCAAAATCTAGCAACGTGTCGCCATTAAAACGCCAATGGTTTAAAAGAATATGATATCGTAAAATATGTTTTCCCTTTGTCCACCCCAAAGTTAAGGGGGAATCACCAAATTGTTCAATACGGTCGGAGTAGCGTTTTATTATTGATTCTTTTTCAGATTGATTCATTGCAAGTCGTTAAATTAGAAAGAGCCATCCGCGCAAGCCCAAGACCTTCACGCCCATAATCATTGCCACAATACAACATATACAAATAATCTTTATGAGGAAACACATGTGGATAGGATATGGCATTTGAATCCCAGGTTCTCTGTTTTGAAACATCTATCCCAGCAAGATGATCCATTCTTTTCCATTCAATTCCATCATCAGACATCGCAAAACCAATACGATATTCATCACCTCGATACACATACCACATGTAATATTGATTATTATATTTAAATACAGAAGGTCGTCCAATAGCATATTCAGAAGCGTTTTCAATATCGATGCATATCTTGCCATCCCGCTGCCAATGAATACCATCTATGCTTTCAGCATATTTGATCACATAATAATGCTTATGCTCCCCAGCGCCACCCCAACGCAAAAAACTGGTATACCACATACGCCAAAGTCCGTTTTCTTGCATCACATAGACCGATCCCGATGAAAAAGGTTCTGCATTGGTTCGTTCCAAAATAGGTGCTCTCGAAACTCGAGTAAAATTATCCGTACCCGTAGGAGCAGTCGCAAGACCGGTAAAATTTTGAAAAGGAGTAAGTACAGTAGGCACCCAACCCACATAATACATGTATCTTAAACCATTGTGTTCAACAATAACTGGATAGGACACCCCATTTTCATCAAAACAACCCAATTCCCCCACATCAAAAACAACCAAGTCCTGTATACGCATTGGGCGTTGTAAATCTTCTATATCAAGCACTGCTTTACCGATTTGTGATCTATTGTGCGCATCACGCCCGGTGATATAAATATCGAACAAAGATGTGTCATTTATTTGCACAGCAAAGGATGGGCCCGTACACGTTGCCATCCACGAAAAATTTTTATCAGCAGAAATGATTCGTCCTAATTTTTCCCATATAAGTTTTTTATTCATTGACATTTAGCTCTTCAGAAATAATATAACGAGGTCTTTGTTTGGTTTGTTCAAATATTTTTGCGATATAGATGGCCGAAACACCGATAGAAGTGAGAATTAACCCACTAAAAAACATGATGGTTATAATTGTACTGCTCCACCCCAACAAAGCGCCCCTCAAAAAATACTGATATAAAATGCATAATATGCCACAAAAAGAAAACCCAGATATGATCAATCCCAAGTATGCACTTAAATAAAGCGGTTTATCAGAATTAGATAGCATGACATTCAATGCCAAAGACAATAATTTTCTTCTATTGTAAGCACTCTTTCCTAGATAACGTTTCTTATGAGAAATTTCTAGAACATCCGATTTGAAGCCGATCCAATTTAAGACCCAGAGATATAACTTTTTGTAATCGTTATATTGGTTGAAAGCGTCTACAACTTTGCGAGTTAACATTGAGTAGCTTCCAATATTTGGATCGACGCTATAACCGCTAATGGCTTTTATTAGTTTATAGTAAGCTCGTGCGCACAGATTTCTAATGAAGCTATGCTCACGTATTTTAATGCGAGCAACCACAAAATCATTACCGTTTTGAATCAATTGATAGAGTGCAGGAATATAAGATGGGTTGTGTTGCAAATCACAATCTAATACAACCACATAATCACCTTTCGCCAACTCCATACCTGCAGCAATCGCTGCATGTTGCCCAAAATTTCGGCTTAATCTCACAGCTTTGATATATTTTTTTGTTCGAGCTTCTCGAACAATTTCATGCCAAGAGTTATCTGGACTACGATCCTCAATCAAAATAATTTCAAAATTACTCGTAATGGTCGATACGGAAGCAGTAATTTGTTTTACCAATTCAGAAATAATTCCCTCTGCCCCAAAAACTGGTGAAATAATAGAAATGAAAGGTTGCGTGTTCATACATTAAATCCAAGAAATGTCTGTAGATTTTTGTAGTAAATGTTACGTAATTTTTCCACTGGGGTATATTTTTCAAAATCTTGTAAGCAATGTCGTAAATCAACCATTGTATATTCAGGATGATCCGTGCCTATGCAAAGACGCTGATCAAGATTTAAAAAAAGATATTGTATATCAAGATCAATGGATGAATGTTTGTACTTGATAATGGTATAAGAAAGATCCAATAATAAGTTGCGATTATACCTAACCAGATCAGCGTATTGCATTAATTGTGTCACACCACCATGAAGTAAAATACAACGAACCCCAGAAAATCTTTTTAACAATTTTACCAACTCCCAGTACGGATCTTTGTTCGGATACGATTCAAGTTTAGCACTTGTATAGGTACATAAAAAAATCACCAATTCAAGCTGAGAGGCCCATTCAAAGCATGCATTTAGTATCAAATCATTGGCATCCAAATAATAACCGCCCAACCGAGGATGTAATTTAATTGCCTTGTATCCCAATGCTTTTATATACATTAGCTGCTCTGCAATATCAGTAACACGATAAGGATTAAAACCTGCTACAGGAAAGCATTTCTTGTGACTAGAAACCATATCAAAAAAGAGATTGTGATCATAGCCAGAAAAATCAGGTAGACCCACAGCACAAAACCCATAGATGTCATTGTTCCTTGTCACTTGAGATAATGTTTCCATCGAAGCATCTATATCCTCAGTAAACCACGCCCCAGTTAAAGTAGGGTGTGTCAGTGAATCAAAAATGGGAAGCATTATCATCCTATATTTGTTTAATTAAACGTTCAACAAACGCAATGTTTTTATGATCACTCGCCTCTACATCGGTTTTTACATTTCCTTTGCCATCAGCAACACCAATAATATTGGTCGGGTGATTAATATGATCTATGATAATCGCATTTTTCCCACCCATCATGCCTCCAGCAACCAATTCAATATCTTTTATTTGCGCGCGTCCCATGACTTTATGAATCAAGCAGTCCGTCTCTAAAATATTGACAATAAGACTAGAAATACCTGCGCGAATGTCTATTCGATAGATCACATGACCCTTTGAAGCGGCCATATCAATCAAAGAAGTACTGAAATTTCCAATTCCAATATCATAAAGACTGGCATTTTCATGTAGTTTCATCACGACATCATCCGCAGTAGAGACCCCCTTGAGCTGAGCTCCAATCAACACCTCTATATTATCTGAGTCATTCATCAGAAACTCTACACCAAAAAATGCCAGGCGGTGCAGCAATGCCTCGTACAGCAATCCGCTGCCAAGCAATTTGATTCTTTTACCATGCAAGATCTTTTCTCTTTGCAAAATGAATTGTAACGCAGAATCCGCCCAAGTATTAATATCGCTGTAAGTAAACAATCTTGATTGTTTAATATTTTTTGTCGCTGATTGTAATAGTGTAGGTGAAATCGGAAGTTTGATATCAACGTCAAGCACAATATTGTCAAAAACACCATCCGCCATGGCGATGATCTCGTGAAAAATAGCCACATCCCCCAGCTCTATGAATGCTAAAATGCTGGATATACTCTCTCGAACTTCTGGAATCTTTGTCATGTGATCATCGATAATAGGGAATTGTTGAATAACCAATACTGAGCCTTTATTGGTTTGTTCAACTAATTTCAACATTGTCGCAATTCGTTCAGAAAAAACCGTCTTAATATACAACATCTTATTTCATTTCCTTATGATAAAACTTGGGTGCAGGAACATAAGGATCTTTGCCTAATCGAATATTTTGGGCAATGTTATCCATTAACTCTGAGGAAGGATTTTCTTTGTTGATCTTACTAACTTGCATAATAAGTGTTCGATAATCGATATGGTGTGTCATAGCAATTTGGGTGATTTGATCTAAAAATGCATCGTGAAACAAAGCATCCCCCATCACCAGCTGCAGATCATCCGAACCTTTCAATCTGTTTGTCTTAGGTACAATATAGGCCTGACTTATTGCAGCAGCTTGCATGGGATTAATGTGAGTATCAAGCCCCATTTTTTTCAGAATAACAAGCATTGTTTCCGTCTGTGCATTCCCTGCACCTCTACCCATTCCCATCAAAGTAGCATCAATGATATCAGCGCCATTTTCAATGGCAGCAATACTATTAGCATTGGCCAATAATAAATTATTATGGCCATGGAAGCCTAGACGCACATCAATGCTTTCGCGAAGCAAGCTCATATAATGTCCTACTTCTTTGGGTAACATCCCTCCTGCGCTGTCGACCAATGAAATCATCTGCGCACCATACTGTTGAATACGTGTCGCTCTCTTACATAACTCAAAGGGAGAAACCGCGTAAGATTTCATAAAATTGAATCCGACTTCTAACCCTAGTTCACGTGCATATTCAATGTATTTTTTGGCAACATCACTTTTTGAAACATCGGCACCTATCCGAATAAAATCGCCACCCCAAACAGCGAATAATTTTATATCTTCCAGCGTTCCAATCTCCGGGATAAAAAAGACACCAATTTTAGAGGTTTGCTTAGCCTCCGCGGCAAACCTCACATATTCCTCGTCTGTACAAATGGATTTTACATTTTTTCGATGGGCACCAAGACCTATGCCTGGCCCAACTTCAATATATTGAAACCCACATTCGACCAACCCGTGGGTTATCGACTTGATGTCAGCAGCCGTCCAATTATTATCTATAACGTAACTACCATCACGGATAGTGCAATCTAAAATTTCAACCATTATTCGTACTCAACTGTCATTGTGGCCAACGCATGCTGCACGATTTGTTGCAGCTCTTCTGTTTTTGTGGAGTATGCCAATAAATACCCGGGGCGACTTCTGCCATCTTCTATATCACCAATAACATCTCCAACCTTACGTTCAATCAGAAAGTCCAAGACACCAGGCATTGTTTTGATAGACTCTTCCCCATCAATACGTTTGATGCGTCCTTTAGGCAACATAATAAATTGTAACAATCCACAATAATTTTTTGAAAATTGGATCGGATGACGAATACCAAAAGCATTCCACAATACATAAGCCATCACATCATACTGGGTCAGAGCCGGCATCAAATGAGTCACGATTTTACTACCGCATCCTCGAATTGCAAATTCAATTAATCGTACATCGTCTTGCGTTATCATGATTTCGACATGAATAATTCCACTTTGAATTTCAAACCCTGTCACCAAGGTTTGAATAAATACTTCTATCATTTTCAATTGGTTAGAACAATAATTTCCTGGATATTCTAGTAATATATCGTAACGATAAGGCATAGGTGATTTTTGTTTTTCACTGATGCCCATGATATGGGCAATACCATCCTTGATTAAAGCTTCCACAGAACCTTCAGTGCCTATCATAAATTCTTCCAAAAGGACCTTTTTTTCAAAAGAAAATTCCAAACTATGCTGAAAAATCTGCTCCAGTTCACTTTGGTTATTTACGATACGTACGCCCTTACTTGAAAAATTATCTACTGGCTTGATAATAAGAGGGAATCCCAATTCGTCAGCAGCAATTCGAGCATCGTTTACATGATCAACCAATTGATAATGAGGCCCACCCAGACCAAGATTTCTGGCTTTTTCTCGCATTGCGAATTTATTAGTGGCGCAATAGGCTAATGCTTCAGAATGATAGGGCAACCCCATGTGTGCCGCAACATAAGCAGCCGTTTGCACGCCAATATCTGCTGAAGTAAAAATCGCATCTATCTTATGTTGCCTAGCATAATTTAGAGTAGCCTCTTTATCCCGAAGATTAATAGGAGAAAAATAATGGGGAATATTCCGACCTTCTGCAGTTTCAGACCAATCAGTTGCATACACAATAAACCCAAGCTCTCTGGCTTTTGCAAGCCAAGGTACTTGCCAACTGCCTGCACCTAAAATCAGGATTTTGTTTTTTTTGCTCTTATTAACTTCTGCTTGATAATTACTTGCAGCCATATCATTCTCCGTGGCTTTTTCTAAAAAAACATTTATCTTGTTATATTGATTTCCAAGTCTATTGCATTCGCTACTGCTTGATTCGTGGATAATTTATTGGTGGCAAAAATCATCATCCATCGGCCTTCAAAACTAAGCCAGTCAATCTCTTTATGTTCATCTATCATTTTCACGCCATGTGGTATCTGAGCATTAAATAAAATTACATCACCTATGTCACATTCATCCTCTATAAAAACAAGTACCCCATTTTTATTTTCAACATACACGCCACCCGTTTCATAATCTACTCCTCGTTGCGACATGACCAAAGTTGGCACAGTGAGCTGGTGGTGATCAACCGGATCACAATGCTTATTCATACCGCCTGTGCCTCTGGGATAAAATTGAAAAGATAAGCGTACGGCACAACCGTTCTCCGGTTTGATAAATCTATCCTTAGGTTGATTGTTGATCAAGTTTTTCAAGAAAAAAATATTACGAGTAATGTCGAAAAAATTAAACACATCTTGATTCCAAGGAAAAAAAGAAAATTGGTGGAAGCATCCTTTGACATACGATCTGTCATCCCAAATATTCACCCGATGATGATTCATTACACCTTCTGTGAGAGGTTGATAATTTGGCATTGAATTCCTGCCAAGATTCATCAGATAATTTTTTACATCCTTTATCAAGCTCGGTTTAAGTACATTTTTCATAATAACCACATCGCCATCTATAATATTATTTCGAAGACTATGGATAAGCGTCATATCTTCAAGGATAGAGTCTGTGTAATTGATATGTAACAAATTCCGGGCTTTTAACATGTGCATGAACCCTTTTGGTTTTAGGTGCCTAAAACTAGTATGCGTAGCAACAATTGTCAATGATTGGTCTTACATCCCTGTCATTGATGACGCGACGGTTGTGTAATAATTTGTTTTTTGTCATTATCTCTTACCCTAAAAAAGTCATCTAGGAAAAGTGATGCCTCCTTGCTTAAGCGATTATTTTTATATTGCCACAACGATAGCATTTACAGTCTATGCGCAATTAATGCTTAAATGGCGAATGGGCTTGTATGGCCAACTTCCTCAGACCATGCATGATAAATTTAAATTCATTGTGCATGTGTTCATGGATACGTGGGTTTTATCAACGTTCGCTGCAGCTTTCTTAGCTTCGTTGGCATGGATGGGAGCCATGACTAAGTTTGAACTTGGGCATGCTTATCCATTTATGAGCTTAAATTTTGTGCTTGTATATCTATTAAGTAGTATGCTATTGAATGAACCGATCACAGCACAAAGAACGGTAGGTATCTTATTTATTGTATTTGGTACATACATCATTTCTCGCAGTTGAGATACGCTCTAAATGTTTTTGAAAAACACATCCTTAATGATAGTATATACCCTAAAAATGGACAATAGGTCCATCATCAAGGACGTGTTTTAACGATGAGCAAGAGAAAAGGAATTGTTTTAGCAGGGGGTTCCGGCACACGGCTATACCCATCTACCTACTCTACAAGTAAGCATTTACTTCATGTTTACGATAAGCCGATGATCTACTATTCTCTGTCCTTATTAATGCTAGCTGGAATACGTGAAATTCTAGTCATCTCCAGCAGGCTGGATATAGTGAATTATCGACGATTACTTCATGATGGCAGTCAATGGGGATTATCGATTGACTATGCTATTCAAGAACAGCCCGAAGGTATTGCACAAGCATTTATTTTGGCGGAAAAATTTATCGGCAATGATACAGTGAGCCTTGTCCTAGGTGATAACATACTATACGGTGATGGATTACAAAATATATTAGTCTCCGCGACATCTCAAAAGGAAGGCGCTACAATTTTTGGATATATGGTTAAAGATCCAACACGGTATGGTATCCTCGATTTTGATCACAAGGGTCAAGTTATCAATATTGAAGAAAAACCTGAACATCCTAAATCAAATTATGCAGTAATCGGTCTATATTTCTATGATAACCATGTCATCGACTATGCCAAATCAATCACTCGCTCAAAACGCAACGAATTAGAAATCACCGATATTAACGCTCTGTATTTAAAAAACAACAGTTTAAAAGCTCGTTTGCTGGGGCGAGGCATGGCGTGGTTAGATGCAGGAACCCCTACATCCTTGTTAGATGCAGCTAATTTTTTTCATTCGTTAGAAGAACGACAGGGGTTAAAAGTATACTGCCCGGAAGAAATTGCATGGCGGCATCACTACATTAATGACGAACAATTAGAGCATCTTACGCAAAAAATGGGCCGCTGCGATTATGCCGCTTATTTGTCGTCCTTGTTGTTAAAACAACATCTACAATTTTCCTCATTTAGTACGGAGGATACCCAATTATGAGCAACTATGTGCCACGTAATATTTTAGTCACGGGTGGAAGTGGTTTTATCGGATCAAATTATATTCATCAAATTTTATCGGATAACCAGAGTGATATTCGTATCATTAATTATGATAGTTTAACTTATGCTGCGAATATCAAAAACTTAGAGCACCTACCTAATCAACATCGATATCAATTTATCAAAGGTGATATACTTGATAAAAATCTACTGGATCACATATTAGCGCAATATATGATCGACACAATCGTCCATTTTGCCGCCGAAAGCCATGTTGATCGCTCTATTACGGATCCATCAGTATTTGTGGATACCAATGTCAAAGGCACTTACGTTATTTTAGAATCTGCAAGACAATACTGGGAAAAGCAATTCCATTTGTCTGCATCTCTTTGTCGTTTTTATCATGTATCTACGGACGAGGTATTTGGTAGTTTAGAATTAGACGAAAAACCCTTCACTGAGACTGACAAATATACGCCAAACTCACCTTACTCTGCATCAAAAGCAGGCGCTGATCATTTGATTCGAGCCTATTTTCAAACATACCAATTACCTGTTGTTTTAAGCTACTGCACAAACAACTATGGATTATACCAACATACAGAAAAGCTTATTCCTAATATCATTTCTTGCTGCCTCAATCATCGGCGCATCTCGATTTACGGCAACGGAGAAAATATCAGAGACTGGATATATGTGAATGATCATTGCCAAGCAATCCAAATTATTTTAACTCAGGGAAATATTGGTGAATGCTACAATATTGCCGGCCACAATGAACTATCCAATATTGCAGTGGCGCATATGATTTGTAAAAAAATGGACCGATTAATACCGCAAACCCAATCTTATACATCCCTGATTGAATTCATTGGCGATAGAAAAGGCCACGATTTTCGCTATGCGCTTGATGACACTAAAATAAGAACCGAATTAGGTTGGCACCCCAAAATCGATTTTACAACAGGAATAGAACATACCATCAAATTTTATGCTGGAACACAAATTCAAGCAATAGACAGCTACTTATTTGGTGAGCAATAGATATGAATATACCGTTCAATCGACTTTATATCTCAGGTAATGAACTCTCTTATCTTGCCGAAGCTGTATCTTACAACACAATATCGGGTGATGGCTTATTTACGAAGCGTTGTCACAATTGGCTTGAAGCCAACACCAATTGCTCAAAAGCCTTGTTGACGCATTCATGTACTGCAGCTCTTGAAATGGCTGCACTCATATGTGATATTGAACCAGGCGACGAAATCATTATGCCCTCTTACACATTTGTCTCTACTGCAAATGCATTTGTATTACGCGGTGGCATTCCAGTGTTTATTGATATTCGAGAAGATACACTAAATATCAATGAACATCTTATCGAAGCAGCCATCACACCCAGAACCAAAGCCATAGTACCTGTACATTATGCCGGAGTAGCTTGTGAAATGCATACCATCATGGATCTTGCAAACCACTATAAGCTACCTGTCATCGAAGATGCCGCGCAAGCCATTATGGCCAGTTATTATGGTAGAGCTCTCGGTAGTTTTGGTGATCTAGGTGCGCTTAGTTTTCATGGCACCAAAAATGTGATCTCAGGTGAGGGGGGAGCGATACTGGTTAATGACGAACAATTGGCCTCACGTGCTACGATCATATGGGAAAAAGGCACTGATCGGAGTAGTTTCCTGAAAGGCGAAATAGACAAATATACCTGGCAAGAAGCCGGTTCTTCCTTCCTCCCTGGAGAACTGACAGCAGCTTTTTTGTATGCGCAATTTGAAAAAGCCGAACTCATTACTCAGCAACGGTTAAAGATTTGGGATTATTACCATACCCTATTGGAATCTTTAGAAGCTCGGGGAGCATTACGCCGCCCCATAATCCCAAACGGCGCGCAACACAATGCCCATATGTATTACATTTTACTGAATCCTAAGGCGGATCGCCAAGCTGTGCTGCATGCACTGAAACAAAACGATGTGCATGCAACATCACATTATGTACCTTTGCATTCATCGCCCGCCGGGCAGAAATATTGTCGTACACACGGTCTTTTAGAGGTAACAAATAGACAATCTCAGCAACTGATTCGTCTACCTCTCTGGGTGGGATTAACTCAGGTTCAACAAAATAAAATTATTTCGCTCATAGATGAGATCCTCTAGAGTTAGTAAATAATGCATTGAACCAATGCATCACTATCAAGGATATGAATGACAAGGAGTAATAGATTTTTTTTCTTAATGACATGCGCTCTTTCAATCGTAATGATATGTTTCTATATTCGAGCATTATACCCTATTTATCTATTTCCGATTTATCCTGATGAGGTAGCCGAAAGACTCGCACTTTCACGTATGGTATATGATTTTCCCATTAGAACAAATTTGATGCCGATGTGTAAAGCTATGCCACAATACTATTCAAAAATATGGTATTTTCCTAGCAGTATTGAATGGCTACTTCATGGACAAATTTATAATTTAAAAAACTTCCGCGTCATAAGTATCGTGTCAAGCTGGCTTGTTTTTTTATTACTAACGATGAAACTATGTAAAAAAAATCTGGCTGCATTTGATCGGCCAAATCAAAAACGAATGTTTATTATCATTGCACTGGGGCTTGTCTTGGCTTTGCTGCAAGTAGGCGTAGTACCATTTTTTTTGATTACGTTGAGATCTGAACAAACAATCTTAATATTATTGATGATCATATGCTTGCTTTTTTCAGAGCCCACAGAGCGTAGTTCTAAAAAAATCATAATGTCACTGAGCTACTTTATGTGTGTCTCTCTGCTTCTCTATCTTCATCCCAAAACTTTACTTTTGGTTCCTATACTATTAATTGTTGCGTGGCGTCTATTTTCCAGATTTAATAATAAGTACATTTTTACAGGTCTTTTTTTTGCACTAACAGCTATTATTTTTGCCAACTATTATCTTAGGTTAGCGACTTTGGATTGTAGTAACTCTATAGAAGTCAGTCAGATGCTCTCGGGGTTTTCCATTAATTTTTCAAATATCATCAAAAACCCAACCCAATTTTTACACGATTTACAGTATAACCTCTCCGACTATAAGATCGAAATAGATAGAATAAGTTTTCAGTCAATCGCACAAGTCAATTATCTGCCACCAATCACCATGAGCAGAAAGTTAGTATGGATGAATACACTCATTACCATCAATTATTGGGCTATTTTCTTTTTTACACTCACATCAGGCATAGTTTTTTATGTGAGAGACTTGATAAAACATAAAAAAATAGTGACGGACCATTTATTGGTCTTAGTTATACTAGGATGTGCTGTGATTAATGTAAGCATCAATCAATGTAAAAATTGGTATGATGCTGGGTTTTTATGGTCCCTTTTGGTAATCGCTTTTATTATTCTTATTGCAAATCACTTACCCTTTTTGTTGAAACGAATGTATTTTTATGTCGTCATTTGTTATTTTTTATTGTTCGGGACAGCTTCTCTGTATTTCCTCATTCAACGATACGAACCACCTCTTAAAGAAGGGTTTTATGGCCCAAGCATTTCCCTTGTAAAATATGATTATGATTCAATAAACAATGAATTAAGTAAATTAGCGTCCTTATGTCATATTGATGTAAAAAAAGCACAAAACCTCATTATTGATGATCTCACTTATTTTTATTTTCAAAAAAACAAATATCCCTTGGCATATAGTTATTTGTTTTATGGAAATGACCGGTCTTTTTTACATCAATTTTTGAATAAATTTAACCCAGGTGGTATCGTGGTACGATCCACGACATTACCTGCTCCACTCATAGAAAAATATGCCATTAAAAGAGGTGAATTTATTTGCGTTCCAAAAGAAAATCTCACGCTGCTCTTTAAAGAAATATTGAAAAATTGACTCGTTGTTCTGAGACAACCCAAAATTTTAGGTTTTACTCTGAACTTGGTAAACATTTACAAATGCTGCAAATCGGCCTGACGGCGATTGAAAATCAACTACTCTATCTCCGTCCACATCTTCAACACCATGAATGATATGTCCTCCGTCGAATAATACAACATGGCCAAGACTGGTCTCTGTCTCAAAAAAATATTTTTCTTGAGTATCCTTACGAACAATAAAACCACCCCCCGTCGTAAAATCTTGGCCTCTTGCAGACAGAGGAGCCATGATTTGTAAAAATGGAAACCCTGAAGATTCTAAAGCTTTGGGGAAATGAGTATCTTTATGTGCCATCATAAACCCACCACCACTTGGATAATGATGTACACGACAAGCATTCCAAAACAAATCACGTTCAGGACAAGATCCAAAATCTTCTGCTAAACCTAACAATTCATTTCTTAATGTAATCATTTTACGAAACAACTGTGTCAAATAAGGATAAGCAACTGATTGTTCATGAAAATAAGTAGTTTGCAAGAATTGTGCGTATGCTTCACCTAGCCCATTACTTGCACCAATAGCCAGTTTGCGCCAAGGTTTATGTACTAAATCATGCAATGTAAATTTTTCACGAGGTGGGTGAACAGGTAGTTGATGTAATATATTTAGATATTCAACGCGAGCTTTGTATATAAGCTCGTATAAGACATTATCCTCTAAAATATAAAAGCCTTTATGAGATAATTCAGATAATATCAAGTCCATATTGAGATGCATTAACTTTTCCTGTGGTATGCATATATAGTGAGTTATGGTAGCTATAAACTTTCTCATTATCAATGATAAGTTATATTTTCGCCGCTCTTGCAAATTAGTCTAGTCAAATAGTATCATACCTCCGAAATTCCTAAACTTTCTGCTGAATAAATCCCACCACATCCACCATATATGCATATAATGGGCTTGCCAGTAGAAACAACGAAAATGGATTGTTGTTAAAAAATAGTATTCGTATTATCTCAAACTAAGACGCTTGGAGGCCAATTTGTTTTATCGAAATCAAACGTGCACTATAAAAGAAATATGTTTACCAGCCTCGGGTTGTATTGCTTGTTTGGGTGAGCTTTCTTTTTTGGGCAACAACGCTGGATATAAATATTATACGTGTTCACGCTGTAAGACAGTTCAAATTAATCCTATACCCAATCAACATGATACTGAGCAAGCATATACTCAATCTCAATTTGCAACCCACGCTCATGGGCAAGGCGATCCAGTAGCTATCTATCGCTCATCACGTCCTTATTATTTGAATATTGCTCAAGCACTTGTGGCGCACGATGTTTCTGGACTAGTAGTTGATTATGGTGCTGGATGGGGTGGCTTATGTAAAGTTTTGATAGAACAAGGGTTTGAATGTAAAGGTGTAGAGCTATCGGAAAATATGGTAAACGAATGCAAAAAACAAATGCTGCCTGTAAAACAAGAATCTCTGTCCGATCTGATAAAGGAAGGGTCTAAAGCTCAAGCCATCACTCTTTGTGGTGTTTTTGAACATTTGTCAGATCCAAAAACATTTCTTCAAAACGCCTACGATCTATTGGACAATGGAGGTCTGTTGGTTTCAATGCAACCTACCGCCACTTTTGCTCGATATTTTGCCGCTGTTTCAAGATTGGGACAAACCAAAAAAACGTTATCAAACCTATTTTGGATATTCGACGCACCTTGGCATATTGCTCTTTATTCCATTGAAGGTATGAAACAGCTTACTGATCAGTGCGGATTTGACTTACTGGAAGTACGTTTCTCACCCCAAGGTAGAATAGAAGGCTTTTATGGCCTCGTTCAACGTATGCTTCAACAAATCAACAACATAGGATGGAGAATATTCAAAGGTAAATGGCCTTTGCTAATATCTCATACTTTCGTCTTCAAGAAACGCACTAACTGATTCATCCTTCAATCACTTAAAACATCTTTTTTAAAAACCCCTATGCCCTGAAACATGGGGATAAAAGATACAAATTACTACTCCACTGATATGTGGGAAAACAGAAAAGATAATTTCTTCAATGTTTGAAAAACTTCCCTAAAATAGTATGTAACTGATTCTCTAATACATCATCCATCTTGACCCTAACAAACCGCAATACCCCAGGTTCAAACAACATCACAAACGTAATCTGATCACCCGCAACTTTTTTATCCTGTTTCAGTCGATCCATGACATCTTGGGTGTCCAAAGATTTCAAATGATTCAAACTTTGGGCATCAATCAAACTCAAACATAATACGTTGACTGCGAAACAATACTCTTGAGACAATAAACCTTGCTCAACACTCATTTGATTCACCATCATCATCCCCACCACCACCGCAATACCATGTGGAATAGCGTAGTCGGTCATGGATTCAATCACATGGCCAATAGTGTGACCATAATTCAATCCTTTACGGATATTCTGCTCAAATTCATCCACTTCAATCACGGCTCGCTTGACGGCTAATGCGCTCATAATCAATGGCTTGAAGTGCTCTGTATGTGTAACCATACCGGCTTTGACTGAATCAGCGAACACATCCACCAATTCTTGGCCACCAGTGATACACAGTTTTAAAATTTCCCCTAATCCTGATTGGATATCCTTCTCATCTAAGGTCGTTAAAAACGCTGTGTTGATGATCACAGAGTGTGGAGAAGAAAATAAAGCCAGTTGGTTTTTGGAACCTTTAAAGTTCACACCAGCTTTGCCCCCAATACAACTATCCGACATCGCCAATAACGTGCTTGGGAAAAACACCCAATTTAAGCCGCGTTTATAAGTCGCTGCAACAAACGCACTGATATCTTGGGTAATACCACCCCCAACCACCACCAAAGTTTCTCCTTTGGTGATGTCATGTTGATGCATAAAGTCATACAAGGCCATAATCCCCTCTACGCCTTTGAAGGTTTCAGTTGCAGTCACTTTAAATATTTGCTCAAGGGGCCAGACAATATCTTTGCCATACAATCCCAAAACTTTTTCATCAATGATTAAAATATTTTTTGGATTGCGGACCAATTCGGCGTTGATGCTCTCGCAGGGGTTCGCATTTGAATCCAACGTGACGGTATAAGGCCTTGGTACGGATGACACTTCAAAACTTTGCGCCTGAATCATATCAGGAGAAAACAACAAGCTGGTACCATCAATGCTAAAACTCATTCTTGAAATCCCCCAACAGTATACCCACCATCTGCAATAATAATTTGACCATTGATATATCTATTATCTGCCGACGCTAAAAAATAAGCGGCTTTTGCAATGTCGCTGACATCAGCCAAATGTCCGAGTGGGATCGATTTTTTCATGTGTTCGATGGTTTCAGCGGTGTTATTTTGGCGCGTTAACTGGGTTTCTACGAAACCAGGCGCCAAGGCATTCACTTTAATACCTTGCTTGCCCAATTCCAATGCTAAATTTTTCACCATGCCATTCAAACAATATTTAGATACAGTATAAGAAAAACGACCTTTACGTGAAATCTCACCATAGATAGAAGAAATTGCCAAGATATGACCATCACGACGCAATTTTTCATGTTGAATCAAGGCCTGCGTCACATGGTAAAACGACGTTGCATTCACCATCAGTGTATTGGAAAAATCTCGAGGTTCAATCTCTACAAACGGTTTTGGAACATTGATCCCTGCACAATGGATAAAGGCATCTATTTCCGGAAATTGTTGGACGACATCCGCAATCATGTCAGGTTGATTCAAATCCAGTTCCGTACGATTGGGAGACACAATCTCATAACCAGAGTGTTTGAATTGGTCAATAATGGCTTGACCAATATCACCACGTCCGCCAGTGATCAATAATGTTTTCATTTTTTCTCTTCTTTTGCCATGGCTTGAGGAGTGTTCCCCGTAATCAGCCCGTGCTTTTTCCAGGTTGATTGAACTGGGTATCTCAACAAAACGATGTGGTGATTGTTGTATAAACTGAGAATATTAACACAAAAAATAGCTGCTGACCTTAGCTGATTTTGACTTCGTAATGCAACATTTGTTTTTCAGTTTATAGATATAAGTTTTTTAAATAATCTGCGGCGTTTAAAACTTTAATATTTTTGTCTTGATATTCATGTTTGAGATGTTGTACCAGTTGAACGCTCTCAAAATCGTACTTATGTTTAAATTTATACAATGATTTGGAAATATTTGCGTCACTGACTTTGACTTCAAAGATAGTTTGAACTTGGTGGTTGTTGCAGATTGCAAAATCAACTTCTTCGCCATCTTTTGTCCTTAAATAATGGAGAACATTCTCTTCAGCACATTGATCATTGCGCGCATAAAGGCTTTTGAGCAGACTGACCGCTACTGTATTTTCTAAAGATGGGCCTGATCCACCTTCAACAAGTGCGGTATCAAAAAAATATATCTTTGGCTCTTTTAATAAACTCCTGGCAATATTGTTACTATAGGGTGTTACCGAAAAAATGACATAAACTGCGGCAAGGATCTCGATGTATTTTTTGATCGTAGTGGGCGATACGCCTATATCTTCGGCCAAGGATTGATAAGATACGGGCGACCCTACTCTGTGCCTCAATAAGTCAAATACCGTTCTAAATGCTTTTAAATTTTGAATATTATCCACTTCGAAAATATCTGTACTTAAAATACTATTGATGTACTGAGCGCGCCAACGCTTGGCATCTAGATTAGTTTCGGAAAAATACGGTTCAGGAAAACCACCGCGTTCAATAAGATCTTGGATATCATTATTGATTTTTGCTTGATGCAATTCTGCTAGCGATAAAGGGAGGAGGCGATGACGAAAATAACGACCAGCAAGAGAATCGCCTATTTGATCATAGAGATCCAATCGGGCACTTCCGGTAACTAAAATATGCTGATGTTCAGGCTTGGTATCATAGTAACCTTTTAAATAATTTTTCCAATCGTGCATTTTGTGTAATTCATCTAGGATCAGCAGGTCGGTTTCAGGAAGCCATAACTGCTCCTGAATCATGGTCCTGTCTTTGATATGATCGTAGTTTAAATAGAGGGGTTTCTGATAGTAGGAGGTCAACTCTTTGGCCAATGTTGTTTTACCGGATTGCCTGGGCCCTACCAGTAAGACCATTTTCTTTTTCAAATCATTTAGAATGATTTCAAATTGTGGACGCATCATTTTTAGCAGACAAACAAGTATTTTAGACTATTTTACACCAAAATGATGAATAGTCTAGACTTTTCGCCATTTTGGTGTGGAAAAGTCTAAGGTAATAATCGATGGATTTGTTCAGTTAAATAAAAAGGTAATGAATAAAGACGATATTGAATCTGCTCCTGATGCGTCTTGGTTTGAACCAAAACTTGACTGGGGACATCGGCGTTTATTCGCAGAGCGTGAGTTAGTTTCTTCAAGGCCATAAACAAATGCAGTGATTTCAAACTGCCCGTACTCCCTGACTTAACTTCTATGGGAAGAATATTTGTCCCCTGTTGAAGCAAGTAATCAATTTCCGCACTGGAGTTTTTTTTCTCTCGAACCCAATAATATAACGCCGGAGACATATAGTAAGGCTCAAGAGAACTCAGTAATTGCCCTACTACCTGCTCCGCTAACCCACCGGAATTAATAAAATTGATATCTGCAATTTTGTAGAGGTTATCCAGCCTGATATGTAGCAAGGCCGAAACCAATCCTACATCTAAAAAAATGACTTTAAAAAATTTTTCATTGATCTCTGCCGCCAATGGTACACCATTACCAGCTGTATTAAGCGTTTTTCGCGCTATGCGTGCCTGGCACAATAAATTTAAAGCCGATTTTAAAACCGCAGAGGGCACCTCTTTATTCACTCGACTGAAGACCATTTTTTCACCCAGCATTGCAGGGATGGCAATCAACATCTCGTCTAGACGTGAAAGCGGAAGCTTTCCTGCATATTTGGCAAAGTCATCGCGATAACTCGCCAGTAAATCATGATGAATCAGATTGACTTGCTCCAGCGATTTTTCACTGACCCAGGAATACACCGCTGCGGGCATACCGCCTATCACGAGGTATTCTTTAAACAAACTCATTAACTGTTCATGCAACACGGCGGGTATGTGCTGCTCCCATGAAAACTGTTGTAAATAAGTCATCAACTGTTTTTCGCCATAGGCGTCAAGAAACTCCTCAAAGGTTAAAGGTCCCAGATGTAAATACGTAATTCGACCTACTGGCATACTGAACTCATGCGCATCCAATACAAACTCCAGCAAAGATCCTGCCGCCAACACAGGTAACTCCGGCATTTCTTCTGCAAACCAACGCAACTTGCTTAATAAAACGGGGGCGGCCTGAATTTCATCAAGAAAAAGAACCGTTTTGTGGATATCAATGACCGTATTTAAACTTGCGCTCAGTAACAGTAACGTCGTTTTAGGATCGTTGCTTTCAAAAAAAGTTTGGTACTGTGGATTTTTTTCAAAGTTGAGCTCGATAAGTTGTTTTTGATGCTGCGTTGCAAATTCTCTCACCAGCCAAGTTTTTCCTACTTGACGTGCACCGCGAATCACCATCGGTTTTCTGCCGGTCGAACCCAGCCATTTGGTTAAATAGTGTAAAGCGCGCCTAGGCATAATCATAGCCCAAAATGTCATCTGATAAATCAATAGTAGCTTAAGGCCAAATAAAACACCATGGTCTTTTGTGAGAAAATCACATAAAAGACCATGGTGTTTCATTTAGATCAGTCGAGGCTATTACGCTGGTTCTGCAACCAACATATTTTCTTTTAACTCCTCGCGCGATAAAAACGGGGCCATATCTTCCATTGGACTCGTCACCATCGTGCCGTCTTCCAATCGACGCGATGATAATTTAGGAGCAAATACTTGCTCTAAATCCAAAAAAACTTCACAAATAATAGGTCCTTTATGCGCTAAAGTGGCCTCAATGCTGCGCGACAATTGCGCGTGATCTTGGCAATGGGTATAGGGCAAATCAAAACCCGCAGCCAATTTTTCAAAACTAGGAAACCCTAAACCACTGTCTGGGCCCACACCTATCAAAGGTTGGCCAAAAAAGTTTTGCTGGGTTTGGCGAATCGAATGGTAGCCATTGTTGTTCAAAATAAAAATCTTAATCGGGTATTGATTGAATGCAATCGTGGCCAACTCTTGGATATTTTGCATGACACTGCCATCACCAGCCAGACATATAATCTCCTGGAATCCTGAAGCCACACAGGCACCAATCGCGCCGGGTAAATCATACCCCATGGAAGCGCAGCCTGAGTTGGTGTATAAGCGTTGACGGGCTTTAAGCAACATCGCTTGAAAAGACACCACACAAGCTGTGCCATCTCCACTTACAATGATTTGTCCCTCCGGTAAAGACTCACTCAATCGTTGCATGAAACAATAAGGATTGACCTTCCCCTCAACCGTCCAATACGTATCAAGCACCACAGGATAGGTGTTCACACGTTCGCGACACCAAGCCAACCACGCAGAGTGATCGGGGAACCGTTGTGATTGTGCGTGTTGTAGTAATTTTGGAATCAAATCCGCCAAATCTGCGTGTATGGGGTGATCAACCTTTAAAGTAGGTTTTTGCAATTCTGCTGCATCAATATCTACCATAATCACTTGTGCATGACGCGCAAAAGCGTCCCAATTGTAACTGATTTGCCGAACATTTAAGCGTGAACCTAGTACCAATAACACATCGGCATTTTGTACCGTGAAATTCCCCGCACGGTCACCCAAAGAACCAGGTCTACCGGCATAACAGGGATGATCGTTGTAAACAATATCATAAGTATTCCAGCCACAGGTGGTGGGTATATTTAGGGTTTCGATGAGCTGCAAAAATGTCTCGTAGGCTCCGGATAAACGCACCCCAGCACCTGCCAAAATCACTGGGCGCTTGGCTTGAGATAATGCGTCGTAAATCAGCCGCAATTGGTCAGAACTCACCGCGGGTACCTGAGCTAAAAAGCCCTCTTTTTCTGGATCAAATGACTTTAAGGCATCAGGATCAATCATGCTGCCTTGGACATTCATCGGAATGTCCAACCACACAGGCCCGGGACGACCGTGCTTGGTTAAAAACAATGCTTTTTGTAGATGGTATTTGATCTCCAAAGGATCTGTGACCATCACCGCATATTTGGTAATGCCCTTGACCATCTCAATGATGCGACATTCTTGATCACCTAATTGCCGCAAGGGCAATTGGGTGCTTTCCACCGTGGTTTCAAATTTGACTTGGCCTGAAACGACCAACATCGGTAAGGAATCTACCCAAGACCCAAACACCCCATTCAACGTATTGATCCCACCCGGTCCGGTGGTCACATTCACAATAGGAATCAGTGGACTGATGCGCGCATAACTGTCAGCGGCCATGGCCGAGGCTTGTTCGTGATGATTGTAAACCTTCTCTAGCGACGGATGCCGTCCAAACGCATCATTCAAATGCATTGCACCACCGCCAGTGAGCATAAACACATGGCGCAAGCCCTGCTCTACCAGAAATTGGGCAACAAATTCACTTAATTTTTGTTCTTGCATGATTTTAAATTCCACTCTAAAGTACGTTGAATGCCTTCGTCTAAACTAATCCATTGTTTCAAAGCCAGTTCTTTTTGCGCTCGTTGTGTAGACGGCACATATCGAGGTGGCAACATGCGATGATCAGGGGTTTTGGCAATTACAACCGGCACATGGGGATCTGCATACTGTGCCACCTTAGTCGCTAAATCTGCCAAAGGAATTCCATCTTCGGAGCCTACATTATACGCGCGGCCCGATTGACCTTCACATAACATACGCCAGAGCCAAATCATCAAATCTGCAGCATACAAATAGGAACGGTAGGGCGTGCCATCGCCATGCAAATGAATCGGTTGGTGTGACAACACCTGATGCATGAAATTTCCAATCGCAAAATGGGTGTCTAACGGCAAATAGGGCCCCAAAAAAGCAAAGCAACGGGCTATTTTTACGTCAAAACCATAGGTCTCTGCATACATACTCGCTAGATGCTCTGCTACCCATTTGCCCCCCGCGTATGCAGAAGTCCGTTGCAATGGATCCGCAGTACCCAAATACGATTCATCCAAATGTGTCACTGCAGGAGGCTGGGTCCCATACACCGCGCCTGAACTGGTCAAAAGAAACTTTTTCACGGAAGCTTGCACGGCAAAATCTAAAGCTCGTCGCGTCCCCTGAATGATGGTATCCAGCATCAACAACGGTTGCTCTTGGTTCAACGACGCAGAGGCAGCGGTTGCAGCATGAATGACGTGTGTGAAGGCACCCGGGGGAAACGCAAAATCATTCACATCTCCCGTGATCCAAGTTAACCCAGACATAGCCCGCAAATGTGGCATTTTATGTAAGAATGCGCCAGGATCACGAGACAGCACCACTACTTCGGTATGCAATGCATAGTGCTGTTTGGCAAACAACAACGATTCGAGTAACCATGTTCCAAAAAAACCAGTTCCACCAGTGATCAACAATCGGGAAGAATCTAATTCTTGCAAACAAAGCTGTGCCTTTTGCCAAATATGCGAGAGATCTCTTTCTTCAATAGAAAACATTACACCACTGCAATACGTGTGACTTCATCAGCAAACGCTTTAAACGATTCGTGAATATGGTTCATCATTTCAGCAGTTAATCCATGGTGACATCCCATTAAAATACCACCGCGCATCACATTATCCGTGTGCTCATACCCCGCATCAACTCGTCGACAGGCAATGTCTTTAAATCCAGGTTGGCGCAAAATATTACCGGTAAACACAGTGCGTGTTTGAATGTTACGTTTTTCCAAGAAAATTTGTAATTGTGTACGTGTGAATGGCGCAGATGCCTTGATAGTCAAGGGATAAGCGAGCCATCCAGTACGAGAATTGGGCAATTGCTTGGGCAAAATAAACCAGTTCTCATACTCTCTGAAAAACTGATCTTGTATTGCAAACCATTTTTCGCGTGTTGCAATATTGTCATGCAATTTACTCAATTGCACCAAACCAAATGCAGCACCCATTTCAGACGGTTCAATATTATAACCCAAGGCTTCAAACACAAACTTCGCATCATAGGGAATGTCATCTACTTTGACATGAAAACGGTTTTCGATGGCTTCTGATTCAACAAACAAAGAAGAACTACGTCCCCAGCTGCGTAATAATTTGGCGCGGCTGGCCAATTTTTCTGTATTGACACACAACATACCGCCATTACCCGCACAATTGATCACATGTGACCCATAAAAGCTCGTGGTGCTTAAATCGGTGTATCTGCCCACAGACAACCCATCAACAGTTGCACCCAGCGTATCCGCAGAATCTTCGATCACTTCTAAGTTATATTTGTCTGCAAGCGCTCTTAATAATTTCCAATCAGGAAGATTACCCAATAAATTAGGGATCATCATGGCCCTCGTTTTATCGGTGATCATCGCTTCAACTTTTTGAGCATCGATATTATAAGTGCCAGGCTCAACATCGACAAACACAGGAATCAATTTGTTGCGCACCAGAGGAGCAACCGTGGTTGAAAAGGTCAAAATCGGCGTGATGACTTCTGAACCTTCAGGCAAATCTAAAATTTCGATCGCTAAATAATTCGCAGACGATCCAGAGTTAACCATGATACCGTGTTGTTTTTGGAACAAAGCCGCAACTTTTTCTTCCATTTCTCGAACATGTTTGCCCATTTGGGTCGATGTTCGGAGGACATTAACTACAGCGGCAATTTCTTCTTCACCATGTACCGTACGACCATAAGGTACGCTCAAATATTGTGTTGACATGATTCTTCCTCAATAAAATTAAACCACAGAATGTGTAGCACATCCCAAATACTGATCAATTTGCTGCAATGTAAATGCACGCATATTGTCTTCAACCAAAGCCTGTTTATGCCAGATAACAATGTTTTTCAAAGCATCCACCAAGTCCCAACGAGGTGCCCAGTGCAAGAAAGTAGTCGCTTTGGAGCTATCCAGTGCCAAAGAGTGTGCTTCATGCGGTTGATGTTCCGTGTGATACGCCACTTGAGATACACCATCCCAAATCTGCAACAACTGCTCTACTATCCAACCCACCGCGTGGGTTTTTTGCTGCGTGGGGCCAAAATTCCAACCTTGGGAATATTGAACGGGATCGTTATAAAGTAAGCGCGCCAATTGCAAATAGCCCTGAAGCGGCTCTAACACATGTTGCCAAGGACGTACGGCATCGGGAAATCGCAACACCACATTTTTTTCGGCGATACAGGCCCGAATCACATCTGGAACCAATCGATCTTGAGCCCAATCTCCGCCGCCAATCACATTACCCGCACGTGCCGAGGCCAATCCTATGCCCGCATCCATAAAAAATGAATTGCGATAGGCATCCGTCACCAATTCGGCGCATCCTTTGCTAGAGCTATAAGGATCAAACCCGCCCATGGCTTCATTTTCTCGATAACCCCATATCATTTCACGATTGGCATAACATTTATCTGAGGTGATGTTCACCACAGCGCGCACGGTTGAGGTATGTCGAGCCGCTTCCAAAACATGCACAGTGCCCATCACATTGGCTTGATAGGTCTCGACAGGATGCTGATAGGAGTGCCGAACTAATGACTGAGCTGCCAAATGAAACACGATATCGGGTTTGAACGCTTGCATAGTTTGCAACAAACGCTCCGGGTCACAAATATCAGCCAACACGCTTTGCATATGTTGGGCCACACGTGCTTGTGTGAACAAATTAATCTCACCTTCAGGCGCAAGGGCATAACCACACACTTCAGCACCCAAATACTGCAACCACAGAGACAACCAGCTGCCTTTGAACCCTGTATGACCGGTTAAAAATACTTTTTTACCACGCCAAAAAGACTGCATATCATTCTTCATGCCAAACCTTCCAAGGTGCTTGCCCTTCTTTCCACAGATCTTCTAGTTGCTTTTTATGCAGTAAAGTATCCATCGGCTGCCAAAATCCTTCATGAAAATAGGCCGACATTTGTCCTTCACTGGCCAAACGTTCCACCGGTTCTTTTTCCCAGGTCGTCGCGTCACCTTCGATATAATCAAGCACTTTGGGTGACAACACAAAAAAACCACCACTGATCCACCCGCCTTCTCCACTGGGTTTTTCACAAAAACTGTTCACACGATGATTATCAATGGTCAATGCACCAAAGCGCCCGGGCATTTGCGTTGCGGTCACGGTAGCCAATCTTTTTTTCTCTTTATGGAATGCGATGAGTTTTTTGATATCGATATCGCTAACACCATCTCCATAGGTAAAACAAAAATCCTCACCATTAAGATAAGGTTGGATGCGTTTCAAGCGGCCACCCGTCATGGTTTTTTCACCGGTATCTACAAGGGTCACGGACCAAGGTTCAGCGCTATTTTGGTGGACTTCCATTTTATTATTGGCCAAATCAAACGTCACATTCGAGGTGTGTAAAAAATAATTAGCAAAATACTCTTTGATCACATACCCTTTGTAACCCAAACAAACAATAAACTCAGTCAATCCATGGGCCGCATACATTTTCATGATATGCCACAGAATCGGTTTACCGCCAATTTCAACCATAGGTTTCGGGCGTAAATCGGTTTCTTCACTCAAACGCGTGCCATAACCGCCTGCTAAAATCACCACTTTCATCATAACACCTTATTTATTAAGCTATTCATTTAGGAGCTCACAGACCTCTGAACATATTACAGCTAGGTTGGGGAGCACGCCAGAATCCGCACGAAGCGACAGAAAACGCTGTATTACGAAATATTAATAGACGTCTTATTCGGCAGAAACTGCTCCATTTTTTGTTTCATACGCTCAACCCCTGGTTGATCAAAGGGGTTAATATTCCATATCACAGATTGCACGAACACTTTATGCTCATACAATGCAATCAAAGCACCAATAGTTCGTGGAGAATTATCCACCAATTGCAAATGATTACAAGGAATATGTCGATTTGGATTATCCTCTTCTTTGATTTCGCACAGCAACGCTTCTTTATGCTGCTCAATAATATCCTTGTCCTGCGATTTTACGCTGATCAAATCCGCACTAAGGCGATGTGTGCCTTGAGACAACAATTGAAAATAGCTATGTTGCGCTTGATTCCCAGAACCGCCCCAAATGATAGGTACTGTCGCATAATGCAAATCACGACCTTGTCTATCAATGGACTTGCCATTACTTTCCATTTCCAATTGTTGCACATACGGCACAAACCATTGTAGGGATTGGGCATACGTCAAAATCAACAAGTTGTGAATTTTTAAATTATTGTTATTCCATATACCCAACAATGCCAACAGGATAGGCATATTCTGTAAAACGTCTGCTTGACGAAAATGCTCATCCATGTCTGACGCGCCTTGCAGGAATTCTATAAAGCTTTCAAAGCCAATTGCAATACACGTGATCAAATTAATGGCCGAACACACCGAATAACGACCACCAACCCAAGACCATACCGGCAGAACATGTTGAAACTTCATAGCATAGGCTTTTGCGGTGTCTGCGGTCACAGCAATAAAATGCGGGGACGCATAGCTGCTATATTGACCCCATTCCAAAGCTCGATTGGCATTCAGCAGCGTTTCAGCCGTAGTAAATGATTTGGAGGACACAATAAATAAAGTCGTTTCTGGGTTCAAGCCCGCCACAACACGTTGAAAGGCCTCCATGTCAAATTCAGAAATAAAATGAAATCTCAACGATGTAAGTGTCTTATTCGCCAAAGCATCAATGCAAAATTGCGGCCCTAGCATTGACCCCCCAATACCGATATTGATGATATCCGTCATGGGCTTTCCTGACCGTCCCAGCCATTGACCCGAACGAATGTGTTCAGCAATCACACGCATCCGTTCTCGTAGAGCCATAATGTCTTGCTTGATATCAGCTCCATCTACCCACAAAGGTTCCTCACCAAAATGACGCAATGCAGTATGCAGCGCTGGAGAGGTTCTGTTCAATGGATGACCGCTCATTAATTGATAAATCTGTTGTTTGATTTGGCATTCTTCAGCCAACTCACCCAACAAGTTCAGAGCCGTGTCGTCTATTTTTTGATGGCTGTAGTCAAGCGTTATTGCATCGGTATGTAACAGCAAAGGCAATTCTGTTTTTAAAATATCTTTGTAATGAATGGTTTGAGCATGTTTTTCAAGCTTTTTCCAGATTGCTCTTTGTGTTAACAGCATCATGCTCTTTTCCCAATCCTTCAACGATTTTCATGAGGAAAAAATTGTAACTGAAATTCTTCCTCATGGACATAGCTTTTTTATTTTTACGCGCTATTTTTGACCGTGAATCGCGCTAATTCAGTACTATTGAACTAGACATCTCTATAAAATTCAGGCAAAATCGCCGAAATATTGTACTAATATAGTATGCGTTGTCGCAGAAGAAAGAGAGACTGACATGAATATTCGTAAAATCAAACCGTTAATTGAGTGGTTGGTAGAAATTGGCTTTACAGAAATTGAAATCAAAGAAGGCGAAGAATCGCTGCGACTTGGGCGCCAACCGCAACAAACAGCCCATCATCATTCTCCAGCGTATGTCCAGTTTCCAGCAGCACCCCAGCAGCAAATAGCGCCCGCTCCTAGCCTGGAAGCAGCCCCAGCCAAAGAAATCATCAGCGCAGGTCATCCTGTGTTATCACCAATGGTCGGCACGTTATATACCTCTCCGTCTCCTGATGCACCCACATTCGTCACTATGGGTAAAACCGTTAAAACGGGCGACACCCTATGCATTATTGAAGCGATGAAGATGTTTAACGAAATTGAGGCGGACCGTTCGGGGGTCATCACTGGCATTTTAGTTGCAAATGGCGAGCCCGTAGAATTTGGCCAACCCTTGTTTATCATTGAATAACGGGATATCTCATGCTGTCTAAAATTGTTATTGCCAATCGCGGTGAAATTGCATTACGTATTTTGCGTGCATGCAAAGAACTTGGTATCCAAACCGTTGCAGTCCACTCTGAAGTGGACAAAGATTTATTGCACGTTCGTTTGGCCGATGAAACGGTATGTATCGGTCCAGGGCCTTCGCAAAAAAGCTATTTGAATATCCCAGCTATTATCTCTGCTGCAGAAATCACTGACGCGGTTGCTATCCATCCTGGTTATGGATTTTTATCTGAAAATGCTGATTTTGCTGACATCGTTGAGCAAAGTGGTTTTCGCTTTATTGGACCACGCGCAGAGACCATTCGTATGATGGGGGACAAAGTCTCTGCCATCGCGGCTATGAAAAAGGCAGGCGTTCCTTGCGTACCCGGATCAGATGGTCCTTTGACCGAAGATAATTTATTGAATCTCTCTTTGGCCAAAAAAATTGGTTACCCCGTAATCATCAAAGCAGCTGGCGGTGGCGGTGGCCGTGGCATGCGCGTAGTGCATAGCGAGGCGCATCTTTTGAATGCCATTGCTTTAACGCGCAGCGAAGCAAAAGCTGCCTTCTCCAATCCCATGGTCTACATGGAAAAATTCTTAGAAAACCCCAGACATATTGAATTCCAAGTCTTGGGAGACGGCAAAGGCCATGCGGTACATTTGGGAGAGCGCGATTGCTCCATGCAACGTCGTCACCAAAAAGTTCTTGAAGAAGCGCCAGCACCCGGTATCACCGACAAAATACGCCAAAAAATTGGGGCTATTGTCGTCAAAGCATGTTGCGAATTAAAATACCGCGGAGCAGGAACGTTCGAATTTCTCTATCAAGATGGCTGCTTTTATTTTATTGAGATGAATACACGCATTCAAGTTGAGCACCCGGTCACGGAAATGATCACGGGCATCGATTTGGTCAAAGAGCAAATCAAAATTGCCAGTGATATTCCTTTCACCCTAAAACAAAGCGACATTCACTTTCGTGGTCATGCTTTAGAATGCCGCATCAATGCAGAAGACCCCCAAACTTTTATGCCTTGCCCAGGCAAAGTCAACCTACTGCATGCGCCAGGAGGGCCTGGAATCCGCTTTGATTCTCACCTCTATAGCTCTTATACCGTTCCACCCAATTACGATTCGATGATTGGTAAACTCATTTCCTATGGAGAAGATCGTGCCCAAGCATTTGCGCGCATGCGTAATGCTTTGGATGAAATTGTGATTGATGGCATCAAGACCAATCTGCCTTTGCATCAACGTATCTTACATAACCACGATTTCATCGAAGGCGGCACCAATATCCATTATCTTGAAACCTTGCTGAAAGAGTAGTGTAGGCGATGCAACAATTAAAAATAGAGCATTGCACCCAACATGATGTCGACCTTTTGTCAGACTTATTAGAGTTGTATGGTGCATTATCGGTCACCATGACGGATCAATTTGATGATCCTATTTTAGAGCCTGAGCCAGGTACAGTGCCTTTGTGGCCTCATGTGGTCATGCAGGCGTTGTATGAGCCTGAAGTGGATGTGCTAGCCATTATTCAAATCATTAACCATCATTACCCCTCAGCCACATGTTCCGTGGACATGTTACCCGCTCAAGAATGGGAAAAAACCTGTTTGGTTGATTTTAAACCACAACGCTTTGGTCATCGTTTATGGATTTGTCCGTCTTGGCACACCCCCCCTGAGCCAGATGCAGTGAATCTTATTTTAGATCCAGGATTAGCATTCGGAACCGGATCACATGGTACCACCGCTTTGTGTTTGGCCTGGCTTGAACAAGAAAACCTGCACGACAAAACCATGATTGATTATGGCTGTGGTTCAGGTATTTTAAGTATCGCCGCACTAAAACTGGGCGCAAAACATGTACATGCCGTGGATATTGATCCACAAGCGCTGACTGCTACAGAGAGCAATGCAACCATCAACCACATTGCTGCCAACGAATTAATCATTGGCTATCCAGATGGGTTAAATGTCCCCGTAGACGTGATCATAGCTAATATTCTATTGACACCCTTGCTCGAATTAAAACAAACATTTCATCATTTACTGAACCACTCAGGTATCTTGGCAGTCTCTGGTATTTTAGGCAGTCAAACACAACACTTAACCGACGCATATCACGCTCATTTTAAGCTCATTCACTCCGATCGCGATGGGGATTGGGCATTGCTGGTCTTTGAAAAAACCAACGATCATGTGGATACGTATTTGAATTGAAAGCAAGTCCTATGACGGGGCTATGATATGGACTCATCTATTTTTTAATTTGCCCCTATGTATAGCCCCCGCCGGTATTGCAAGAGGTCATGCAAAATTTTTAGCACGATAGGTCGAGATGCAGTCATTCGGTCTCTTAAATTGAGTAATCTACGTTTACTCGGACCGTGATAGTATCTGCGCTTTTGTTCATTATCCGTAACTAAGGCACCCTAGAAGCAAAAAAAGAAAAGAATGTTGCATCAAGCTTATCAAACCGTACTGTCAGTACGTTTATTTTCTTTGATTTTCTCAAAAAACCACTCAATAGCGGAGCGAGTTTTATAACGCTCTTTATCCCGAACGCCAGGACAAAAAGCCCATTTTCTACGAGGGATAACAAAAGTATTTCCTGAAGCAATGATCTGATTTCTTACCACAGAGTAATCATATCCTTTATCGGCAACAAAATACTGTACTCCACGCCAATCACATTGATTCCAATTAGGCCAAAAAACAGGTTCAGAATTAGCAAGAGCATTTGCAGCAATTCCAGCGGGCGTGACTGTTGTTTTAAAG
>CAZVEH010000004.1:0-67745 GCA_964625775.1 uncultured Legionella sp. | reverse complement strand
TGATGCCATTGATTATGTGTTTAAAACAGATCATTTAAAAATCAAATGACTATAGGTCAGGCGTACCAACAGAGCGAAGCATACCTGAAAAATCAAAGTTTTTTAATGTCTCTCACACCAAAAATCGTTTCAATCAATTCATGACGATGTAAGTAATGTATAGAATACTCTAGAGGATAAATCAAACCAACAGGGCAACCGCATGAGTGAATTAATTTGTATCACTTAAAGCAATAGATCGTCTTTGCGAGCGATAGCGAAGCAATCCAGAACGGTATTTCAATTGAGAATCGATCTGGATTGCTTCACTTAGTTCGCAAAGACGAAGATTAGACTCATATTCATTCAGACGTGATCTCACCCTGATAGTGCTGCCTGTTTTGTTTAAAATTATGACACTCTATGGTATAATTTATAGATTATTATGCAGGAGATCGTGAGTAATGAGATTTTGTTACACAGAGAACTATTTTAGTTTTTACAAAACTTTTTCGCGACTTACATCGTCTAAGCCAAAAACATTTAAAGAAGCATTATCTCGCATACAAAAAAATGACAGCACCCTAACACATTTAAATTTAAGTGATCTTAACTTGTCTGATGAGGATATCACTCAATTATGCTTTGCATTACGGCGTGCTAGCAATGTAACGTTACTTTCTTTAGATGTCAGTCATAATCATTTAACAGATCTAGGAGTTGCTGAGATTGCAGCAATTCCTGGCCTATTAGCTTTAGATATGAACTCGAATAATATAAGCATTGTTGGTATTAGAGCGCTTATTCTTAATCATACTATTACCAGGCTCTCTTTACGTTATAACAAATTAGACTCCTTGTCTGCGGAATTACTTGCTACCAGCGATACTCTAAAGCATTTAGATCTAACAGGGAACAGGATTGGCGATACTGGAGCCCGTTCATTTTTTTGTAATACATCATTGTTAACATTAAATTTAGCAGCAAATGGATTGGGCAATACTGCTGTTTCAAATGTACCAGCCAATCATACTTTAATGTATCTCAGCCTAAGTTTTAACAATATAAGCGACTCTGGATCGGAAATATTAGCTTCAAATGACACCCTTATCTATCTCGATCTATCTGGAAATCGAATAAAAAGTAGCGGTGCTAGTGCTTTCAAAAATCACCCAAAATTGCACTATCTTGATTTAAGTGAGAATTATATCGGAAATTCTGGTGCACAATCACTTATTCAGAGTCGTTCCATAAAGTTCTTGGATATTCAGGTTAATAAAATCACGAATGTGGGCGCTCAATGTTTATTAGCTGATGCTTGCCAATTGGATTTTTTAGATTTAACCGGCAACCCTGTCACTACTCAATTGCTAGTGGATGAAATAGAAAGCAAAAAGAAAAGCAATTTTCCCTGGTTTGATCCATTTCAACTATTTGAACATTACCCTACTTCGCAAATCCCAATTAAATTAATATGTAGCGCTGTTATTCCTTATGATGAGACCAGAATAATGTTGTGAGCATTTGACTCGGCCTGCAAAAAACGCAGGCCTCGCGACCTGACTGATCCCCACAAAATTCACCATTTTTTATTCAACTCTTGTTCAATAAGCAGTGGTAAGTTGTCATGATCAATTATCAATTCATTTAATTTATCAAATTCAACCATGAGCTGCCCTAAATAAAAATAAGAAAACACCTTGCTATCTCTAACTGTATTTGCCTGAAATACTCTTTGAAAATTTTGGCTATGTGCAATCACACCAATAATCCAAAACATAAGCTGTACAATAGCAGCAAGTAGCATCTTTACACCCCAATGATAGATGCATCGAGTTTGAATATATCTAGCACTTAATCCAAATTGATGACTTTTGATATCTCTAAAAGATTGCTCTATTTGCATTCTTTTGGAGTAATAACTCACTATTTTGGTTGCATCAAAACCTTCTTTTGGTAGATTAGTCGCCAAAATCCATGGTTCTTGTGCTGAGCGCCTATAAGCATTATTCGCTGCTTTATCATTTCTTGGCGCTTTTATTGGTGATGATGCTCGGCGAGTGGTAACTATTCGGCATGGGTGGTTATGCTCTTTCATAATAAATGCATCGTTGTAACTTTTAGTCTTCATTGGTACTTCGGGAATAAATTCTTTGACCCTCCTCCATGAATCCTCTGGCGTTAACTTAATATTTTTGACTTGCCTGATAAGCCTTTACCCATAGAGGTTAATGTTAAATTTTGTGACCGTTGCAGAGCGCAAGAAACATCCAGGACAGCTTGTAAACGTTAGCCATGAATGTAAGGACACTCTTCCATTAAATGAGTATGTAATACGTTTAATGCTTCCATTTATAGCTCCAAAAAAAATTTGAAGCTATTTGATCACATCAAGATCTTGCATGCAATTATTTTATACATTTATGTGGGGAGTCATCAGCTCGCAACGACTCAACATGCCCTAGTACGCCATCAAAGATGTTTAAATTTTACATGAATCAATTGGTGGTCTAATATTGTTCATATAAATGCAACGAAAAGGTACTTTTATGCCAACTCATTATGAAATTTTGGGTGTTATGCCAACAGCAACGGCGGAAGAAATCAGGAAAAAGTATCTGGAATTGGTACTGACTTACCATCCTGATCGATTAGTTAGAGCATCTGCTGAGGCAAAAGAAGAAGGTGAAAAAAAAACCAAAGCTATTAATGACGCTTATGGCATATTGAAAGATCCTGACTTTCGTAAAAGCTATGATAGCTCTTTATTACAGAATCGTGCTGAAAGGGACCGCCCAACCCAACCCAGTGCAGCGCCTCGTCATGAACCCCCACCTAAATCCACACCAGACGAGCCTGTCAGGCTAGACCAGTTACGCAGTGAATGCAAGGGTTTGTATGCACACATTTTGCGTAACTTTAACTCTAAAAAAGAGAGTGGTTATAGCCCCTACAACAGGGTATGGGATTTGATATCCGGTTTTAATTTAGGGCGTTTTGGTGTTTTTGATCTTATTGACAAATATAATGTTGGTGATTATTTTCACAGTAGGCAGATTGATGGACTTGTCGATCGCCAGAAATCTATTTCAGATTTAGAAGAACTTAAAGCATGTTTGGAAAAAAAATCAGATTTATATACAAAGGCGTTATATGCAGATGACTCTAATTTTTTAAACGCAATGCGTGACTTTAATGCGGATTATGATCGCAAGGTAGTAGTTTCTCCTGTTTTGAAGGAATTTGGGAACATAAATTCCCAAGAAGACCTGATTAATTTCAAACAAAAAATAAATCGACTCAATGCATTGATTAAATCTAGAAAAAATAGTTATACGATATATTATAAGATTGATGCGCTTTGCAGGTTTAATCCTGAAGCGCTTGAAATGAGTTATTACAGAGAACTGGAAGGTCGTTTACAGAATGCGACCACCTCTGAAGCTATTAGTGATATAGAACAGTCATTAACGGAAATTTTAACTCAAGCCCAAAATAATAAAGTGTTATCTTGCGTGCAAGATTGTTTAAGTGACTATAAACAACAGATTAAAAACTCGTATTTTTCGTATTTTAGTGGTTATTTGAAAAATAAATTAACACAGTTGCAGCTTGCATTAGATAAAATACCTTATAAAGAGCGTTTCACAACCTTAGATTGGGCTACCTTAAAAGAGTGTGGTTTTTTGAAAGCCTTAGCAACGCCTCAAATATTTGGTCCTATAGTGGATTTGGATCCGAATATTAGCTCGGATAAATTAAACGAAGCGCCATTAAGTTATAGAAATTTTGTTACAGCGTATATAAAGGCCCAACAAATTGGATTTGAGAAAAAATACCAAGAAATATTGAGTAATGGCGGCGCGGATTCTGAATCGAAAAAGACGCCAGGTTTGGGTAAATAGGGCCTGTGACCATATCGGGTCAGTGGGGCGGTACGTCTTTACACGCTAGGCGACATTTTTACGAGCTACCCAATGGCTATGATGATGTGGCCGATCACGTAATAGGGTTAATTGGCCGTATTTATTTATGACCATGAGGCCAACAGAAAACGTTAATTGAAATCATCTACATCATGTCACACAGCCTTGCCGAAAGGTCACATTTATACTCGGAATCCAATTATTTATTGGTCGGACTATGTCTATCTTTTGATGATAAATCGTCATTTTTTTTGCTCTCACTCGCCCTTCTTAAATCAGAAAAAGATTGCCTATGCTCTCTCGTAACATTGGTTTTATTGTGCAACTGTACGATAAATTGTTGTAATTTGTTATTTTCCCCATAATTCTCAGGATAGATCTCCATCTTTTCTTCCTCAGAGATGTCGCTGCTTGCATCATCTTCAGTAGACATTGTTGAGTGATTAATAGGATTAGAAACCGAAAGATCTAACTCAGCCTCATCACTTAAAATTACAGGAAAAGTTTCAACTGGTCTAAGATTCCCAAGTGATGCACCATTGTCCTCAAGTTGTTTGTTTAATTTTGATATATTTTTTTCCTCTAATTCAGTTAACCAACAATTACAACAACTGCTCCATGACCAAAAATCGTAGCTCGGCTCTAAAGTACCTTGTTCTCTAACCTCTACGGGGATATATGATTCTATGGCTTGTCGAAGTCCGGTATCCATTTTATCGCCGGAAAGTAAATAAGAAGCATATAAACATTCCATGCTTTTAAAGCGTCCCCATGTTTGCGGCTCGTTCTTACGCAGCCATGCTGCAATTTCAGGTGGAAAAACAGAGTTTATACGTTGGCGCCCAGATCTTTCTGGGGTATGTGCAATTTCTGGTTTTTGGAGCATTCCGCTATCGCCTTGAGTTGGTTGTTGAAACCCCTCAAAAGGAAGCCAAACATCTTCCATGCCAGAATTATCTCCAGATGATGTATAAAATGGCTGTCCATTAACAATGCAAATATCTCTTGTGTACCTATTTCCATTACGAAGTCTATCGCGTACCCTGATGGAGTTTATTTTTGTCATTTTTCAAAAATCTAATCGAGTGTTACCTAAGATTATAGAACATTACAGCTAGTACGCTATTTTGAGAGGGTGTTTCAATGAAAGCTACCTTTATAATTCACATCAGTCACGCAAAATAGAGGAGAATATCGGGCCCATTTTTGACAAAAAACATCAGTAAAACTGAATTTTTTAGGGCAATGATATGGACTCATCCTCCCTTTTACCTGAGTGATGAGAAAAGTTGTTGATATGCTAGAATGATTCACTGATGAAACGTGACGAGTGCTTTGACAGGAGTTGATCATATGAATGATTTTATCAAAGGGATGGGATATCTCATGCGCGGTATCAGACACTTGATGACCAAAGGTTTGAAACGCTATGTGGTATTGCCCATTTTATTTAATGTTATTTTGTTTGTGGGTTTGTTTTATGTGATTCACCATTATATGTACGCTTATTCTACGGAATACATCAGCCAATTACCTGCTTGGTTACATGTCTTGAGCAAAGCATTTATGGTTCTATTGATGATGAGTTTTTTCCTTGTGTTTTATTCGATGTTTACAGTTATTTTCAATCTCATTGCAGCACCTTTTCAAGGTTTCTTAGCAGAAAGAGCGCAAGAAGTTCTCTATCATCGCGGTATTCCCGCTGTTTCTTGGTCGCAGATTGCACTGCGAAGCGTGAAGCGGCAAATGCAGTTTTTAGGCTATTTTTTGCT
Organism: uncultured Legionella sp.; assembly: GCA_964625775.1. Classification (GTDB taxonomy): domain Bacteria; phylum Pseudomonadota; class Gammaproteobacteria; order Legionellales; family Legionellaceae. The sequence continues at coordinate 62,068 of CAZVEH010000004.1, read as the reverse complement.
GCGTTTTTTGGGCATGTGTTTGTTGTTTTTCATGCCGTTGATCCATCCCATTTATCCTTTGATGTGGTTTTTGTTTAATGCTTGGATGCTCAGTGTACAATATCAAGATTTTGCAATGGATAATAATTTGGTGGGTTTTCATGCGATGCAACGTAAGTTTAGAGACAAAAAAATGGTGTTATTGGGTTTTGGCTCATTGATGAATGTGGCAAGTTTTATTCCGATTTTCAATCTGTTGACCATGCCTGCTGGCGTGATCGGCGGGGTGATCATGTATTGTGAGGAATATAAAAAATAAAATTAAGACACGTTTCGCACGATAAGCCTTTTTTAGCCTCGCCCCTATGGGGCGAATATTAAAAGGCAATGATTACATCGTCATCCTGTTTTGCACCAGAGTGAGTTCTGCTGCCTGCACGAATATTTGATTGATGCGATGTGTCTTAGCGGTTTTGATATCTTGAATTTGATTGAGCTGAACCAAATCGACGCCGCTTCGCCAATAAGAGATACCTTGTGAAAAGCCAGTTGCAGTGGGATTTAATTGTCTTGAAAGGGCGTAATCCCAACCCAGACCTGCTCGGTGTTTGAAAGGTAACAGCGGCACATTGTCTATATAGTTTTCTCCCGCCACCGTTATCGTTGACTCACGATGAAACGCATAGGCGCCCTCTGGGTCAACGGGAACAAATTGAAACTCGGGTGCTGTGGCCTGGTATTGTATACACCACATGGGAGACATGCGTTGCGCACCACCCACGGTTTGTTTCCAAAAGACATCTAATGCTTCGGTGTGCGGAGTTCCATGAGGTTGAGCTCTGGATAATCGAATGTACTCGAGATGCGCAGCAATAATAGGCAAGGGGTTACGTGTATTACGATAGCGCACTCCACCAAGTTCATATGGAATGCCTGAACGTGACAACGTATGCCCTAACACGTCGGCGATCAGCCGATGTTGTTGGTCGTTGGAGCGTTTACTGGTGTTGACGGGCATAGATGACATGTCGGAAAGGAACTTCTCGAACGCACTCCAGTTGGTCTCATTTGTTTGGGGACGAAGCAATGTGACCGATTGGGTGTGTTGTTCGACTTTATAAAACTGTTGATTATAAAAGACAATGCCATCTTGATTCATGAGCCGTGAGTAAAAATTAGGGTAAGTCACGTCATGGGGATCTTGATATCTCAATATTTTATCGAAAGGGACGCCAGATGGGTCTTCGTCCATTTTGATCAAATCATTTCCACCAAAGGCCATCTCTTTGCTTTGGTTTATAAATGTTTGACTGGTTTCTTGGTCGGTCGGAATCAGGGGTAATACTTTTTCTAACATATCGGCATCGAAGAGCCATTGAATCAGTTGATAAGGAGAGATATGATACAGTTTCAATCTAAAAGTTTCATCTTCTTCTATATCTTCGTTGGTGATGTTTTCTTTTCGCAACAGTAAATGGGGATTAAGGGTGATTCGACGTACCACTTCTGCTTGATTTCCCTGTAAAATATGGGAACATATTTTACGGGTTTCTTCTTGGTGAGCTTGTTCTGCGAAGGGTGTTAAAGACGGATAGGTATCGAGAATTTTTTGTACCTTTTCTTTTAAACCTAAGTGAACATAACGAATCAGATCAATTTCTTGTTGATAGAATCTGTGAGCGCTGCGATCGCTGGCGGTTTGCAAAGTCACTTTGTCTTTTCTTGTGAAAAATGTTTCGATCTTGGCGCGCACATCCAACGGCGCATCTTCGAAAAAAAACCGAGGTTTATCCGTTCTATTATGTGACATGCGTGTCGCCTAAGTTGGTTTATTTGTGGACGCATTGTACGTCAATTTTAATGATTATTCAAAAAAATCGTACCGTACAGGGAAAAAAATCTAAACTTTTTTCCATATCCGCCGAAGAAACTCATAAGAACTTAATGTTTTTGGTTGAGGAATCCTAATGAATACTTTAACCGGGGAACGTCGATGTCATCGATGGTTCGTGTTAAGTGTTTCGCTGATAGTGAATAGTCTGATCATGGGTCCTGTCTCTGCGGCGACATCACCTACCACGCCTGCATCCCCTGACCCTATCTATTATGGACCCCATTTATGTACATATGATGAGTATGAGTGTGTCAAAGTCAGTTCAGGCGACACTTGGGAAAAACATTTTCCCGATGAAGTGCAACGTGATTTGGTGCAACGTGTGAATCGTTCTTACAATCGACTCACACCTGGGCAAACTTTGGTGGTTCCTAAGCATTTATCTACGGTGACTTTGATTGATTTGGCTCCTTTTTCTCATAAGATAGGAGATAAAGAACGTCAAATTATTGTGGACCAAGATAAATTGGCGTGGGCAGCTTATGCGGATGGTCAACTTATCAAGTGGGGCCCAATAGCCTCTGGTCGAGACAAATGTTCGGACAGCGCCAACTCTTGTCGAACCTTAACTGGAATGTATCGAATTTTTTCTAAAGAGGACTCAAATTGCAAATCAGATATTTTTCCAATTGGTCGAGGTGGTGCGAAAATGCCCTATTGCATGTACTTTCATAAAGGGTTTGCCATGCACGGTTCGGATGATATGCCTGGTTATCGAGCTTCTCATGGTTGCGTGAGAATGTTTATTCGAGATGCCAAATGGCTGAATTTAGAATTTGTTGAAACTTCATCTGATTCAAACGAACAAAAAGGCACAAAAGTTGTTGTTCGTCCCGTAAGTGCACCATCTTCATGGGGGAAAGAATCATGAGAATTATGCTCAAAGGCATCATCAGTGGCTTATTGGTAGCGGGCTTAATGAATGCGGCATCCGCGAGAACCAGCGCAGAAGAACTGGAAGGGGAAAACAAAGATCCTGCCAAATTTCCTCTAGGATGTCGTGACGTCGGCTATGAATATCAATTAAATACCGTGAGCTTGATTCATGAATCAAACCCGAATATCCCCGGACAGGAGATGGGTGGCCAAACGTTATATTTTGTTTATAACAAATTGTCTTCTCCGGTGAGTTTGAATCAAATGCAACAAGACAACAGTACCCGCAATACCTATCTGAACCACGTGATTCAACCCAAGCAATGGGCTGTGTTGGCTACCAATCAATCTGAATTAAAATATATCTGTAGCATCAATCCTGCTAAAGTAGGGTATGGTAAAGTGATCAATTGTGCTGATAGTCTTAAGATATGCGAATATGTACGTGTGAAGTTTGGTTTGAATAATCGTGGTAATTTTTGGATGGTTAAAAGCGCGAATCGAGGCACTGCCGTCGGAGATGTCGTCCGGTATGGCGTTATTCCTCGTTAAGCAATCATTTCATAGGAAAAGGCGCATATAAGGGGATATTCAATGGCAACCAAAGTTATCATCCCATGGTTTTGCTTGGCAGCTGTGACTCATAGTGCGTTTGCACTCACAGGCGTAGAAGCCTATCGTCAAGAAGATTATGCAAACGCTGCGATGTTACTCAAAGCCAAACCCAAGCTTGATTCGATTGAGGATTATTATTTGGGCCGGATGTATTTGCATGGGTACGGTGTATTGAAATCCAATGCTTTGGCGCGGCAAGCATTTAAAAGTGCCGCAGACAAAGGCGACTTGCCGGCACAATTGCTCATGGCCAAACTTGAGTTATTTCAAAATCATGACCCTGAGCAAGCGTTCTTTTGGTTTAAAAAAGCGGCGAAAGCCAATGATATCTCGGCACAAATGTATTGTGCCGGTGCTTATTTGTTTGGATTCGGCGTTAAAAAAAATCTTGATGCCGCCAGAGAGTTTTATATCCCTGCTGCCAGAGCGGGCAACCCTATTGCTCAACGAACTTTGGCGGACAACTTCTTAAATTCACGCCAAGCTGCCAACCATAAAATGGGATTAGTCTGGCTCGGAAAAGCGGTAGAGTTACGTGATCCTGAAGCGGAAGTGATGATGGCGGAATTATATCGCACGGGCGATAAAGTGCTTAAAAATGCTGATCAAGCCAAGCAGTTACTGGAAGGTGCTATCGCGCAGGGCTATGTACCGGCTATATATCAAATGGGGCTTTTTGAACAATCTCAGGAGCATATGCAAGACGCACAAACCTGGTATCTTAAAGCTGCTGAACGACATTTTGTGCCGGCCGAGTTGGCGTTGGCTGAATTATATTTGAATCCTAAAAATGAATTATACTCGGTGGAAAATGGATTTTTATGGGCAACCAAGGCAGCGCAGTCCGGCTCGACAAAAGCCCAGCATCTTTTAGCCTCCCTGTATCAGAAAGGCCAGGGTGTTGCCGTTAATGAAGTATTGGCCACAGAATGGGAAACAAAAGCACGTAAGACCGAAGAGCTTGAAAGTTCTGGGAAATTTGCAGAACAACAAATGGTCCAATGGCTTACTGGTGAGAAACAGAAAAAACTATTCAACACGGCGTATCGTTTGCCAGGCATTTATAGCAACTGGAAAAATCCTGCGGCTCTAAAAGATAATATTTATAATTTTCCACCCAAAATGAATATTTTGACACGGAATCAAATTTATCAATCAGAGTTTAAAATGATTGATCCCAATACGATTCCTATCAATCAATATTACGATGCTATGATGAGGGTACAACAGCCCCCTGCCAAAGAAGCTCTGGTATTGCCTTATTACCCTATTCGTACCCAATCTGTTGCATCCAAAGATGGTCAGGATCTTTTGCTCTACGCACAACGCGATGGATACGATTATTTGACCGATCTTGCCGCATCCACACAACCGCTTGATTATCCGAAAGAATTTCAGCGTTTGTTTGATCGGGCTATTTTAGGGGATATTGCTGCGCAATTTAATGTGGCCCAAATGTACCAGCAGGGGATAGGGGTTGAAAAATCAATAGACCAAGCTATTAAATTTTATTCGATGGCTGCGGCGCAAAATGATTTGGCTGCTGAATATCAGTTAGGAGTGATTTATTTTCAAGGGTTGGATGTGAAACCGGACTATCGTCTTGCCATGGAGTGGTGGACTGATGCTGCGTTCAAAGGTAACGAGTACGCGCAATACGCTTTGGCGAGAATTTATGAAAACGGCTATCAAGATGAGAGTGGTAAGGAAGTGGTTGCAGCCAACCCTGATCAAGCCTTTGCACTGTATCAATTGTCTTCTGTCAACAAGTATGGTTTGGCTCAATATCGCTTAGCAGAGATTATGGTGCGTCAGAAACCCACCGAGTTGAATGTTGCTGATTTGGATATGCGCCGTAAAGTGATCAAAGGATTGTATCAAGGTGCAGCGGATTATGGGGTTGAACAAGCAAAATTACCACTGGCTTTTTATAATGCTATGGATGCTGATCAGATCAAACAAGCGCAAGCATTCACAGATGCACAACAAGCAGCAACTGCAGGTTCCGTCGATGCGGCATTTTTATTGGGTATTATGTATGACCGAGGCATTGCCACAGAGCGTAGCCGTGAGCAAGCGGTTCATTGGTATGAACAATCTGTTCAAAATCCAATGAGTTCATTTATTTTAGGTACTTACGCAGCTGAGGGTGCCGGTCTTGAGAAGAGTTCAGAAAAAGCAGTCAATTATCTGCAATTTGCAGTGGATAATGCGTTTTCACCCGCAGATTTTAATATCGCTGTGTTCAAGCAACGACAAGGGGAGTCTTTCTTACCCTATTTGGAAAAAGCGGTGAACTTAGGCTTAAGCCGAGCCGGTTTGGTATTGGCGGATTATTATATGACGTCTGCAAGCAATGATCAGCAATTGAAAGAAGCCCGAGATCTGTATGAGCGTTTTGCCAAACAAGGTGATCTTAGTGCGCAATTAAAATTAGGGTATATGTATGAACAGGGCATTGGTATCCCTCAGGATTATCATCAAGCTCAGACTTGGTATACTGCTGCTGCAGAAAAAGGGTCGAACAAAGCCCAATATTTATTGGGTAGACTGTATCAATTGGGTTATTTAGGGACTAGTCCAGATTATAAATTAGCACGCCAATGGTATGCTTTGGCCCAAACACATTATGCGCCTGCGGCTGTGGCTTATGGTTTTATTGATGAGATGGTGGATGATGATTATGTCCATGCGTTGAATGAATACCAATTGGCTGCGGATTTAGGTGATCCCGTTGCTGCTTATGATTTGGGTTTGATGTATGAAAAAGGTAAAAATCAATGGGTGGATTTGGCGAAAGCCAAAGAGTTATATTTGCAAGCCGCACAAGGTGGGGTAGTCAAGGCCATGGTGTCTTTGGGTATATTGTATGCGATGGATCATCACTATGATGAAGCCCTATCATGGTTGAATAAAGCGGTTGCCAAGGATGACTCAGATGCTGAGTATCAACTGGGTTGGATGGCAGAAAAAGGCATGATAAGCCATTCCTCCCTATCAAAAGCCATTACATATTACCAAAAGTCAGCAGAGCGAGGGAATGCTAAAGCAATGCTTGCTTTAGCCAGAATATATCACACAGGATCAAAGACGGTTAAAAATACCCAACAATCGGTTGAGTATTATACGCGACTCGCAGATCAGAATTACCCAGAAGCACAATATCAATTGGCAAAATTTTGTTTCTCTGGTTTTGTGGAGGGGTGTACGGAACAACAAGGAAAGCGTTTACTGGAAAAAGCACAACAAAGCGGTTATCGAGATGCAGGTCAATTACTGCGTTTTTACACAGCAAAATCTCAAGATGGTGTCAGCTATATTGAATCAGTCGTGCTATCGCAAGGACAAGTGAAGCAAGGTCAGAGCGATAGTTGATATTGGACTTGATGCAGCTTAGCCGCATCAAGGATACGCATAGTGCCTGCATGAATGCCACCAAGTCTTGTTTTTCCTGTTGTTGCAAACTCGACTTTATGAAAAATCCCCACCGCCGAATCCCCGCGGCGCAGACCGCGGGGGCCATTCACTGAATGATGTTGTGGTATAAATCCTGCCAATCGGGGTTCATTTTTCGAATAAGGTCTATTTTCCATTGTCTTTTCCATTCCTTACTCGGGTTGCTATAAAAATGAATGACTCGAAAACGATGTGAGTGCACGAAACGACATCTTGGTATGATAAAAATGGTGAACTAAGCTTTGCTGATATTGTTATTGCAATCAGTCGATCAATAGGGACAAAACAACATTTTGCAAAATCCGCAAGTAACGATGACTTCGTTAAATTCACTGCTCAGGAAATGTCGTATTTGATTGCTCAGCTTTCATTAGCCCCTTACACACCAGATTGAGTCTGGTGGTTGTCATAAATTAGACCTCTGTACATGGGCCCCGCGGTCTGCGCCGCGGGGATTCGGCGGTGGGGATTTTTCATAAAGTCGAGGCAAACGCAACTCTAAAATCAGATTAAAAAAACACGATCATGCTTGCTATCCATGTTTTTTGTATGCATCTTGACTCCTGTCATGCAATGTCATTGTCGGGTGACTATGTGAGTGACACGGGATTGGGTTATCAAGCAGCTCGTTCACTTTGGTCATCAAGGGGTTCAGGGGTATTTTTAGGATTCGGCTCAGGTGTTTGAGGTGGGTTCGGTTCTTGATGATTGGGCATAGAAGGTGCTTCTTGAGGGGGCGTGGGCGTTTCGTTTGGGATCGGCGGTATTTCGTGTGCATTCATAATGAGCTCCAAATGATGGCAATCATCATCATAGCATACAAGATTCGGAGGTAAACAGATCTCAATGCCTAAGGTTGTCCCTATTTGATTTATTTAATACCAAGAGTAGTGCTAGTATGAGCTGAGTGTGAAATGATGTATCGTAGTGCTGTACTCTCTCGTGGTGAGCGATGAACTTTGGCAAGGAGCTATGGATTTAGTTTAGAGGCAATTTTGGACAAATAATCATGTGCAAAAACTTGCTTGCGTGTAGTGAAAAACAGTATGATGTTTACGCTTTAAGTCTGCTCAAATAATTTAAAATTAGGAATGTTATGCCTGCTAAAAATATTGATGATGTGATTTCCTTGTGTAAAAGAAGAGGGTTTATTTTTCAAAGTGGTGAGATATATGGTGGTCTACAAGGGGTGTATGATTACGGTCCTTTAGGCGTTGAACTGAAAAATAATCTCAAATCGACTTGGTGGTCATCGAATATTTATGAACGTGATGATATTGTTGGGCTGGATTCTTCTATCTTGTCGCATCGGTTAACCTTTTGTTATTCTGGACACGAAGATACGTTCTCAGACATGATGGTGGATTGTTATGACTGCAAACGTCGCTGGCGTACGGATCATGTGGTTGACGGTAAATGTGAAAACTGTGGATCGACTCACTTTACCGAGTCTCGTCCTTTCAATATGATGTTTAAGACAGGCGTTGGCCCGGTTGAAGATGCCTCTTCTTTCGCGTACTTAAGACCAGAAACCGCGCAAGGTATTTTTACCAACTTTAAAAATGTGATTGATTCCACTTCACAAAAATTACCTTTTGGCATCGCGCAAATTGGTAAAGCATTTCGCAATGAAATAACCCCGCGTAATTTTATTTTTAGGGTCAGAGAATTTGAGCAAATGGAAGTCGAATTTTTTGTCAAACCCGGAGAAGATGAACAATGGCATGATACTTGGGTGAATTTAAGATTAGAGTGGTGGAAAAAACAAGGCATTAGTGCGGATAATCTGAAACTGGTGACCCAAGACAAAGCAGATTTGGCGCATTATGCAAAAAAGACGGTTGATATTCTATATCAATTTCCTTATGGATTTGAAGAAATAGAAGGTATTGCCAATCGCACAGATTTTGATTTGGGCTCTCATACCCGACATCAAAGCGAGCTTAATCTGACCGCAACGGTGAAACCAAACGTAGACAGTACCGCCAAATTGGCTATTTTGGATCATGATACCAATCAGTTTGTTGTGCCGTATGTGATTGAGCCTTCTGCAGGGGTAGACCGAGGCATATTGGCCATTCTGGTAGAAAGTTATACGGAAGAAGCACTGGATGGCGATAAAAAACGTATCGTCTTGAAATTAAAACCTCACCTGGCGCCGATCAAAGTCGCTATTATTCCATTGGCACGCAATAATGTTGAGCTGGTGGCAAAAGCCAAGGCCATCAAACAAAGTATTCAGGCGTTGGCTATTGGCCGTGTTGCTTATGAAGACAGCGGTAATATCGGTAAGAGCTATCGTCGTCATGATGAGATTGGTACGCCGTTATGTGTCACGGTTGATTTCGATACCTTGGGCAAAGGTGACGATGCAGCATTGCATGACACAGTCACGATTCGTGAGCGGGATTCTATGCAGCAGCATCGGATATCGATTGCAGAATTGGGTGAATACATTAGGAATTATATGCTAAGCTGAAAGAAATGGATTTTTTCCTCCACAAGCTGACCTGAAGCGGAGGAGAGATTGGATGAATGATTCGTGTTGTGTGATGAAATACATGGCGTTGACAATTAGCCGCCACATAGGCCAAATTTTGGTTAACTAAGGAAAGGTATCATGAAAGAAGCATGTATAGATTCGAAGACAAAGCCGAGATACGCTGTTAAGACTACCAAACTATCAACGACTATTTTATATCTCTCTATTTGTCTTTCAACTGGCGCTATTGCCTCTGACGGACCGTCTCTACGTTGCTCCGATGGTAAAGAGAAGGGTTGTTCGGTATATACTCATGGAGACCTTAATCACGAAGGCGTATACGGCCACTCGCATGCAGGTAGATGTAGTTGCTGGAGGCGGTCGCCAAACAACGACTATGATGAGATAGCCGATGCCGGCGCCTGGATGTGCCATGTGAATACCGACCCAAGTAAGAGCACTTGCGTGTGCCAGGTAGATACATGCCCGTGATCATAAAAACTATTGCAGGCGAAATATGGCACATCCATGTTTATTCCCAGGGTAATCACAACTTAATTTAATCCCCTAAATAAGAGTCGAACGCATATCATCAGTAAGCGCACCCTAACAATTTTTTCAAAAAACGACCGGTATGCGAGGAGGGGTGTTGTGCTATCTCTTCAGGGGTACCTGCAGCTAGAATTTGGCCTCCGCGGTGGCCGCCTTCTGGACCCAGGTCAATCACCCAATCGGCACATTTGATCACATCCAGATTATGTTCAATGATGATGACCGTATTACCCTGATCACGTAATCTCATTAAAACCGATAAAAGCAATTTGATGTCGTGAAAATGTAAGCCGGTCGTGGGTTCATCCAGAATATATAGGGTGGTTCCAGTGCCACGTTTGGATAACTCTTTCGCCAACTTGATCCGTTGAGCCTCACCGCCAGATAAGGTGGTTGCGCTTTGCCCCAGGCGAATATAAGACAACCCAACATCCATCATCGTTTGGCATTTGCGTGCAATCACGGGTACCGCATCAAAAAATTGCCGCGCGTCTTCTACGGTCATGTTGAGGACTTCATGGATGGATTTGCCTTTGTATTGAATTTCTAGGGTTTCCCTGTTGTATCGTTTGCCCTGGCATATGTCACAGATCACATAAATATCAGGTAGAAAATGCATTTCTACTTTGATCAATCCATCGCCTTGGCAGGCTTCACACCGTCCTCCACGAACGTTAAAACTAAACCGTCCAGGGGAATAGCCGCGCGCACGCGATTCTGGCGTATTGGAGAATAATTCTCGGATTGGCGTAAATAAACCCGTATAAGTTGCTGGGTTAGAGCGCGGTGTCCGGCCAATAGGGCTCTGATCGATGTCTATGACGGAAGCACATTGTTCCAAGCCATGAATAGCTGTCATAGTGGCGACGCTGCGAAGTTTGGCACGATTTAAGGCATTGGCGGCCTGCGGATATAAACTATCATTGATCAAGCTAGATTTTCCAGAGCCCGAGACACCGGTGACACAGGTCATCAGGCCTAATGGAATACTCACGCTGATGTCGTGTAAATTATGACACTGCACGCCTTCCATACGAATACTATAATCAGGACGTATGGGGGTGCGTTCTGCGGGGACGGGTATGGAGTCGATGCCAGCCAGATAACGACCGGTTGAGGACGAAGGGTGACGCATAATATCTTCAGGGCGGCCGGAGGCAACAATTTCTCCTCCATGAACGCCGGCACCAGGACCAATGTCCAACACAAAATCAGCAGCACGAATGGCCTCTTCATCATGCTCAACCACAATCACGGTATTTCCTAAATCGCGTAGATGGATGAGTGTACCTAATAACCGTTCATTATCACGCTGATGCAACCCAATCGAGGGTTCATCCAAAATATACATCACTCCGACCAAACCTGAACCAATTTGACTGGCCAGGCGAATCCGTTGGGCTTCGCCTCCGGATAAGGTTTCAGCGCTGCGCGACAACGATAAGTAATCCAGTCCAACATCGACTAAAAATCCCAAACGCGCTACGATTTCTTTGTTAATTTTGCTTGCAATTTCACCACGATAGCCCGGTAAATTGAGTTGTTTGAAAAATGCGTAACAGTCATCAATCGGAAGATTGGCGATGTCACTGAGCGTTTTATCTGCTAAAAAAACGTGTCGGGCTGATTCTCGTAAGCGTGCGCCATGGCAAGATGTGCAAGGCCGGTTGGATAAATATGAGGATAGGTCATCACGCACCATGGAGGATTCAGAGTCGCGATATCGACGCTCCATATTGGGGATGACACCTTCAAAAGGTTGTTTTTTAGTGGTGGTTCGGGAGTGAGTGCCGTGATGGTAGTGGATTGTAATGATCTCTTGGCCAGAGCCATATAAAATCACATTTTGAATCGAAGTTGGTAATTCGGCAAAAGGGATATCCACCGAAAAACGATAGTGCTTGGCCAATGCTTCTAAAATAGCAAAATAATAAAACGTTTTCTTGTCCCAACCGCGAATGGCGCCGTCTGCTAAGCTAAGCTGTGGATCATGTATCACACGATCCGGGTCAAAATAGTGATCAACACCCAATCCGTCGCATTCGGGACAAGCACCAACCGGATTATTAAAAGAAAATAAGCGTGGCTCGAGTTCGCTTAAGCTATAACCGCATGCCATGCATGCAAATTTAGATGAAAACACTTGCTCGGGAAATGCATCATCTAAAGAAGCAACGCTCACCAATCCTTCCGCCAAATTCAAAGCATTTTCAAAAGATTCGCTGAGGCGTTGTGCTAAATCGGGGCGGATTTTAAAACGATCCACCACCACTTCGATGGTATGTTTTTTACGCAAAGCCAATTTAGGAGGATCATCCAATTCGCAAATCTCACCATTGATGCGGGCGCGCACATATCCTTTGGCTTGCAATTGCTGCAGCAATTGCACATGTTCTCCTTTGCGTTCGCGTACCACGGGTGCGAGTATCATGGCGCGACTGTCTTGCGGCAAAGCCAATACTTCATCGACCATTTGACTGATGGTTTTTGCTTGTAAATGGATACCATGTTGTGGACAGCGAGGCTCGCCTACCCGCGCAAACAGTAGCCGCAAATAATCATAGATTTCAGTGATGGTACCCACAGTGGATCGTGGGTTATGGGAGGTTGCTTTTTGCTCAATCGAAATCGCTGGAGATAATCCTTCTATCGAATCGACATCTGGCTTATCCATCATAGATAGAAACTGACGTGCGTAGGCAGACAAAGATTCCACGTATCTCCTTTGTCCTTCTGCATATAACGTGTCAAAGGCTAAGGAAGATTTGCCAGAACCTGACAATCCTGTGATCACCGTAAGTTTTGAGCGGGGGATATCCACATGAATGGATTTCAAGTTATGGGTTCTGGCACCACGAATACGAATCATAGGTGTGAGATCATCAGATATTTGCGACAAAGTTTTGCACCATATGAAAGGTTATTGGGCTGTGATTGTAGATGAATGATTAGAAAATTACAATAAGCTCAAGGTAGCGTAACATATTACAACGAAATCTCACGTTCTAGTGAGCAAAGATAGCATATTGTTGCATTTTTTGATAAAATTTTTGCTAGACTTATGGTTGCTATTGCATTAACCTAATGCTTAGCGGAAATACTACTGATTATTTTTCCAAATAACGCAGTAATCGAATATAAAAACAACAACGGAGATCGGTATGAATCGTTTAGTAATGTTAGCATTGGCTGGTGTAATGACTTTGGCTTTAGGTGCATGTGGTGAATCTACGCCTCCAAAACCTGAAACGACTACTTCTGAAGTAGCTGTTGAAAATAACGACGCTCAAAAACAAGAAGCAACACCTGCTGCTTCTGATACATCTGGCTCTTCTGATGAAGTGACTGGCAGTGATGATTCGTCTGCTAGCAACAACGATGACGCAGCTGCACCTGCAGCTGAGTAATCACCCTCACAAAAGCACTAGGATACATTGAGATCCAGATCCCAGCTTCCTGTGGTTTGTCCGCGGGAAGTTGGTTGGGCCTTTAGGCCCAACTCATGCTCAACAATATAACTATTACTCACCCGCACCAGACAGCACTGTGTTTATTTGCATTTTTGAGAGAACACTTTCGAACCCTCATTGACCCTATTGTAAACTTCGCTTCGCATCCTCTAATCAATCTTACTGCGGAAGAGTTTAAAACGGTACTGGGTGGGTTTTAAGATAGAATTTCATTTGTAACTACTCAGGAACCCCCATCGCCTACGCCCCTCGACTTGTTCGAGGGGTCCAGGCGTTAAGGCACGGAACGAGCTACTGATTTAATTTTCGAAAGCACTTGAAAAATCATACAAATATGATCAAATACTGGGATGACACTATCAACACCGACCATTGAGTCTTTACTCGAGATTATTGCGGCTCAAGCTGCTCAAATAGCACGCCTTGAAACACGTATAAAAGAACTTGAGAACAGATTAAATAAAAATAGCAAGAATAGCTTTAAACCCCCATCGAATGATGGATTCAAGCAGAACAAGATTTACGTATGATGAAATGCAAACAAAAAATATCGGGTGGATTTCGGTCTATCCACGGTGCTAGGGAATTTGGACGAATACGTGGATTTATATCAACCATGCGAAAGCAACAACGACATATTTTTGAAGTCATTCAAAGCGTTTTTTCTAATCAAATGCCTCGTCTTATTTATCATTCGACCGAGCTAATTAAATTCGTGCCTTAACTCCTGGACCCCTCGAACAAGTCGAGGGGCGTAGGCGATGGGGGTACCTGAGTAGTTACTTTCATTTTGCGTCTTATGAGCAAGCAGTTGGGCCAAAAGGCCTAACCTACGCTGGAGGTTGTTGCTTGAGCTCATCAATTAATTCCATCAATGCATAACACAAAGTTTGAGTGCCTTGCGCGCTGATTGCGGAGATAGTGAATACGCGGTCAGTCCAATTTAATTGAGATGTAATATGTTGGATCAAGGTTTCTCGTTCAGACTCCGGAACCATATCGATTTTATTGAGAACCAACCATCGAGGTTTGTTTAATAACTCGATGTTATAAGCTGCCAATTCTTGAATGATAATCTGCGCTGATGCAACAGGATCTGAATCATCCAGGGGAGCTACATCGACAATGTGCAATAAAACACAAGTTCTGTTCAAATGTTTCAAAAAACGATGACCAAGGCCAGCACCAGTCGATGCGCCTTCGATCAAACCTGGGATATCTGCCATGACGAAACTTTTATGCGAACCAACACGGACTACACCTAAATTGGGATGTAAAGTGGTGAAAGGATAGTCTGCAACTTTGGGTTTTGCGGCACTGACGGCCCTGATCAAGGTGGATTTGCCGGCATTGGGCAAGCCCAGCAATCCCACGTCCGCTAAAACTCGTAGTTCCATGCGTACATGTCGAGCTTCGCCTAAGCTACCTTGAGAGGTTTGGCGCGGAGTACGATTGATGCTACTTTTATAACGTGTGTTACCCAGTCCATGGAAACCACCTTGGGCGACCAAAACAGGTACATTGGGTTCTCGAATATCAGCCAATTGTTCGCCAGTATCAATATCGAAAGCTAGGGTGCCAATAGGAACTTGAATATACAGATCATCACCTTTTTTCCCAGTACAGTTGGATCCCATACCGGATTGGCCATTGTCTGCTTTGAAGTGACGTTGATAACGAAAATCAATCAAGGTATTTAAGTCAGTATTGCCTACAAGATACACTGAACCGCCATCACCACCGTCGCCACCGTCAGGTCCGCCACGGGGGATGAATTTTTCGCGTCTAAAGCTTAGGCAGCCGTGGCCGCCATTGCCTGCTTCGATTTTGATGACGGCTTCATCAACAAATTTCATTCAGTAACAGTAGCCGGGACAACTGCGACAAATTTGCGATTCAACGAGCCTTTGGTGACAAACTTCACTAAGCCAGTGACCAATGCATACAACGTGTGATCACGGCCTAAACCAACGCCATTGCCTGCGTGAAAGCGTGTGCCACGCTGTCTAACTAGAATTTCACCTGCTTGAACCAATTGCCCATCAGAGCGTTTGACGCCTAGGTACTTAGGTTTCGAGTCGCGACCATTTCGGGTACTACCACCCGCTTTTTTCGTTGCCATTTCGTATTATCCTCTTATTTACCGATTGCGGTGATTTTGATTTCAGTAAAATTTTGTCGATGTCCCATGTGTTTCATATGGTGTTTGCGTCGACGGAATTTGATGATTTTGATTTTTTTATGACGACCTTGTGCTATGACTTCGGCTTTGACCGAGGCTTTGTCAATAAAGGGGGTACCAAAAGTTGTTTGATCGCCTTTGGTCATCATTAAGACCTCAGTGAAATCGATGACGTGTCCAAGATCAAAAGGAAGTTGTTCGATTTTAAGAACATCACCTTCTTTGACGCGGTATTGTTTACCGCCGGTTTTGATTACCGCATACATAACTTATATCTCCAAGTCGCCAAATTGGCATAGCAAAGTGCCATATTCTATTAAATTTCAATTCTTACTTCAAGTTGTATTTTATTTATTGTATACTGACGCGCTAAGTTTGCTGGTCTGGTCGCAAGATTCAGCGCGTTTTTATTTTTTTGGAGTCCATGATGTCATCAACGATTACGCTTGAAGCGCAAACAAGAGAGATACAGGGGAAAGGTGCGAGCCGCCGCCTACGTCGTCTTGAACAATTAGTGCCTGCTATTGTATACGGTAGTGATAAAAAACCACAACTATTGTCTTTGGCTCAAAGTAAAGTGAACAAAGCTTTAGAAAATGAAGCGATTTACTCTAGTGTGTTTCATTTGAAAGTAGATGGTAAAGATCAACAAGTTATTTTGAAAGATTTACAACGCCATCCCTACAAACCTGTGATTTTACATATGGACTTTCAGCGCGTATCTGCCAAAGATGTGTTGGTGAAAATGGTTCCTTTGCATTTCATCAATGATGAAGCCTCTCCTGGTCATCGAGATGGCGGTGTGGTAAATCATATCATGTCTCAGGTTGAAGTTCGTTGTCAGGCTCAGCACTTACCTGAGTTCATCGAAGTTGATTTGGCTCACTTAGAATTAGATCAAGTGATTCATTTATCGGATCTGAAACTACCTACTAAGGTAGAGTTGGCAATTGCGCCTACTGACGATCATGATCATCCTGTTGTGGGTGTTCACATCAGCAGAGCCGCTTTGGTTGAAGAAGCTCTGGAAGCTGAAGAAGAAAGCAAAGAAGAAAGCGCTGATGCAGAAGATGCATCTGGTGCAAGTTCAGCCTCTGAAGAAGAACAAGCTGAATAATCATTCGGCGAATTGTACCTTAGAAATCATTATGTATTCCCGTTTAAACGGGAATACATTCACTCTTACGAATAAACCATGTCCATTAAAATAATCGTTGGCTTACGCAATCCTGGTCCTTCCTACGCACAAACGCGGCACAATGCCGGCGCTTGGTTTGTGGAGACTTTGGCGCACAACCAGCAAGTGCACTTCAAATCGGATAAGAAATTGGGCGGAGATTGGGTAAGAATCGATCTGGGCGACCTACACAGTATGTTGTTTATGCCTTTGTCATTCATGAATCTGAGTGGCGCAGGCGTGCGTAGTGTGTGTCAGTTTTATGATATTTTGCCCCATGAAATTCTAGTGGTACACGATGAATTGGATTTGCCCGCAGGTGATGTTCGTTTAAAAACTGGAGGGGGCCATGGTGGGCACAATGGGCTACGAGATATCATCCAGCACCTGAATACACGTGATTTTCATCGATTACGGATTGGTATTGGACATCCTGGACACCGGGATTTGGTGACAGATTATGTGTTATCAAAACCGTCACAAGCGGATAAAGAAAAAATATTGACTGCAATATCACGAGCTACCAACGAGATATCGACTATTTTAAACGGCAATTTAACACTTGCAATGACCAAATTGCATACAGCAGGGGAATGATATGGGATTTCAATGTGGCATAGTTGGTTTGCCTAATGTGGGTAAATCGACGCTATTCAATGCATTAACGCAAGCAGGAATTGAAGCTGCGAATTACCCTTTTTGTACGATTGAACCTAATGTGGGTGTGGTGTCTGTACCTGATCCACGCTTAAAAGCGTTACAGGATATTGTACACCCTGAGCGAGTTCTACCTGCTGTGATGCAGTTTGTGGATATTGCAGGCTTGGTAAAAGGTGCTGCGAGTGGAGAAGGCTTAGGTAATCAGTTTTTGGCGAATATTAGAGAAACAGATGCCATTGCCCATGTGGTTCGATGTTTCGAGCATCACGATGTGATTCATGTGGCGGGTCGTGTTGATCCTATACATGATATTGAAGTCATCAATACTGAATTGGCGTTGGCCGATATGGACACGGTAGATAAAGCGGTGATGAAAGCCAATAAATTAGGTAAAAGTGGCAATAAAGACGCGCAGTTTGAGTTGCAGACCCTTCAAAAAATCAAGCAGCAACTCGATCAAGGATTACCAGTACGTACCATGGCATTGAGTCCTGAAGAACTTGTTGTGATTCAGCGCTTGTTTTTATTGACTGCAAAGCCTGTATTATATATTGCGAACGTGTCTGATGATGGGTATGAACAGAACCCCTTGTTGGACAAAGTCATGGCATTGGCAGCGCAAGAAAATGCCAAGGTTGTGCCGCTATGTGCAGCCACGGAAGCAGAGTTGGTTGAATTAGATGAAGCAGATCGTGCTGAGTTTATGGCTGACTTGGGGCTATCTGAACCAGGGTTACATCGCGTGATTCGTGCCGGTTATGAACTATTAGGTCTACAAACCTATTTCACCGCCGGGGTCAAAGAAGTACGTGCCTGGACCATTCAAAAAGGGGCCACGGCGCCACAAGCAGCAGGTGTGATTCATACTGATTTTGAAAAAGGATTTATTCGAGCTGAAGTCGTGGCCTTTGATGCTTTTGTGGCGCATGGTGGGGAGCAGGGCGCCAAAGAAGCGGGTAAATTGCGATTAGAAGGCAAAGCATATGTTGTGTGTGATGGCGATGTGATGCACTTTTTATTTAATGTTTAATGGTCGCTACTTGTTCGCTCTGAGGAGCAGCTTTCGAGACGGATGCATTCCTTATCATCTGCTCACTCTGAACGGTTCTGGTGAGATCGACGGTTACTTTATGATTGTGTCTAAAGGGCGTTAATGATCACGCTCTAAAGCATAGCGAGCGATATTTGCCAAAGCTGTTTTATAAACAGAATCTGGGAGAATGTCTAAAGAACTCACCGCTTTGTCGACTTCTTGTTTTGCAATGTCTTTGGTATACGCAATAGCCTCTGTGTCGGTAATTGCTCTCATGATATCAGGCAAAAATTCTAATGTTCCTTTGTTCAAACTCGTTCTTATTTTTTGTTGTTGTAAAGCTGTGCCGTGTTGTAAAGCATACAACAACGGCAACGTTGCTTTGCCATCCGCTAAGTCGTCACCGATATTTTTACCCAAGGTTTGGACATCAGAACAATAATCCAGCGCATCATCAATCAGCTGAAAGGCATTGCCTAAGTGCAATCCATAAGCATACAAACCTTGGATGGTGGCTTCGTCAGTTTTGGCGAGCATAGCTCCGCTTGCAGTAGATGCAGCAAAAAGCAATGAGGTTTTGTCTCGAATGACTGTAAAATAATCGTCCATTGATAGGGTGTCTTTGTGTCGATTGTGTAACTGTCGAATTTCACCACACGCAGTTTGGTGAGAAATTTCAGACAACAGTCGCATAATAGAAAAATCTTCTAAAGCAATTAACAATTGCATATAGAGTGTGAATAAATAATCACCTACCAAAATACTGGCTTTAGAGCCCCAAATGCCATGCGCAGTTTGCTGACCTCGACGTAAAGTGGATTCGTCCACCACATCATCATGCAGTAAGGTAGCCGTATGGAATAACTCGATCATGGCAGCCAGTTGGATGTGGTTCTTGCCCTGGTAACAACATGCTTGGCTAGACAATAGCACCAATAATGGACGCAGTCGTTTGCCACCACTCTGAATAATATGATTTGCCAAATCATCAATTAAACCAGTTTGTGCTTTAATTTTATCGACGATCAAGCGATTCACTGCTTCAAAGTCGTCACTCACCAGGGTTCTTGAATGGTGAATTGGCATGGTAGAATCCTAAAAAATCCAATCGCAGCAATGCTAAGCTTGCAGCTCATTCTTGTCAAGCCAGAGCGGCGAAAACGTCGATCTCTTTGTTGATCTTATTGCGTTCATTCGGTCGCCTACTGCAACAAATGTTGTGATATTTTATTGATTTTTTTTGAAAATGGCGTACATTTTATAAAAAACACACTAAAAATGGCGTATATATGTTTGAACGATTGATACAACTCAGTGAAAAACAAAGCGCCTTTTTATTTGGTGCACGCGGAGTGGGAAAGACAACGTTGCTGAAATCTTTGCCCTGGCTTCAAGATGCGCTCATGATTAATTTACTTGAGGCTAAAAACGAAAATCATTTTGCACGGAACCCAGATGCATTGGGCGAGATTGTCAGGGCGATGCCCGATACACAATCTTACGTGATTATTGATGAAATTCAGAAACTGCCCAAACTGTTGGATATTGTCCATGACCTGATAGAGACGACCGATAAAATATTTATTCTCACCGGCTCGAGCGCTAAAAAACTAAGACATGGTGGCGCCAATTTACTGGCAGGTAGAGCACTTCTTTACCATCTTTATCCATTCACTTACCTAGAGGTTGGAGCGCGATTTAATCTTTCTCATGCTGTACAATATGGCATGTTGCCAAAGCAATTTGAATGGACGGATGAGCTTGAAAAACAGCTTTTTTTAGAAACTTATGTCAATTTGTATTTGAAAGAAGAAGTTTGGGCAGAAAAATATGTTCGCGACTTAGCGCCATTTCGATATTTTTTAGAGGTAGCAGCACAATGCAATGGGAAAAAGATAAATTTTTCAAACATTGCGCAAGATGTAGGGGTTTCTGACTATACTGTGCGAGATTATTTTTCGATTTTGGAAGACACCTTAATTGGATATTATTTATACCCATTTCAACATTCATTTCGTAAAAGACTCAGCAAAAAACCAAAATTTTATTTTTTTGATACAGGCGTGGTAAGAGCACTTATGGGGTTAACTGAAATATCATTGATGGAAAGTACGTCAGCCTTTGGTGAGGCTTTTGAGCATTTTATTCTTAATCAATGTATACAATTAGCAAGTTATCGACATCGTAATTACCGCTTTTCTTATTTGGCTACCAAAGACGATGCAGAAATTGATTTGGTCGTTGAGCGTCCTGGTCAGAAAACGCTATTTATCGAAATAAAAAGCGCTACCATAGTGGAGGCTCGTCATTTATCAACATTAAAAACACTCGCACATGATTTTGGGGATTGCGAAGCTATTTGCTTAAGTAGAGAGCAATATATAAAAAATATTGATAACGTTCAGGTTTATCCTTGGGCAGTTGGAGTGAAAAAATATTTTTTTGATAAATGAGCTTGTTTTGAAGGTATTCAGAAGTGGGCCAACACATGGGCAATCAAATTTACGATACGAAGCGTACCGATTGGCTGGGTTGTATCAAATTGACGTGGGGAGTTACATTTACAGTGATATATGCCTAATCTATGGACAGCACACTAGCACACTCATCGTCACTATACTCATCCCTTACATCGACGAATACCCCAGGCGTGGGTGTTTCATAGGACGCTATGACGACTTCTTCTTCTCCGGGCTGGAAGAAGCTTGCAATGGTCGCCGACGCTGGAGATGTATCCGACTCAGGTGCTGGTTGAGCTATGGCGATACTGTAGGATTCTATAGGGTGATTCATTTTCGCAAGTAACTCTGAAAGCTCAAACGCAAAAAACTGAACACCAAAAAGAGCTCCAACAGCATAATCAATCCAATAGGATGCGCATAGAAAAGGACGGTCGACTGCCTTAAAAATAAATTCCATATATTTGTGTGTCGTATGTACAAGCGCGAGTGAGCCAATCAAAGATGTAATTATCGCAAGTGTAAATGCTAATAGGGATATCCATGGTGCCACTACTGGCAATGTTGTCAGAAGAGCTCCGGAGAGGATCATAGGGGTGACATAAAACAGCATCAATCCTGCAAAAGTCACAAACCAAACAGCAAGCTGTACGAATGCCACAGGTATTTTTAACACTATAGTGCTGAGATAAGCATACGTTTCTTTTTTAAAGAGCCAATGTGATTGTCTTATTTTATAGTCCAGCGCAATGCTCAAATAAAGCCTATCCATCATGCTTTGAAAAGCAGGTCTTAGAGCTATGTTTTGTGTAAAGTTGATGATGCTTTGAGAATGCTGTGTGAATAGTTCTTCAAAATGTTCTTCATTCTTTGCTTGATAGGGATGTGTTTTTCTTAGAGCATCTAGGGCTTGTGTTAATTCAGGATCTGCTGAAAGTCCAAGTAACAAGAAGAGGTCTCTTTCAATATATCGATCGCTAGAGAAGAGTGCCCTAGGTCCAATAAATGGTTTCATGTTAATGAGTTTTTTTGCGAAATCAATTCTTTGTTTTTGAAATGTATCACTAATTTTGTCTAGGTCACGTGCAGAAAAAGTAAGTTCGTTCGTCGCTAGGCTGTTAAAATCGACCCTGGGTTTTTCTCCTAAAAATACTTGAAACCGAAAAGGTTTTGTTATCGTGTATTCCCTGTCGCCGCTTTTCCATGTGGCTTTATACGTGTGCTCAAAAGATAAGGGTGACATGGCTACTCTCGTATAAAAAAAGCAATTTTAATACAAGTGATTAATTTTATCAAGACAATGTGTTTTTTATTTGGACATATATTATGTTTGATTGGCCAACAAAGCATTGGCAACTTTAGATTGATTTCTGCGGCCTAGAATTTTACAAATCATATCCCCAGCTGACACGATCTTAAAAATATCAATTCCAGTGTGTAAGCCCAATCCATGCATCAAATACAGCACGTCTTCGGTGGCCACATTGCCGCTGGCGCCACGCGCGTACGGGCAGCCGCCTAATCCTGCGACGGCGCTATCAAAGCGGCGAATACCGCAATTCAAAGCCTCGTGGATATTAGCAATTGCCTGCCCATAGGTATCATGAAAATGCATGGCCAACTGAGTAAGGGGGACATCCCGGCTGATGGTCTCAATCAATTGTTTGGTTTGCTTTGGGGTACCGACGCCAATGGTATCGCCCAAATCAATTTCATTCACGCCAAGCTGAAGTAGTTTTTTTGCCACAGCAGTGACCTGCGAGGGTAAAATATCGCCCTCATACGGACACCCCAGTGCACAAGAAATATAAGCGCGCACCCATATATGATGTGCTTTGGCCATTTGCATCACCGGTTCAAAACGGGCGATGCTCTCGTTGATAGAACAATTGATATTGCGTTGGTTGAAGGATTCGCTGGCTGCGGTGAAAATGGCAATTTCTTTGACGCCTGCTTGGAGCGCCTGTTGCATGCCTTGTTCATTGGGAATTAAGGCTGAAAAATGGATGTGATCGGGTTTATGTATGGCGTGAAATAAAGCTTCATGGTCCGCCAGTTGCATGATGGCTTTGGGTGACACAAAACTGGTGACTTCAATATGTTGTAACCCGGTTTCAGTAAGCAAACGAATGAATTCCATTTTATATTTGGTTTGCACAAATAGGGCTTCATTTTGTAGCCCATCCCTGGGGCCCACTTCTAAAATGGTCACCTCAGGTTGCGTCATAAGGGCTCCAATGCCGCTAAGGTAGTGCCTTCGGAGACTTGTGCGCCCACGGGATAAAAAATATCTTGGACGGTACCGGCATTGGGCGCGCGAATTGTGTGCTCCATCTTCATCGCTTCTAGGACTATCAGCCCATCACCCGGTACAACTTGGTCGCCAATTTGTTTCAAAATAGCCACTACCGTGCCTGGCATCGGGGCGGTTAATTGTGCTTGATGAGTGGTTTGATCACTGTTTTTCTCCTGTTGGACGCGTTGAAACTCAACAGGGCCTTCAGGGGTATAGAGCGTTAAGACAGATGCGGCTCGTTCGTAATAAACGCAACGGATGGTATGCCCATCATCATAGCGCAGCGTATCGTCTGAGCAGCTGAGGGAAAGGTCTAGGGTGTCTGGGGTTGAACAAGTGGTGGGACGTAGGGTTTGGGTGTCCAGGCGGGTCAAACTGAGTTGAGTGTGGGTGCGGGGCTTTACCTGGATCGCAAAGGACTGATCACCGCAGCGATAATGCCAGATCCACTGGCTGTTCAAATGCATTTGCCAGCCAAACGTTGCTTGATATAACGGATCAGCTTGATGTGTGAGCGCGGTATAATCCAGGGCAGCTGCCAAAAAAACTGCTTGAGCACTGTCTACAGCAGGGATTTCTAGCGTTGTTTGACCTAGAAACTGCGTGGTAAAGGTATTGGCCAAAAATAAAGGATGCTGCAGAATAGCCAAAAGAAAAGCGCGGTTGGTTTTGACCCCGCCTAAATGATACTGTTGTAATGCTGTCGCCATGCGTTGAATGGCTTCTGCCCTGGTTTCGCCCCAGGTGATGAGCTTTGCAATCATCGGATCATAATACATAGAAATCGCAGCATGCGCGTTGACGCCGGTATCGATACGTAAATGCTCGGTGTGTGGCTGGCGTAAAAATCGTATATGGCCTGTGGAGGGCATAAAGTCGTGTGAGGGATCTTCTGCGTACAGCCTACATTCTAGAGCATGGCCATGCGCGTGAATATCAGATTGTGAGCAGGGTAGAGGATGATTGGCGGCAATTTTGATTTGCCATTCGACCAAATCCAAACCTGTGATCATTTCTGTCACGGGGTGCTCTACTTGTAAACGCGTATTCATTTCCATGAAATAAAATTGATTCGTATCATCGACCAAACACTCAACTGTGCCCGCACCTCGATAGCGGATGGCTTTGGCGACCGCAATAGCTGCATCTGCCAATTTTTGTCGCAACTCGGGCTGCAGATGATTGGCAGGAGCTTCTTCGAGCACTTTTTGATGACGACGCTGAATCGAGCAATCGCGTTCAAACAAATGAACCACCTGATCAAAATTATCCGCCATGATTTGGATTTCAATGTGGCGAGGATTTTGCACCAGTTTCTCTAAAATCATCGTATCATCGGCAAAACTGGACAATGATTCACGCCGGGCTGCAGCCAAGGCTTCTAAAAACCCCTCTGTTTGAGTCACCGTCCGCATTCCTTTGCCGCCGCCTCCGTTTGCGGCTTTGATGAGAACGGGGAATCCCATGGCTTTGGCTTCATTCAGCAGACGCTGGTCGGATTGATCTTCACCATGGTAGCCTGGAATCAAGGGGACTGGACTATTGGCCAAATGCTGCTTGGCCAATAGTTTTGAGCCCATGATGTTTAAAGCTTCGACCGAAGGTCCAATAAAGGTGATATTCGCGGCTGCACATGCTTGTGCAAATTCTTGATTTTCAGATAAAAAACCATATCCAGGATGGATTGCCTCAGCGCCACAGTCTTTGGCGATCTTCATGAGGGCTGCAATATTGAGGTAGCTTTCTGTGGCGGGCGCAGGGCCCAAATAAAAAGCTTGATCTGCTTGTTGGACATGTAAACTATTTCTGTCTGCCTCTGAATACACTGCGACTGTGTTGATACCCATCTTGCGCGCTGTGCGAATGATTCGACAGGCAATTTCCCCACGATTAGCAATTAGTAGTTTGCGAAACATAGTCATCCTGATCCTGAAGAGTGATTTAAAAACAAGTGTAATGCATCTTGTGCTTCGGTGGATACGCGCATGTGTGCGATCAGCTCGGCCGTATGCGCAAGCAAAGTGTCATTGATCTCTTGACCTTGCACGGTTCTTACCAAAGATTTGGCTCTTTGCAGGGCTTGTTTTGGAAACTGTGCTATGCGCTTGGCGTGTTCTAATCCTAATCTGTGTAAGTCTTCCTCTTTGACCAGGGTATGAATCAACTGTAAAGCATGCGCTTTGGGCGCGTGAAATACTTCTGCGCTTAAAAACAAAGCAGTTGCGGCCCGTGCGCCAATGGCTTGAATGACATAAGGACTGATGACCGCAGGGACCAATCCCAACGAGACCTCAGAAAAACAAAATTGGGCTGTTTCTGTGGCAAAGGCAATGTCGCACGCAGCAATCAATCCAATACCGCCGCCATAGGTTGCGCCTTGCACCAAGGCTATAGTGGGTTTGGGGCTTCTATAGAGTTTATGTATAATTTGAGCAAAACGTAATGCATCGGCGCGATTGTCCGCTTCACTCAAATGCACCATACGTTTCATCCACGCCAAATCAGCACCAGCGGAAAAATGACGTCCCCGGGCTTGGAGCACAATCACGTGAGCGTCTGCATTCTGTTGCGCTTGATCCAATGCGCTATCTAATAAACTGAGTATCTCATCATCAAACGCATTATGTTTTTCAGGATGGTTCAAGGTCAGAGTCAACACATGGTCTTTGAGTTCAGTGAGTAATTTGCTCATGTCACATCCTAAAAATGCCAAATTGTGTGGTCTCAATGGGCGCGTTGAGACTAGCTGATATGCTCAAGCCTAGGATTTTTCGAGTATCTTCTGGTGCAATAACGCCATCATCCCATAACCGTGCACTGGCGTAATAGGCATTGCCTTGGGTTTCATATTGATGACGAAGTTGTGCTTTAAACGCATCCTCTTCCTCAGTAGACCAAGGTGTGTTGCGTTTGAGATATTTTTCTCGATGAATGTCGGCCAACACAGAGGCAGCTTGTTCGCCTCCCATGACGGAAATGCGTGCATTGGGCCATGACCATAAAAATCTAGGCGCATATGCACGTCCACACATGGCGTAATTACCCGCACCAAAACTGCCGCCAATGATGACTGTAAATTTGGGAACTCGTGCTGATGCCACTGCGGTGACCATTTTTGCGCCATGTTTGGCGATGCCAGCTGCTTCATATTTGCTGCCCACCATAAACCCCGTGATGTTTTGCAAAAACACCAGGGGAATGCCTCTTTGGGTGCAGAGTTGAATAAAGTGAGCGCCTTTTAGGGCGGATTCACCAAATAAAATGCCATTATTGGCAATAATTCCAATCGGGTAGCCATAGAGATGCGCAAATCCACAGACCAAGGTGGTGCCATAGAGTGCTTTGAACTCATCAACTTCAGATCCGTCGACAATTCGTGCGATCACATCACGGCAGTCAAATGGTTTGCGGGGATCCTCGGGGATGATCCCGTATAATTCTTTGGGATCGTACAAAGGCTCTCGGCTTGCGATACGTTGCAACGGAGCGAGTTTGGTGCGGTTGAGTGCTTTGACCGCGTCTCGGGCTAATACCAAAGCGTGCGCGTCATTGTCAGCATAATAGTCTGCGACGCCCGATTGACGGCAGTGAACATCAGCACCACCCAATTCCTCCGCGCTAATGACTTCACCAGTGGCTGCTTTGACCAAAGGTGGGCCGCCAAGAAAAATTGTAGATTGTTTTCGTACCATGATGGCGATATCTGCCATGGCAGGCACATAAGCGCCGCCCGCGGTACACGAGCCCATGACAACAGCAATTTGTGGAATATTGTTTGCGGATAGATTGGCTTGATTATAAAAAATCCGACCAAAATGATCGCGGTCTGGGAATACTTGATCTTGCATGGGTAAAAAAGCCCCACCTGAATCGACAATATAAATACAGGGTAGATGATTATCTTGGGCAATTTCTTGTGCACGCAAATGTTTTTTCACCGTTAAGGGATAATAAGTTCCCCCTTTGACGGTGGCATCGTTGATGGCAATCAAACATTCTTGACCCGCAATAATGCCGAGACCCGTAATGATGCCCGCTGCAGGTAAATCATCTTCGTAAACTTGATAAGCAGCCAATTGAGATAATTCTAAAAAAGGGCTACCTGGATCAAGTAACTGTTCTAAACGTTCACGCGGCAAAAGCTTACCATGTTGCTGATGACGTTCGCGCGCACGCGCTCCGCCGCCCTGTGCGATCTCAGCGATGGTCTTTTGTAATTGGGTGACCAAAACTTGCATTGCGGCTGCATTGGTTTTGAATTCTTTTGATTGGGGATTGATGTGATTTGATAAAATGGCCATGCGGCAACCCTTATTGGCTTAGTAAATGTGCAAGCGCAGTTATGATCCACAGTACCCAAATGACTTGCACCAAATAAGGTGGCATTTGGTGTTTGAGCAGTCGATAAATGAGCGTTGGAATGGCGACAATCAGGATAGGCGTTAGGGCCAAAGATACAATTTGGCGTAAACTCACACCCAGTGAGGATGGGCTGAAAATCCAGCTCAAAAAATCATTCAGATAGGTGTTCACCACTAAAATCGCTTGCGCTAATTCACGAGTATACGACGTAAATAAAATAGCGCATACGGTGACACTAAGATAAGCTGCATAGAAGTAGTAGGATGTAGATGTGTTTTTCTTCATGATGAATTCCCTAGACCAGTAGCTCAATCGCCATGGCTGTGGCTTCGCCACCACCAATACATAACGCAGCAACGCCACGCGATTTGTGTTGGGCTTGTAAAGCATGTATCAGCGTGACAAGAATTCTGGCGCCTGATGCCCCAATAGGGTGCCCCAAGGCGCATGCACCACCATGAATATTGACCTTTTTCGGATCAAGTTCCAAGGCTTTTATGGCGGCAAGGGTGACCGCGGCAAAGGCTTCATTGATTTCATACAGATCAACCTGCTGCGGTTGCCAGCCAGCGCGTTCAATGACTTTTTTAATCGCTGAAATGGGCGCCGTTGCAAAGGTATGGGGTTCTTGGGCATGCGTACTTTGGGCAACAATTCTTGCCAAAGGTATCAATCCACGTTGTATGGCTTCCTCCATACGCATGAGAATCAAACTGGCGGCACCGTCGGCAATGGAGCTGGAGCTTGCAGCAGTAATGGTACCTTCTGGATGAAAAGCCGGTTTGAGCTGAGAGACTTTGCTTATTTTTTTTTCGTCAGGGTTTTCATCTTGGGTGACAAGGGTTTCTCCCGTACGTGTTGTGACCGTGACTGGGGCAATTTCTTGTTGAAAAGCACCGGATGCTTGTGCGGCAAGGGCGCGTTGCATAGATTCTATGGCAAACGCATCTTGTTGGGCACGATCCAGGTGATAGTCTTTGGCGGTTTCATCGGCAAAACAGCCCATGAGTTTGCCGGGTTCATAGGCGTCTTCTAAACCATCCAAAAACATATGATCTTTCAATTCACCATGTCCTAAACGATAACCGGTACGTGCTTTGCTTAATAAATAAGGCGCCAAGCTCATACTTTCCATGCCGGAAGCCAACACAATATTTGCAGCGCCAGTTTGAATGAGATCATGCGCAATCATCACCGCCTTCATGCCCGAGCCGCACATTTTATTGATGGTGGTAGCACCAGCAGCGTAAGGGATGCCTGCTAAAATAGCAGCTTGACGCGCAGGTGCTTGGCCGATGCCCGCTTGCAGCACGCACCCAGAGATCACCTCATCGATATCTGCTGCAAGCAGTTGTGCGGCCTCAAGGGCAGCGATATGGGCAATGCTACCTAGTTTTGGTGCAGGTAAAGTCGACAGACCACCCAAAAATGCACCAATGGGTGTTCTTTTGGCGGCAACAATGACGATGTCAGTTGAATGCATGATATCCCTTTTTCGCAAGCTCTGATTTATACTATACTTCCTGAGGCGTTTTTGGAAGCAAGTGGTTGCGAAATTCATGTATACTGCCTTCATTTTTTAAATGACCAAACTACGTTATCTGGAGGGAAGAGGGGAGATTTTGGGGTGGGGAGATCCTTTGCTGCGCTCAGGATGACCGTTTTAATCACGAAGACGAGTGATTAAAAGAATTCACAATAAAAGGATGCATATGTCAATGGAACGAGCCGTGTTGTGGGGTCATCATTTAGATGAGTACCAAGATATGTTTGATTTGCCTCATGCAGCATTAGCGATGAGATTTTTAGAGTTTCAAAGCGGTGGGAGTGCATTTCAAGCCGAAATGCGCCTTAAAGCAGCTCATTTGGTCAGTTATGATGCCTGGTTTGATCTTGATCAATCACGCTTACAACAAACGGTTGAACGGAGTTTTGCAACACGTTTGGCGCAAATCAAAGCGCGACAAGAAGCGTTCGATTTACAGCGTTATGGCAGTTTGGATCACTTAGTGTCTTATCGACGCCAAGGCATGGCAAAATTTTTTCAAGACTATGATCTAGGTCATGCGGAAGGACGTTATGTTGTTGCGCGAGCGCCTTGTTTGCCTTTTGCGGCGTTTTTCTTTGATTATGCGTTAAGTTCTCATCATTTTTTCTCAGCTACGGCGCCACAAACGGTGGACTATCATGTACATACGATCCAAGAATTGGCCCGTGTTGCAAAAGAGGTGCGAATTTTTCCTTTGGTGGATGCCGATGGCGTGCCTTCATCGTTTTTAGGACCTGTTATTCTGGCGCTGCAACAAAAAAACTTTGGCATTGAAGTGCGCGACGTTTTGTATCATTTGCAGCCCAAAGGCAATGCCATGCTACGTATCTGGGCCCAAGAGTGTGTGGTTTGAGGCGCCGGGGCGCGTTCGATAATACTCAATCACTTTTTCTAACCCAGACTCTAAAGGGGTGAAAACGATGTTTGGCACCAATGCGTGTAAATAGCTGATATTGGGTTGTCTTCTTTGATGGTCTCCGGCGCGTGGCGGCAAAAAGACCGGATCGAAGGGCCTATGCTCTAGCGCATGAAGGAGTTGAGCCAGTTTTAAAATACTGATTTCTGCGGCGCTACCCACATTGACCAAACCCGTGATATTTTTTTCCATCAATTGTTTGATGATCCAAATGGCGTCTTTGACATAGCAAAAACTGCGTGTCTGTGATCCATCTCCAATCAGTGTGAAACGTTCTTCATGCAGCATGCGCGTCACGAACTCAGCCACGACCTGCCCATATTTGGTGCCTACCATGCGTTCACCATATAAATTGAAGATACGAAGAATCAGACAGGACATGTGATGATGCTGTGCGAATAATCGCACATAAAAATCAGCGGCGGCCTTTGACGCTGCGTACGAATCGCGATCAGAGCTGATATTCAACATAATAGGATGTTTTTCATCGGTTGGGATGATCAACGGATCGCCATAGACTTCGGAGCTAGAAGAATAAATCAGGTAGTTTACGCCGGTTGATTCTATCGCAGCCAGTAAGTTTTGCGTGATTTTGATATTCTGATCGAACACAAAAAGAGGCTGATCGTAGAAGTATTGGGTCCCGTTAATGGCTGCAAGATGAAACACAATCTCAATGCGATGGTGCCGTAGTATTTTTTGTAGTGGCTGTATGTGTTTGGCCGCGCTCAGATCAAGCTCTTCTAAGATAAAGTGAGGCGGGGATAACGTGCTGAGATTGGCGGCACTTCCGCGGAAAAAATTATCAATCCCCACGACGTTATATCCGCAAGCAACCAACGCTTCACATAAAAACGAACCGATGAAACCCGCAGCACCCGTGACTAAAATATTTTTTTTCATAGGTTATTTATCCGGATTAAAGCCGATTCTTTCGTATTGGATATGTTTGATGCGGGCTGCCGCATCCCAATGACCCCAGCCATCAAATAGATAACAAGGTTTGTGCGTGTTGGATAATAATGGCGTCAGTTTATCTAAGTGACTGTTATCAAGCACTGCTTGATGACAGGTGCTTACAATAATCGCATCAACGTTTTCTAGGATATGCTTGTCTAGTGAGGTACTGCTGTTGTTGATATATGGTAAAAATTCTTGAGGTATAGTGGTGTATTTGTTTTGGTTAAGATAGGGATCATAGACATTAAAGTGTTGAATGTGTTGTGCGGTTAACTTTTCCATGAGTTTAAAGGCATGGGATAGCCTAAAATCATCTACATTTTCCTTAAACGACAAGCCCAGTATTGCAACGCAAGCCGAACGTGTGTTGTGGAGATGAGCACATATTTTTGCAACGACAAAATCAATCAGATAGTCGTTTGTTTTGCGTCCATAGTACCAAACAGAATGAAAATCACGTTCTTTGGCTTGTTTAAGAAAATCCAATTCGAAAATATAGGGATCTTTACAGAGACAATATCCGGAAACAAACCCCGGGTTGGGAATATGATTGCGGTCATAATGGTCATTCACCACGTGAATGACTTCTTTGACATCGACATCAAGTTCGCTGGCACGCATGGCTATTTCGTTGGCATAACTAAACATAGTACTGCGGTATGAATTATCAGTTAATTTGCAAAACTCTGCGGTAATAGGGTTCCTAACCCTAAGTACCTGCTCTTTTTTATCAGCAAATAATTGACTGATAGGTTTAAAGGCAGCCTCAGAATACACGCCAATGATTTTGGGGATTGTTTTCAACTCATCGATCATGAATCCCTCGGTCACGCGTTCTGGCACAAAGGCTAGATAGAAATGGTTTCCTTCTTGTAACCCATGTTTTGTTTCGAGATATTCTCTCAATAGGTCAGTACTGCCCAGAGGTAACGTGGTACGTATGATGAGTTTAATGCCTTTTTTGAGCTCAATGGGTGGTGAGAATAGCAGATCCAGCAGGGTATAATAGGCTTGTAAATCAAAAGCTGTGTGTTTGATGACGTCTTGTTGGGTAGGCGCTCTGGTACCGACTGTGAAAAGAATAGCATCCATATCAGGTAGAAACGGATGTAGTGCCTCCCAAGAAGCGAAGGGGAAAAAGCTTTTTCCGCTTGTTTGTTGCAAATAGTCATTCATGGACGGTTCATCAAAAGGAGTGTCGCCGCGTTGTAGCATCTCGACAGTTTCAAGATGGTGATCAAATCCGTACACCTGGATGCCACGATGAGCCAACGATAAAGACTGTGGCAAGCCGATGCGACCCAAACCAATGACTAAGCACTGCTTGATGGAGGTAGGTTCGTCTTTTGACATGAGGGATTCCTTTTATGGATTAGGGTTAGAGGGGGACATCGGTTTTATGGCTTTGACTACTGCGGCCATGCTCTGTTTTGTACCAATATCCTGGCCTGATTAATAATTCTATGATGGCATAATAACCAGACAAACTCATTGCCATCCAATAGAAGATTTTGAGCGGCACAAAGGGCAGCAAGCAATATAGGCGGCGGTTATAGGTTGCAATAAATTGCGTGACCAATAAAATCAGATTACTGCCAATAAAATTAAACATAGTGAGATAATACAGTGGAGTTGGATACAGGGAGGCCACTTGTTCGTTATTGAAAAATAGGGTCGAAATTAAAAAAATCCACAAAGGCAAATTGGCCAGTTGGATAAATACATTGCCGCCGACAAAAAATTGAAAATTAATAAATCGCCATGGGCCTATTTGTTTGATCATCTGGATTGGATCACGCATATTCACCAGATACGTTTGCATATAGCCTTTGTTCCAACGGGTACGCTGAAAAAACCAATTGATAACATGCGTATTAGCCTCTTCATAGGTGGTTGAACGGAGCGCCTCGACGCGATAACCGTGACGATATAATCGCACACCAATTTCTGCATCTTCTGTGCCAATAAAGGGATCCCATCCGCCAACTTTATGCAGCACAGCCGTTTTGAAATGATTGCTCGTGCCGCCTAAGGGCACAGGTGCTCTTAAAGAGTCGAGTGCGGGAATAAGATAATCAAACCAATAAGTATATTCAATGGTAAACAATCTTGTGATGATATTTTCACGATAATTATAAAAATTAAGTGCGGCTTGCAGACAGGCAACGTTATCGTTCGCAGAGTTGAATTTTTGTAATGCCTTTTTTAATTGATCCGCATCGGGTCTATCTTCACCATCATAAATGGTTAAATATTGACCCAGTGCAAATTGCAAACCGTAATTACATGCGCGCGGTTTAGAACGGGGTGTCCCTGGAGGGACGATCAAAATGTGGTAATACCAAGGTAAGTCAAAGTGCTTGAGTGCTGCCAACGTTTGGTGATCATCCCTTTCTAACAATAACTTGATATCCAATTTATCCGGGGAATAATCCAGGCGATTTAGTGCATCTAAAAGTAAAGAGATTGTGCTTTTTTTTTCCCGTAATAGAGGAATCAGTACTGTATACATAGGGAGGTGGTTTTGGGGCTTCAGTCGTATGTCATGCCCTGGTTTTAGATAACGCCAAGTATGTAACATGAGTCCCATTTTATAGGACATAACCACGGTTGTACCCGCTGCCAAAAAGGCATTGGCCCATAATGCTGTGTAGAAAAAATTACCCAGAGCAGAAAATAGTAATATGAAAATAAATATACCCAGTACAATTCTTATTCTCCAACTAAAGGTATAGCTTGCGCTGTGCTCCAAATCCATATCATCTCTACTGTGTGCGATAGTATGAGAGTATTCAGCTTCAAACTGGGTAGCCAGTACGGTGGTAATATCTTGCATGGACGCCACAACGTAATGGATATCTCGGGTTTCACCTAAAAAATCACCTATTTTTTTGATGTTTTGGGGTGTAGGGTTAGCGGTGGCCACCGTGAGTGTGTGTTCTGTTTGAGCAATTGGGATAGCTTGTAAGCTGACATAGTTTGAGCGCTGATCTACGTGCAATACATCAGGTTGGATCCTGAGTGGCTTAAGAGAGCGAAAGGGTAAACCGTATTCCTGAGCCAAGGCATGATAATGCGTGCGGATTCGATTGATCTTTGGCATTAAAATCTCCACCACAGCGACACAAAGGGTGTTGTGCCCCTACCAATATTGGTTCCAAAAAAATCTTGGTATACACCCAGTTGGATGGCTGCAACATTTTCTTTGTACCAGTAGATGACATTCGGCATGATGGTGAATAAATTATAATTTGGGAATGTATCGTTTTTAGGATTGTTGAATCTTAAGGCATTGAACTCTTGTACCTCAAAAATCAAACGCCCGTCCCGTGTTTTCAAGCCCAACATCATCTTCAGATGAAATTCATCAGCAGCACCCGTGAAATTGGGTTGGAAAGCAGTTTCAAAATCTGCATACCAAGTGTTTTCTTTGGCTGGAGCAAAAATGCCACCAGTTCCATATAATAATCTTGCATCAAGATAAGATTGTCGATTGATCAACACAAAGGCCGATGTTGGAATCAAGGGGTTACCAAACGTAGATGTTCTAATGGGTTGGTTATAGCCTAATTGTACGGATAAAGCGGACCACTCTTTTTCCCAGAGCAGATAGCGACCTGCTAAGAAAATATTTTCAAATCCAAAAGGAACACTTTGATTTCCTTGATTAAAACTATTGAAATTCGGGCTAACCACAGCAGTCAATCTAGAGAGTACCCCGTATTCCACATAAGGGCTTAATGAAAACTGATTAAAACAAGCACCGCTGTCTTGAAGTTGGCTTTGCTGATCCCAGTAATTACAAGCTACGTATTGTTGGAGGTTACCAATGACAAGGCCCTTGCCTTTTGGCTGTAGCCAGGCTGCTGCGTAGGCGCTTAAAGGTAGAAGACCAAGAAACAAGGCGGTCAATAAGACATATCTGAGTGGTCTTGCCATGGTTTTTCATGATTCCTTTTTTTACTGTAAGAGGTTATACCTATATGAGCACAACTATTTTAGTAATGCAGTAGGTGTTTTCAGGGGGTAAGCAAATGGTCATAAGGTCTAATCTTATCACGCCAGTGGTTTTGTCGGGCGGAACGGGGGTGCGGCTGTGGCCGCTTGCACGCCAATGCCATCCTAAGCAGCTGTTGAATGTATGGGGAGCACAAAGCCTATTGCAAACTGTTCTGAAACTGATTACAGAAACACCCAATTTGGCGTCACCTCTGGTGGTGGTCAACGAAGCGCATCGCTTTATCACAGCGCAACAAACAAGAGACATTGTATCGAATGCAACTATTCTGCTCGAGTCTCAGTCTACGGATACTGCTTTAGCGGTTGCTGTTGCTGCACGTTATATGCTGACCAAATCTGACAATCCCTTGTTGCTGGTGATGCCTTCGGATTTTTACATGCCTGATCCATCAAACTTAACAACCATGCTGGAGCAAGCCATTGAGCTTGCCCTGCAGGGAAAGTTGGTGGTC
Source organism: uncultured Legionella sp. (assembly GCA_964625775.1). Classification (GTDB taxonomy): domain Bacteria; phylum Pseudomonadota; class Gammaproteobacteria; order Legionellales; family Legionellaceae. The sequence goes on along the minus strand of CAZVEH010000004.1, from coordinate 26,678 downwards.
TTTGGGGTTTGTCCGCTCTCGGCAGAAAAAAACTATGGTTATATTAAAAAAGGCAAACCATTAGATGCGGGGCAGAGAGGATACAGGGTAGATGCTTTCATTGAAAAACCACTCATGAAAGATGCTCAGTTTTTTTTGAACTCCGGGGAGTACTATTGGAATAGCGGCCTGTTTTTATGTCAAGCATCGGCTTTTTTACAAGAACTTGAAACACATGCACCTCATATTTTTGAAGCGTCAGAAAAAAAAATGGGTCATTTGATCACCGAGCGAGATTTTGTGCGTATGCAAGATGAGGAGAAAGTGGACTACCCAAAAATGTCTATTGATAAAGCTGTGCTTGAAAAGACACAGCAAGCAGTGGTGTTTCCTTTTCAAGGAGATTGGCATGATTTGGGCAATTGGAAGGCATTATATGACATTGGACAAAAAGACCCGCAAGGCAATGTGATCAACGAAAATATAGTAACCTTTGCGACCAAAAATTGTTATTTATATTCTAACCACGCTCTTTTGGTGGCCGCTGGATTGGAGGATTGCTTGGTGGTTGCCACCGACGATGCTATTTTGGTGGCGCGCTGGGATCAAGCGGAAGATATCAAAGACATCGTCGAGTACCTAAAAAACAACACAGTAGATCCGCCTATATAGAAAACAGGACACTGCTAACCCCAGGTCCTACCAGAACATTATCAAATTTATAGCGCGGGAGATCATTAATTTTAAATAAAATCAACAAGGGAATTATATGTTATTTAACCATGGCGAATTTCACCGTATAGAGCGTATCGGTTGGTTGCGCGCAGCTGTTCTTGGAGCGAACGATGGCATCATTTCAACAGCAAGTTTGCTCATAGGTGTTGCGGCAGCACATACTACACATAGTGGAATATTAATTGCTGGAGTTGCGGCAATAACAGCAGGCGCTATGTCGATGGCGGCGGGTGAATATATTTCAGTCAGCTCACAATCAGACATAGAAAATGCTGACAAAAAGCGTGAAGAAAGTGAATTAAGCAAGGATCTGCCAGCTGAAATTGAAGAACTTACGACAATTTATATGAAACGTGGGCTTGATCGAGCATTAGCAACACAAGTTGCTAATCAACTCATGACACATGATGCACTAGGCGCCCATATGCGTGATGAACTAGGCATTACCAATGCATTAAGGGCTCGCCCATTTCAAGCTGCGATATTTTCAGCTTGCAGTTTTTCTATCGGCGCAATGTTACCCATGATTATTGCGATTCTTTCACCAGCACATTATGTCATTCCTGCTGTTTTTATTATGTCAGTGTTATTTTTATCTTTGCTGGGGGCGTTCGCCGCCCAAGTTGGCGGATCTAAACTCATTATTGGTGCTGCTCGCGTTACCTTATGGGGCACAATAGCGATGTTTGTGACTGCGCTAATAGGTACTTTAATAGGCACAACAATATAAAGGATTTTCTCAATGCTTATACAATCTTAAGGCTGTAACGGGCGAGCCACATCAGCTTGTTGAGAAATAAAAGAAAAGTTTAAAGCTCTGATGTGATTGCAAGTGGCCCTTGGCGATAGCAGAAAGTCTGCTTTGTAATTTATCAGGACTTACGCAAAACCTCGATCTCTTCGTTAAGTTTTATGTTTAATTCGGTCATTTAGTATACCTAAACTCCCTCATTAAAAATAAAACTTGCCTCGACCTCGAGGTTTTGTGTAAGTCCTGTTTATGAAGAATGCATTCTCGAGAACACATGATCTTATCTTGGTTTAGGCACGTGGTCTAATACGCGAAAAGTTAAGTTATGCTCAGCGGTAATAGGATTGCCAAGCCAAAAACAAAGACGAAAAGCAGGAGTTTTGGATAGAAATTCCAGCGTTTATTGAGTTTCAATGTTGGGATAACCCCAAGTGCTACGAATAACGACGTGATCAGTATGATGGTTATAGACATGTGTTCTCCAGAAAAATCGTCCAAAATATCCTCAGGACTTACACAAAACCTCGGTCTCATTGTTAAGTTTTGCATAAGTCCTGATGTCTTCGGCTAAGGTTTTCCTGCCTAGATATCCTGTAATGGTCTATGTAATGTAAAGAAATTAAAGATAGCATAATTTGAGACTCTGTGAATAAACATACTTTGACGGGACCACAAAAAATACTGGTCAAAAAAATAATACGCACGCAAGCGCAATCTTTAGAAAAGCGTGCCTATTTGTTGAATGTCCTTGTGTTAGAGGATGAAATATTACAATTTTTCTATTACAAAGCTCCTTTTACTTTGAATGCGGTGCTTGTAGATAAGAGTGATGCCAGGCTTGTCCTGTGGAAGTCAGTCAGGCCTTTATGGCAGACTCGTGCAAGTATCCGACCTTTGAGGATCAAACAAAAAGACAACATGTTGATGTTCAACTATCATAGCGCTTCTAAAAAAAATCAAGTTATGTTTAAGCTGAATTCATTAGATAAATTACAAGAGATGAAACGCCCCCAGGTGCTCAAGCGCGCGGCTAAAAACCCTATTTTAACGCCTGATGCTCGGCATGATTGGGAATCGGCTGCCGTATTTAATTCCGGTGCCATTTATTTGCAGGATAAAGTCCATTTTATTTACCGCGCAGTGACTTCAACTGGCGAATCTGTTTTGGGGTATGCGGCGAGTGAGGACGGCGTTCAGGTTAGTGAGCGCTCCTCTCAGCCCATTTATCGTTCTCAAGAATCCAGGATGGATGGTGTTGATAAAACTCAAACCTCCTTTTTATACTGTTCGGGAAATAGTTGGTCTGGTTGCGAAGACCCTCGTTTAACCCATATAGAGGATACCATCTATATGACCTATACCGCTTTTGACGCTTACCATCCACCTTTTATGGCTTTAACGTCGATTGGTGTAGAGGACTTTATCAAACAGCAATGGAATTGGAAAAAACCTGTACAAATTTCTCCGCCACTTGAAATGCATAAAAACTGGGTGATTTTCCCTGAAAAAATAAATGGCAGTTATGCTATTTTACATAGTTTAACGCCTAGTATTTCAATTGAGTATGTAGATGCGTTGGATCATAACCTTATGATTAAAAGTCATTATTGTCCTGCACAAGAACATCTTCAATGGGACAATTGGATGAGAGGGGTAGGTCCGCCGCCTCTGAAGACAAAAGCGGGTTGGGTGATTTTGTATCACGCAATGGATAGAAATGACCCGAACAAATATAAACTTGGGGCGATGTTGCTTGATTTGAAGGATCCGACCAAAGTGTTGGGGCGATCCCCTTGTCCTATTTTAGAACCAAGAGCAGTTTATGAAAATGAAGGGTGCAAAAGCGGCGTGATCTATGCTGGTGGCGCTGTGATTCTGGATAAAACCTTAATTGTGTATTACGGCGCAGCTGATACAGTGTTATGTGCTGCTTCGATCAATCTCAATGCCTTGGTGGTCAGCATTCAACAAAATCGAGCTATTCAACTCATCACCCTCAAAAGGAAATAACCAATGGATTTTCAACGGATTAAAGAAAATCCTATTTTATCAGGGGACAAAGCAACACGCTGGGAAGCCTACGGGGCATTTAACCCTTGTGTGATAAAAGAAGGCAATACCACCCATCTTCTGTATCGAGCGATGTCGCTGCCCGTCGATGTGGAGGGCGTTCATGTCTCAGTATCTTCTGTGGGGTATGCAACGAGTGAGGATGGCATTCATTTTGCCAAAAAAAATCAATTGTTCAAATCTGAACATGCTTGGGAAATTTTTGGATGCGAAGACCCCCGCGTGACAAAACTTGATGGCAGTTATTATGTTTTTTATACCGCTTTGTCTTCTTATCCGTTTGATGCGAATGGCATCAGAATTGGGGTGGCGGTAACGGATGATTTCAAGACCATCAAAGCCAAACATCCAGTGACCACATTTAACTCCAAAGCAATGGTCTTATTCCCAGAAAGAATTCAAGGCAAAATAGCAGCGATTTTAACTGTTCACACCGATATTCCGCCTGCAAAAATAGCCATAGCTTTTTTTGATGATGTAGAACAAATTTGGTCCGTCCAGTATTGGAATGAGTGGTATGCATCGTTAGATCATCACATCATTCCGTTATTAAGAAGCGCAGATGATCATTTGGAAGTAGGTGCTGCGCCGATTAAGACTGAACATGGTTGGTTGATGATTTATTCGTATATTGAGAATTATTTTTTGCCCAATAAACATTTTGGTATCGAAGTGGTTTTATTGGATTTAAACAATCCCCTCAAAGTTTTGGGTAGAACTCAAAAATCAATTCTTGTACCCACTGCCCCCTATGAGCTAGCGGGAAATGTACCGGACGTGATTTTTCCATCAGGTGCGGTTTTGGAGAAAGATGATATTTACCTTTATTATGGTGGTGCGGATACTTATGGTTGCTTAGCTCTTGGCAAGTTGGATGTTTTATTAAAAGAATTATTGGAACAACAACAGACCTTATTTATCCCCAGCCAAATCGAAAATGGCTTTAAACGTTATAACCAAAATCCTGTGCTTGCCCCACGCCCTGAATTTTCTTGGGAAGCCAAAGCGACGTTTAATCCTGCTGTGATGTATGAGGGTGGAAAATTTCACATTCTTTATCGTGCACTGTCGAATGATGATACGTCTGTGTGGGGATATGCGACGAGTCAAGATGGCGTACATATCGATGAGCGATTGGTCGAGCCTATTTACCGACCCAAAGAAATTTTTGAGCAAAAATTAAAAAAGGGTAATTCCGGATGTGAAGATCCTAGAATCACCAAATTGGGTGATCGGTTCTATGTGTTTTATACCGCGTATGATGGCATAACCCCTCGAGTAGCATTTACGTCAATTCTGGTGAGTGATTTCATGAATAGATGGTGGAATTGGACACGGGCAAAAGTGATTTCTTCTCCCAATATTGCAGATAAAAATGCCTGTTTACTTCCTGCTTTGGTGAATGGCAAATATATTGTTTATCACCGTATTAAAAATGAAATTTATGTGGATGCGATAGATGATCTCTCTTTTACCATCGATAGGTGGTTGCTCAATAAACTGCTTTTGATTGAACCGAAATATGGAAAAATGCTCAAAGTAGGGATATCAGCACCCCCTATTTCGACGAAATATGGTTGGTTATTGTTCTATCATTGGGTGATCTCCTACGAGGGTAGTGTACTGTACAAAATGGGTGTTGCTCTGCTTGACTTGGATAACCCCATGCGCGTGCTGAACAAAGATGTGCTTTTGTTAGAGCCAGAAATGGATTATGAAAAGATAGGTGTTGTTCCAAATGTGGTTTTTCCGTGCGGTGCGGTACTGCTGAATGAAGAAATATATCTATACTATGGTGGCGCCGATAAAGTGGTTGCAGTGGCTAAAATGGATCTCAAGCAAATCTTAACTAAACTCAAGGTGAAGCTGGATTAACTCACCTTGGGTCGCAGTGAGTGTAAGCTCAGTGGCGAGCGTTAATATTTAAAGAGAGCGTTGTAGCAAACCATAACATCGTGATGCACGTATTCAAGATAAAAATACCGTAAGCACCGGTATATTGATACACCACACCTGCTAAAGATCCTCCTATGAAAATTCCTAAAAATTGACTGCTGGAATACACACCCATGGCGCAACCCTTGGCGTGGGGATTGACTTGTTTCGAGATCAGCGAGGGCAGATTGGCTTCTAGCAGGTTGAAGGCAACAAAGTACACGAACACCAATCCACATAGGATGGGAAAAGAAGCAGAGAACCATGCCAAACCGAACTGGGCTAACAAAATGGTTCCTACAGACCCTATGAATAATGCTTTGGTTTTATGGGTTTTTTCTACCCACAGCATGATGGGAACCATGAGCAAGAATGAGATGAGCATCACAGGCAAATAAAATTGCCAAGATTGCGTGAGTTGCTGTGCATGAATATGCTCTTCTAGAAGAATGGGCAGTGCGTAAAAGGTTGAAATCAAAATGAGATGTTGAAAAAAAATACCGGCATCTAAGCGCAGTAAATCACGATTTAAGAAGACTTGTTTCAATTGAGGAATATTGATTGTATCATTGCCACCTGGCGCAGTGCGGCTAGGTGTTGGCATACGATATAAGACCAAAAGACCGATCACTGCAAGGCCGGCGGTGAAGTAAAAAATACCTGAAAGACCGGAGAATGCCGTGATGGTTGGACTTAAGACCAGGGCCAAACTAAACGATATGCCAATGGTCGCGCCTATGATTGCCATGGCTCGGGTGCGATAAGTTTCAGCAGTGATATCGGCCAATAAAGCAATTAAGACCGATCCAATTGCACCGGCACCTTGGAGCGTTCGGGCCAGAATCATCGCAGAAATGGTATGAGCCCATGCTCCAAGCAGGCTGCCTATAGCAAATAGGACCAAGCCGATTGCGATTAAGGGTTTGCGGCCATATCGATCGGATAAGATGCCAAAGGGTAATTGTAATAGGCCTTGGGTCAACCCATATGCGCCTAAGGCAATGCCCAATAACACGGGTGTCGCGCCATGCAAATGATTGGCATACACCGTAAATACGGGAATGAGCATGAATAATCCTAACATGCGAAACGCAAAAATTGCGGCAATGCGAAACGTGTTGCCAAGCCAGGATTGCTTCATGGGATCTGCTTAGGATTAATCTACAAGCGGGAATTGTATAAACATTGTCACCGAATCTCAAGGGTCAATGAATAGGAGAATGAAACAATGCACATATTAGCGTCGAAAGTTGCACTGATCACTGGGGGAGCAAAGGGCATTGGCAAAGCGGTTGCTTTAAAATTAGCCAGTGAAGGGGCTGATATCGCGATTGTCTATTATTCCAGTTCTGAAGAAGCCGAATCACTGGTAAAACAAATTCAAGCGCTGGGTCGCAGAGCCATTGCGATGCAAGCTAATGTGGCTGATCATGCTTCTGTCAAAGAAATGTTTGGTCAGTTTACCATGCATTTTGATCGTTTGGATATTTTGGTATCCAATGCGGCAAGCGGGGTATTAAAACCTGCTTTGAACATGTCAACCAAGCATTGGCGTTGGTGTATGGAAACCAATGCTTTGGCACTCAATCATTTGGTGACTGAGGCTCAGCCCTTGCTGAAATCCGGTGGGCGGGTAATTGCATTGTCTAGTTTAGGAGCGCAGCGCGCCATTCCGAATTATGCTTTTATAGGGGCATCCAAAGCTGCCTTAGAAGCGCTGGTACGTTCTTTGAGTATTGAATTAGCGCCCATGGGGGTCACGGTGAATGCAGTGTCCGCAGGGGTCGTCGATACCGATGCGTTAAAGTATTTTCCCAACAGAGAACATTTGTTAGCAGAATACCAGGCACATGCTTTGTCAGATCGACCTTTGTCCACGGAAGATGTGGCTAATGCGGTTTATTTGCTGTGTTTGCCCGAAGCCGATATGATTCGAGGCCATACGTTATTTGTTGATGCAGGTTATTCCGTTGTTGGTTGAGACGAAGGTGGACGTGTATTCAGTGGCAGAACTGAATCGCCACGTCAAATCTTGGTTAGAACAAGGTATCGGAGAGATCACCGTACAAGGTGAAATTTCTAATCTGACAAAACCAAGTTCAGGGCATTGGTACTTCACTTTAAAAGACACCCAGGCTCAGGTTCGTTGCGTATTTTTTCGCAATCGCCACACTCGTTTGCATCATACCATGGGCAATGGTCATCAAGTATTGGCCCGAGGATGTTTGAGCTTATATGAAGCACGTGGTGATTATCAACTGATCATTGAAGCGTTGAATGAAGTAGGTCTAGGTGACTTGCACCAACAATTTGAAGTATTGAAACAAAAATTATTTGCCAGCGGTTTATTTGATGCGTCGCGGAAAAAACCATTACCCCGTTTTCCGCAAACCATTGGCGTTATCACGTCCCCCACAGGCGCAGCGATTCGTGATATTTTGACAACTTTGCAGCGGCGCTATCCTTTGGCATTGGTCCGTATTTATCCGAGTGATGTACAAGGGAAAGGCGCTGCTGCACAATTATCCACAGCGATTCGCCAAGCCAACCAGGACGGGGTTTGTGATGTGTTGATTTTGGCCAGGGGGGGTGGCAGCTTAGAGGATTTGTGGTCTTTCAATGATGAAGCTTTAGCGCATACCATCGCTCAAAGCCTCATTCCCTTAGTCACAGGAATTGGCCATGAAATTGATGTGACCATCGCGGATCTTGTGGCCGATTTGCGTGCCCCGACTCCAACCGCTGCTGCGGAAGTGGTGAGTCCCGTTCAAGAAGATCTCCTTCAAGCCATCATCACCTCTGAAGCCCGTTTGATTCGAGCGATGCGTCGCATCGTGGCTCATCAAACGCTGGTATTAAAACATCAATGGACGCAACTCACCTCACCACGCCAGATGATTGCAGCATACTGGCAAGCATTGGATCACCGTGAATATCAACTACAGCAGCATATGGCACGATTATACCAATCACGTGTACAACGCTTACATGCTTTGATGGGCCGCTTGCATGCCGTTAGCCCTTTGGCTACCTTGGAGCGTGGGTATGCTGTGGCTACTTACCAGCAGCGTTTGTTGAAAAGCGCAGGAGACGTGACGGTTGGGTCACATATCGTAGTGCGGTTGGCACAGGGACAGTTGTTGTGTGAAGTTTTAGAATAGCTACAAATGACAAGCGCTTGGTTTTTCGCTTAAGATGAATGCCAACTTAAGCGAAAAAGAGAAAGAGCGTTTACATAGTGGTCCAAGCTGGGCTAGGTTGATTAGAAGTAACATTAATAAAGTAATCGCTGTTTACAAAGCTCTGAGAAGTAAACGTAATATACGAAGAACTATTTGAAATAGTTTGCGTGATCTTATAATTATCCGAAGTACTGGTCCAGCAAAATTCATAATATGCGTTAGTTCCATTGACAGTCACATTTGAATAAATTTTTTGCGAGGTATTTGTATCAGTGATTGTTATGCTAGCAGTTTCAGGAGAAGCGTTCGTATAACCTATGCCTTGTTGGCCATTTGTGCATGCCATAGCGCTATGAGCGCCCAAAATGCCCATAGTTAAACACAATGTGACTAATGTTTTTTTCATTTTACACCCCTTATTGTATTAGTGTTGTTTAAAATCCATTTTGCATTATAACTTTAACATATTTGTTAAAACTAAGCGTAGGAATCAGGTCTTTTGATGTGGAGTCATTTTAATAAAGGAAATTTATTAAGTGGTGTCCTCAATTTAAAGCCATTGATTGGGGACACCACTTAATGTGCACCGTCTTCTTTTTTCATAAAGTCGAGTAGATGATTTCTTTGAAAATCATGCCCCTCTAGTCACCAAAACCCGTTATGGGTGTTTCGTAGTCTCGGATGCCTGTATTTGATCATAAGCAAATAATTTTCAAGACTTTTTAAAAAATTTAAGGAGTTGCCGCATTCAGAATCCTTCAAGCAGTTGCGCCGCTTTCAGGATGACGTGCTGGGCGAGATACGATTTATATCAACTTGTTGTTTTTTATTTATGGACTAATATATATCATATAGTCTATTAAAAGGACATTTTATGCGCTTTGTCAGAGAAAACAAAGATGATAGAGATATTCTTTTGCTCGCCAATTATCTCCACACTGGCGGGAATTATGCGATATATGAAAAAATAAAGAAAGACGTTCTAGAAATTGCCCCTGATTTTCTAGATAAAATTGCTAATAAATATCGAGAATTACCTGATGAAGAAACGATTTCTTCACCGGCATTGTCTGATTATTCCATCGATGTCAAAGAGCAATTACAAAATGTCTTTCTAGCCCATAAAGCGCTGATTAAGTTAGTAGCCGAATTTCAAGATGTAAGTTATAAAAATAGACACAAGGTACAGTCGAGTAAAAGCTCTGACGTATCCGAAGTCACTGAGTATTCTTGGGAGGACATTGAAGAAGACTGGAGTTCTGAGCAAAACTCTCCTAAAAAACCAATTTCTGACGGAGAACCACACTCTCATTTTGGTGCAGAGGAGGTGGAAAGGATGCAAGAGCAAGCAGCCAGAATTGAAGAGGGTAATCAACTGGTCTTTGCGCTTTTAAGCTATGTTCAAGCACATAGACTGCCAGAGACAAAGCGTACTGAAAAATCAAACTTTATCATTTCTAAGGTCAAGGCGCAGTGTCCTGGTGCCTTGTCTAAAATCACACCAGATATGAGCCATGATATATTGACGAAATTCAGTCAGGATGAAAAGCATGTTCTATATGACATTGCAGCACAAGAATTTTCCGAAATAAATGCATTTCATTCGAAGGGTGATTCGGATGATGAAAGTGCTGCTACGAGTCATGAGTCTATTGATTCGGACGGGCCTCATCATAAGCGCTAAATCAGGACTGACTCCTTCGCTAAGTTTCGTTATGAACTCGATCATTGGGTTCATTGACACGTCTCATGGACCTTACTTCGAACTCGCGGTGCTGCACGCGCGCTATTGTCGATATTTTTGTTCCAAAGTATCCATATATTTATTATAATGCAAAAAAAAACACCATATCAAAAGGAACTTTATGTTACCAAACAATGCAAATGAACCGATTCGTGTCTGCAAAGTGACGATTGTGGGTGATGAAGCAGTAGGAAAATCTTGTTTAGTTCAAAAAATATTAAACCCAAAACAGCCTATGAAGAGTCTTTATGAGAAGACTGTGGGCGTTGATTTTTCAGTAAAAAAAACTCGCTCAAAGGGTGTAAACATAAAGTTGACTCTATGGGATCCGTCAGGATGTGATCGCTTTCGTACACTTATCTCCAGTTATTATAGGGGTGCAGAACAAATTGTCTTGGTATTTGATGTGAACAATGAGTCTTCATTTGAGCACATTGCGTCAAAATATATGGAAGAAATTAAACAATTTGCAAATTGCAAACGTAAACCGTGTTTGATATTGGTAGGAACCCAGTGCGACTGGATTGGCGAAAGCGCAAGGGTCTCCAAGGCCACCATTGATGACTTTGTTCAAAGATACAATATGTTCTACCATGAGGTGTCTTCAAAAAATGGGCAGGGAATTGAAGGGTTAATCGCTATGCTTGAAGAAAATGCAATCAAAGAAGAATATTCGCTTTTGGTGCAAGAAAGATTCACAGGTGCTACGCAGCCTAGGAGATCATCTGCTTCCCGTAAAGTACTGGTAACAACAGTGCTGGCAGCCGGAACTTGCATTATCGGTTATGGCTTGTTTTGTTATAAAGCTCAGCTTGCAGTATTGATTGCGACTCAGGCGGTCCCGGCTCTTTTGGTTGGACTTGCTATTTTAGCCGCTATTGCAGCGTATCGTATATGTAGACCAGGTCTCACTATGGGTGCTTCCCTGTTTCACTCTCAGCAACCTGTACGTGGGCGGCAACAAGAGCAACCTGAGGCGATGGCAAGCGCTTTAGCCCTTTAGCCTGAGGAGATGTGGCCACAGACAATTGGATATTTTGCTCTGACTGACACAATCCAAAATTGAGCGCCTTAGAATGATGTGTTAGAATCATCCAAATTATTTTAAAGTGCTAAGGATTGATCATGAATATAGACAGTGTATACCCTAAAGTTAAGACGATTATTGCAGATGTTTTGGTTTTAGATGAAGAAGATGTGTCGTTAACCAGTCGTTTGATTGCTGATTTGGGTGCAGAGTCTATTGACTTCCTGGATTTGGTGTTTCAGTTAGAAAAAGAATTTGCGATCAAAATACCTCGTGGTCAATTGGAAAAAAATGCGCGTGGCGATTTGAGTGAAGCTGAGTTTGAGCAAGGTGGTGTATTGACAACTGCGGGGATGGATGCCTTAAAAAACTATCTCTGCGAAGTGCCCGCTGAGTATTTTAAATCCAATATGAAGCTGAATGAAATTCCTGCGCTGTTTACCGTTGAGACGTTTTGCAAATTGATCGTGGCTGCGAAAACTGAGCAAGCTTCTGCCTGCACTTTGACAGACTAATGCGCTTTTTATTCGTTGATAGAATTTTACAGTTATCATCGCCTGCGTCGTCGATAAGAGGCATGAAACATATCACAAGAGATGATGCGTATCTTTGCCCGGACGAAAGGGGGCGCCTGTGTTTTATGCCCGCCATCATTGGCGAGACACTGGGGCAACTGACTGCTTGGGCGGTGATGGCTCAGAATGAATTCACTCAACGTCCTGTTGCTGGCATAGTCGCTTCTGCCAAATTGCATCGCCCTGCCTATGTGGGCGATACATTGGAGTTAGAGTCTTGGATTGATGCCCTAGATGACCGAGCAGTCGAATATCATGGGGAAGTGCGCGTAAACTCTGAACTGGTGTTTAGTTTAGACGGTGCGTTGGGTCCTATGCTTCCTATGGAAGAATTCATTGATGTCCAAACGGTACGTCGACAATTTGCAGAAATTAATCGCCCGGGAGAGTGGCCTTTACCCGCAAAGCAACCGGCAGTGTTACCTAGCGAGTTGGTCAAAACCCCGCTCGCTTTACGGTTTGATTATTATACGGTGAATGAACCAGGTGTACGCCTGGGTGCCGTCAAACTTATTACGCGTGCCGCACCCTATTTTCCTGACCATTTCCCGCATAAGCCGGTATTGCCCCTGACGGTATTATTAGAGTGCAAAATGAATTTGGCAAAAGAATTTTTAAACTACGCTGGATTGCAAGATATCTATCGTGTGCATGTTTTACGTAGAATAAAAATGAGTGATTTTGTCTATCCAGGGGATGAGGTTCATTGCATGATGACGGTTAAGCAGCAAGATACCGACGAAATGATTTTGCAGTTTCGATCGGAAGTAGCGGGCAAACGCATTTGCGTGTTGGAGATTGTTTTGGTTGCATCGGGGAGTGTACACGCATGACAGAACGACGAGTAGCGATCACCGGTATTGGGATAGTTTCTCCTTTGGGAGCCGACGTATCTTCTACCTGGAATAACTTGATGGCACGTCAATCAGGTGTTGCGCCCATCGAGTTGTTTGATGCCAGCGGTTTTCCGACTAAGATTGCCGCAGAAGTCAAACAATTTACGCCTGATTCTGCATTATTGACCAAACATAATCGCTTTGCATCACGGTTTACTTGGTTTGCTTTGGATGCAGCTTTGCAAGCGATACGCGATGCGCATATTGACATCGACTCCACCATCAATGAACGGTTTGGCATTGTGACGGGTAGTGGAATGATGACTGCAGAATTCGATGCATTAGAACGTTTTCAACAAACCTGTGCTTTGACTGGACAAGTCGATTGGGCAAAATTGGCTGAAAAATCTCAAGACTTCCATCAATTAGGCGATTTTGCCAAAGCAACGTCGAATACAGGGTTGTCCCTATTGATCCAACAATTTGGGCTCAAAGGATATGCCAGTGCAGTTCATACCGCATGCGCTTCCGGGGGACAAGCACTGGGATTGGCCATGCGCGTGATTCAGCGTGGCGACGCAGACTATATGTTGGCTGGCGGATTTGATTCGATGATTAACCCTTTGGGGTTATCGAGTTTTTGTTTATTAGGCGCACTGGCCACAGACAATGAGACGCCCACGACAGCCAGCCGACCCTTTGATGGCACACGTCACGGGTTTGTGCTTGGTGAAGGTGCCGCATTTTTGGTTTTGGAAGAGTGGTCGCGTGCTAAAGCACGTGGCGCAAGAATTTACGCCGAATTGGCGGGTGAGGGCAATACCTTAAGCTCATATCGAATCACGGATTCTCCGCCGGATGGTACGGGCGCGATTCAAGCCATTGAAAAAGCCTTACAAGATGCAGGATTGTCCCCTGATGATGTTGATTACATCAATGCACATGGTACCTCTACCAAAATGAATGATTTGAGCGAAACCAATGCTATTAAAGCAGTCTTCGGTGATCGTGCTTATGATATCCCGGTGAGTTCTACCAAGAGTCAAACAGGACATTTGATTGCGGCTGCGGGTGCATTAGAAGCTGTGTTTTCTGTCTTATCGATTCACCATAAGAAAATTCCTATGACGGCCAATTTGACCCATCCTGATCCCGAATGTGACTTGGATTATGTTGTGGAAGGTCCTCGTGAACGTTCATTAGGTGTTGTCTTGTCCAATTCGTTTGGCTTTGGGGGATCGAATAGCTGTTTGTTGTTCAAACATCCTGAGTTTGGAGGTTGCGAATGAAATCCTCACAGCGTGTGTTTATCACGGGGTTGGGTGCTGTCACAGCGACTGGCATGAATGCAGATACAACTTGGCAAGCATTATTGGCGGGTCAGCAGGGATTAGATGAACTCAAACTATGGGATATCTCTACTTGGTCACACCGCAGGGTGGGTGAGCTACAAGACTATCATCCAGCCAGTATGCTGCCAGATCGCAAATTATTAAAAGTGATTTCTCGACAAGATGTCACTGGAATTTCTGCCGGTATGCAAGCAATAGAAGATAGTCAATTGCTGGCTTATCGAGACCAATTGAGTGAACAAGATCAAATCCGTTTTGGTGAAGAGTCCGCGATTTACGTGGGATCTCCAGGCAATAAATATTTCCAACAATACGATTTTTTACCTTTGATGGCTCAAGCCAAAGGGGATATGCGCATATTTGCTGAGCAATTATTTGCCGAAGTCCATCCGATGTGGTTGCTAAGAATTTTGCCGAATAATGTGTTGGCCTATTTGGGTATTACTTATGGCTTTAAAGGTGCAAACCACAACATCACCAATCATGCAGTGAGTGGTATGCAGGCCCTGATCGAAGGATACGAGGCCATTCGATCAGGTCAAGCCAAACGTGCTTTGGTGGTGGGATATGATATCGGGAATGATCCGCAAGCGTTGTTTTATTATGAGAAATTAGGTCTTCTCAGCGCCAAAGATTTGAAGCCTTTTGATACGGCGCATGATGGTACGATTTTGGCCGAAGGTGCCAGTGCAGTGATTTTAGAAAGCGAAGAAGCTGTCCAAGAACGTTCTGCTCGCTGTTATGCGCAAGTGATAGGTGGTGGCACAGCCAGTGAAGCGCAAGGATTGTTTTCTATAGATCCCAGTGGATTGCCCCTGAAAGCTTTGATATCACGTACTTTGCAGCGTTATGAGGTATCACCACAGGCGCTAGGAATGGTGGTGGCACATGGCAATGGCAGTTACTTGTCTGATGTGACAGAAGCACAAGCATTGTCGGCTGTGTTTGCTGAAACTCAGGTGCCTGTTACGGCATTCAAATGGTCTATGGGACATACGTTATGTGCATCGGGTATTTTGGACACGGTATTGGGTACTTATGCGATGCAGCATCAGTGCATTCCAGGTATTGCTAATTTAAATGCGGTTGCAACCGAATGTTCCGCATTAGATGTGAGTCGTGAGACGCGGCCCTGGGATCAGAGCAAAGACCATATGATGGTGATCAACCGTGGGTTTGGTGGCATGAATGCATGTATGGTGTTCCGTGCCTGCAGATGAATTAAGCCAGCACATTGAGCAGTTGCCGGTATCCAAGGGCGGAAAATACTTTTATCGATTGATCCCGTACCGGCGACGTATTGTGATGAATAATATAGATCAAGTTTACGGTGATCGCTTATCTCAAGCACACAAACAGCATTTGGCGCAGGCGTTTTATTCGCATTTATTGACTTCGATCAAAGAAACGATCCAATTGCGCTTTATGAGTGAAAAAGCACTGTGTTCTCGTGTGGACGTGGTTGGGCATGAGCGTTTATTAGATATTGCTGCACGGGGGCAGGGTGTGCTGGTATTGACAGCACATGTCGGCAGCTGGGAATTTGCGCCGTTGGGCGGCATATTGAATTTCAAGCAATTCAAGGGCCATTTTCATTTCATCCGTCGCACTTTAGGATGGAAAGCGATTGAGAAAATTCTATTTCGTCGTTATTATCGAGCCGGTTTGAATGTCATTCCCAAACAAGATGCTTTACAGCAAGTCAAAGTTGCTTTGGATCAGAATCATGCAGTGGTATTTGTGCTTGATCAACATGCTTCTTTGGTGAATCGTGATGGTGTGGCGGTAGAGTTTTTTGGTAAAAAAGCTGGGACATATCGCAGTTTGGCCAGTCTTTCACGTCATACAGGCTTGCCCGTGGTTCCTGCTGCGGGATATCGATTACCCAATGGGCGTCATGTGCTGGCGTTTTATGAGCCTATCCCTTGGCAAGAATACCCGAGTACGCAAGAGTCAATTTATCGCAATACCCTGGCGTACAATCAGGCTTTAGAACGTATTATTCTGACCCACCCAGAACAATGGATGTGGATGCATCAACGCTGGAAGCTATAAATATCATCAACACTCCTTCAAGAGCGACTGCTCTAATTCTCTTTCAACCATTCACTGGGGGGTTACGATTGATTCATAATTTTGTAGAGATTTCCGCTCCCACCGATATTCTCACGACACATCTTGCGACAATCTTATGACATGTAGAATACTTTGTCTGCGGATTATCAATTCAATTAAACGAAGTGAAAAAAATCGGTAAACAGGCAATAGAACAAGATCTTTTGGCAAGGCAATATCATTTATCTAATAGGCAAAAATTAGCAATCGAATATATTGCTAAACATGGGGGCATTACCATTCAACAGTTTGAAGCTATTTGTCCTGACGTGACGTGCAGAACACTACAACGCGAGCTGAAAGAACTCATCAATAAAAATATTTTATCCACTACAGGCGCCACAAGTAATTTGATTTATGAAATGCAAGTCAATAGTCAATCGGACTAACAGTTATTTATAATGAAATCAAGTTTATTAGATTTACCGATGCCTATTACAAGTCCGCGACTTCTTTTAACACCCCCTCAACTTGGAGATGGTGTTGAGCTTAACGAAGAGATCGAGGTTTTGCGTAAGTCCTATAATATTCTCATTGGCGCAACAGGCTATCATCACATGATATGGGAAGTGCCTTGTTTAGAAACGGGTTATTGGATTCGAACGCAATACTCAGGAAAAGGTTACATGACTGAAGCTGTAAATGCGATAACTCAGTATGCTACTAAGCAGCTGAAAATGAAACGCGTGGCAATAACCTGCGATATAGACATAAGCGAATTCAAATATCGTTCCCTGGTTTGCCTCGCCATGTCCTGTGAAAAAAGATTGCAAAATACAGATAAGTATATTCTAATGTATGAATAATTGAATATTAGGACAAACAGTGCCGGCTAGAATAATCATCTCCGAAAAAATGGCTGAATTTTTAGGTGCTATTTCTCACGCACATCGCATTCGTATTATTGAGGAGCTCTATACGGGTGAACAAGATGTCAACAGCTTGCAGGCTATATTAGGGACCAGTCACTCGACCGTATCTCAGCATCTATCCGTTCTAAAAGCAAAAAAAGTCGTCAAGTATCGCAAAGAAGGGAACCGTGCTTTCTATAGTTTAGTTCAGTCTGAGCTGGCAAGTTGGTTGCTTCAAGGATTGATTTATATTGAAGGGGGGCTGCAATCAGAGGAGTTCATTAGAACTGCTGTTGCTGAAGTAAAGGCGATTTGGAATCATACGCCCGAGAGTCCCCAAAAAATAGAGGGGGCTTGAACTTAAATGATGAGAACAAGCCACAACAGTGCTATGACTATCAACACCGGTTTAAAGGAGCAAAATTGAAAACATTAACTAAAGCAATGCAAGATGCTATCACACCTTCAATCGCATTGGATTTATTGCAAAAAGGTAATCAGCGCTTCGTAGATAATCTAAAAATAAATCGTAACCTGCTGCAACAGGCTAATGAAACATCGGACGGACAACATCCGTTTGCTGTTATTTTAAGTTGCATTGATTCTCGAACTTCTGTTGAATTGATTTTTGATCAAGGTTTGGGGGATGTGTTTAGTGTTCGAATTGCTGGCACTATTATTAATCAGGATATTCTGGGAAGTCTGGAATTTGGCTGCAAAGTAGCGGGCGCAAAAATTATAGTGGTTCTAGGGCATACTAAATGTGGCGCGGTAAAGGGTGCTTGCGATCACATAGAAATGGGTAACTTGACCACTTTATTGAGTAAAATACAACCCGCAGTTACTGCTGAAAAAACTGTTACTGAAAATCGCACTTCGATTAACAACGAATTTGTGGAGAAAGTAGCGGCTATTCATGTAAGAAAAACAGTACAAGCAGTCATGGAAGGTAGCCCTATCTTAAGAGAAATGATTGAAAATGGCGCATGCGGGATTGTTGGTGGCAATCATGATATTGCAACAGGTGAGGTATCTATTTATGCGGATACCATGATGGGTTTTAAGTCAGAAACCTGATGTTTCAGGCAATTCTGAAAAAAGCAAAAGTCATGCGACTTTTTTCCAGGACGGATTAAAGTGTTCCACTTATGTCCCTATGCAACAATACGGTTGAGTCCATATAAGACCCTAGTTGAATAGCTTATTAAGATAATTTATTAGAGGGAATAATTTATGAAAGAAATTAATGCATCAGACATAGTGACTACCGAAGAAAATGAAAAGATTTTTTTTAGTTTTGAGGTTGACTTAGAGGCAAATAAAATTTCTGATAGTAAGATTAATCCAACCGAAGTTGAATACGAAAAAGTCGAATGGTTGTATGCCAGTAATAATAAATATCCTGAAGGTAGCGTTAATTATGACAAAGTTGGTAAGTGGATGTTGTTCATCAATCCTAGGTGGGTCAATCAGGTGTGGGGTAAAATAAAATCAGGCATTGCAAAAGGCGAGCTTTGGGATGCTAAAGTTACTACAAACAATCCTGGTCGGCTGCACGCGATTATGATTTATACAAAAGACTATACAGACCTAGAAGATGTTATTCGAGTTTTAGATTATATCGAAAGAACTCGATTAAAACCACGACATATAAATATACGTTATAAAGCTGATTGGCAAACTCGTGCTGGTATCTACTCTGGAGGTAAGCAAAAGCCCTCGATTTATGCTTCTGAAACAGTAAGAGCGTTAGCTACTAGTCATGTTTCTCAAAGCTCTAATATTGTGGCTAATCACCAACCTGTCCATTCACCCATGGATACTCCAGTTGCAGCATCAGGATTGTCTACAGTCGAACCAACACTCCAGTCTCATTTTTCATTCACCCATGCTAATTTTTTCCAATTGGCTGCACAAGAAGATGAAGATCATGAAAGAAAAGAAGAGGAAACCAAAGTAAATGAACAAGCTGTCAGCCTAACTCATTAGTAGTTTTAGGACTCTACGTTGGGTTAATTGCGGAGGCGATGGGCTTTATATTTTTTATTTTTGCCAAAAAGGGCGAGTAAATAAGATAAACAAGGGATATAATTCTAAGCGACCAATGATCATACTGAGGATGATCAGCCATTTGCTAGAGGTATTGAGACCACTGAAATCATGGCTAATTGCCCCAACGCCTGTTCCCGAATTTGCCAATCCTGCAGCTACTGAAGAAAAAGAAGACAGAAAATTATTACCAAAAGACATGAATATTAGAATCAATAGCGCAAACAAACCCAAAAATAAGCAAACGTATCCGGTAACAGATTGTATGATAGACTCAGGAACTGTGTGTTGGTCCATTTTTACAGTTAGGGTTGCTTGTGGGTGAACCAAGCGTGCAAACTCACGTGTGCTGTGCTTGCCTACCAACATCAAACGTAAGACTTTTAATCCACCCGTAGATGAACCTGCGCATCCACCAATCAAAGACATGAAGATGATTAAAATAGGAATGAAGGTTGGCCAATGATCAAATGAAACCAGAGTGAAACCCGTGGTGGTCGAAAGAGAAATGATCATAAACACAGTTTCAATCCAGCGAGCTGGATTAGATTGATCATAGTGCTGCCACATCATTGTACCCACGATGAGTGCCACCATAAGTGTCAGTGATTTGATATAAAAGCGTAATTCTTCATCTTGCCAATAGAGCCGCCAATTATGTTGTTGAAACGCTAAAAAGTGTAACGAGAAACTCACACTGCCAATCAACATGAAAATGCAAGCGATTACTTGAATCGCAGGGCTGTGGTAATACAAGAAGCTTTCATCATGCATGGAAAAACCCCCTGTAGAAACGGTAGCAAAACTTTCACCAATTGCATAAAACCAATCCATACCGCAGTACCAATAACAGCACGCGCAGCTCAGGGTTGCAAGGCTATAAATCATCCATAAAACTTTTGCTGTTTGTGTAATGCGTGGCGTGAGTTTATTGTCTTTTTTCGGACCGGTGGTGTCGACGCGAAATAATTGGGTTCCCCCCATACCTAACATAGGGAAAATAGCGACGGCTAAAATAATGATTCCCATGCCGCCTATAAATTGTAATTGCTGTCTATAGTATAAAATAGTATGGGGTAAATCATCGAGAGTTGTGAAGACTGCAGCGCCGGTAGTGGTCAATCCGGACACGGTTTCAAAAATAGCATCCGTCATTGTATGAGGAAAGTCTTTAAATAGCAAAAATGGAAGAGAGGCAAAAAAACTGGTAGCGAACCAAAGGATCACCACAATTAAAAATCCTTCCCTGATTTTTAATAAATTATGCTGATGACGATTTGTAAACCACAATAAGCTTCCTATGCTTAATGTAAGCACAAAAGGAACAATAAAAGGTAACCAGATGGCTTCGGAAAAAATAACATTGATGAACAACGGCGGGAGCATGGTGAAACTGAATAACACCAGCAACAAACCAATGAGGCGTAAAATAGTTTTATATTGCATGATGATCTAACTCATAAAGGTCAAATTGACTTGAAATAACGACTCAAGTTGATGAAGATATTTTTTATCTAATAAGAGCAAAATCACATGATCTTTAGGGGCCAAAATAATCTTAGATGACATAAAATATAAGCGTTTTCCTCTGATAACACCTGCCATAATACAATGAGGCGGCAGTTCAATATCAGAAATGAGTCGGCCTATCACTGCCGAGGTTTGTTCGTTACCTTCTACAATGAGCTCAATGGCTTCTGCCTCTGCGTTTTGAAGGCGGTGAACTTTGATCATGTTTCCGCGTCGTATTTTACTTAAAATGCTGCTTATGGTGATGAATTGCGGGGATATGGCGTAATCAATCAAACTGTCTTCAATCAAGTCGATATAACTCTCACGATTGACCAAACTCATGGCATATTTAACGCCCAAATATTTGGCCTGTAGACCTCCCATGATATTGGCTTCATCATCATTGGTGAGCGCGCAGAAAATATCCATGTCTTGAATGTTTTCACTTAAAAGCAACTCTCGGTCGGCAATTTCACCCTGTAAAACAATGGTTTTATTGAGTTGACTGGCATTGGTCTCAATTTTTTTGGTTGATTTTTCGATCAGTTTTACCTGATAATTGGTTTCCAATTGTTTGGCCAGTCCACAGCCAAGTCGTCCACCGCCTGCGATCATGATGCGACGGTTTTGATTACGTTTTCGTTGCAACGTGTTTAATAGAGATCGCAAGTGTCTTACCGAGCTCATGAATAATAAAGTGTCTTTGGTGCTCATAATATAGGTGTCTTCCACCGCGACGAATTGTTTATGATTAAATATAGCGATAATTGCGACTTGTATACTTTTTAATTTCTTTTTTATTTCAGCAATTGTTTTACCTTGCATCCAATCATTTTCTTGGGTTTCAATAGAAACAATGCTCACAGAATCATTGAAAAAAGTCAGTATTTGTGAAAAATCAGGGTATTCAATCATACGGATGATATGATGGATGACCAGTTCAGTGGGACAAATTAAGGATTGAATGGGGATGACATTTTTTTTAAAAAGTTGAGGGTATTGATAGTAATCTTCTGAGCGTATTCGTGCAATGGCCCGAGGGACTTGAAATAACTTATTGGCAATCAAGCAGCCAATCATATTGGCCTCATCCGTCGTGGTGACGGCGATGATCAAATCGGCTTGTTCAATCCCCGCTTCAATTAAAATACTGGGATTCGAAGCGTTACCATGTACAGTTTGTACATCCAGGCGTTGTTTGATGTCATCCAAGCAGGCTTGGCTGTTGTCGATCAATACCACGTCATTGTCTTCTTTGACGAGATTGCGTGCCAGAGCTTCCCCCACAGTTCCTGCTCCAAGAATGATGATTCTCATCTGTCATCCTCCAAGAGCGCTGCGTCGTACACGAATGTTGCTGGACCTCGTAAATAGATCGCGCCAGTATGAAGGGGCCAGGTGACGTACAAATCGCCACCGGGAAGGCTTACTTGCACTTCATCAGCTAATTGGTGATACAACATGCCGATGGCTGCGGCAGCGACTGCGCCTGAGCCACATGCTTGCGTTTCGCCACAACCACGTTCATACACGCGTAACTGGATGTGTTGTCTACTGAGAATTTGAACAAACCCAATATTGGCCTGTTGCGGAAAAAAGGGGTGGGCACTGAGGCATTGGCCGATGTTTGTAACGTCTGCAC
The DNA here is from genome assembly GCA_964625775.1 of uncultured Legionella sp. GTDB lineage: Bacteria > Pseudomonadota > Gammaproteobacteria > Legionellales > Legionellaceae. The sequence continues at coordinate 4,323 of CAZVEH010000004.1, read as the reverse complement.
GCTCCAGATCATCTACAATCAGTACCGCATGCGGATTACCCACCTGGATGGCATGAAACTGATGCGTCTCTTGCCCGCAGGTGAGGTGATACCAAACCGCAGATGAGGTGGTATCGATAGGAATCTGATTAGGCTCCAATTGTGGAGGTGCAAATGCCACAGTGACGCTTTGGTCATCATGTAATGTGAGATTGAGCAATGTTGTGGATGTTTGAATACGCAACTCTTTCTTGGTGGTGAGACCCCGATGATGCACAAAACGTGCTAAGCAGCGTGCTCCATTGCCGCATTGGCCGACTTCTTGGCCATCGGCATTAAAGATTCGATAAAAGAAATCTACGCCAGGATGCGTACTGGTTTCAACCACTAAGCATTGATCAAAACCGATTCCAGTATTGCGCTGGCTTAATGTAGCAATGTGTTGAGAATCAAGTGTGATAGGGTGTAGCGTCGCATCAATTAAGATGAAATCATTGCCAAGACCATGCATTTTGGTGAATTGAAGGGTCATGATGGTTGGGTGTGTGCAGAAGTTGCGGGCTTGGGTTCAGGCAAATACAATGGGCCGCGTTGACCGCAAGCAGACAACAATAATAAGAAAGCTGGCAAAGATAAAAGGACGTTACGCATGAGTTTCTGATCTGCAAGGGGGCCTTAAAATAGTATAGGGAAGTGAGAATAGATAATCAACAGACCTTTAATTGTTCTTTACACACCCTCCACTCGGGCATAAATTGCGTCATCAGGGTATAAAACCGCTTGTTGTGACTGGCTTCCAACAAATGAACCATTTCATGAACGAGTACATACTCTAAACACCGCAAGGGTTTTTGGATTAAGTTGAGATTAAGGCATATCTTTTTGAGAACAACATTGCAGGAACCCCAGCGTGTGGTCATCGCGCGGATAGTCCATTGATGGACTTGCACTCCAATGATAGGCTCCCATTTCTGAATCAATTGGGGTAATAACAGTCTCATTTGTTCGCGATACCAAGAATGAAGCAGGTTTTTTTTTAAGTGAGAGGTCGCGTTTTGTGGGACGTAACAAAGTATATGATGGTCTTCAAGGAATACACCATTCCGTGTTTCGCTTTCATGCACAATCAGGGGATAAGATTGGCCTAAAAATGAATGTAATTCTCCGGTATGAAACTGCGCTTCAAGGGGCTTGGGTTTGCTTAAAAGCCGTGTGCGATGTTTGAGGATCCAATCCTGCTTGTCCTCAAGAAAACGATGAATTGTGTTAAGAGAGCAACTCAACGGGGCACTGACTTGCATACGTCCATCAGCGTGAAGACGCAAACGAAGTCGTTTGATTGATTTTCTGATGAGCGAGAATTCTAATCCATTGACTTCAATCAGAAAATCCATAAATCATTCCGTATCCTAATTTTTAAGAGCGATGGGCAATACCGATTTGAACTGCGTCTAATACAAACAAATCAAAATAGTCGTAAGACATATAAAAATCTCCGCCATCGCCGACATTGGGTCCCCAAGAATTACGGAGTGTGAATAGGCCGCAATGTTTCTCGCCGGATTGATCCGTGGCACATGCTCTATCATCGTATCCCGTAACAATCATCGCATGTCCTCGGTGTTCTTTAATCGTCACAAAGTTAACGCCCACAGCAGGCGTTAACACCCAAGTATCTTTTGTCTGGTGATAAGTGCCTACGGCACCTGTGCGGTTTGTGTATATTCTAGGTAGAACTGCACTCACAATAACTCGCTGGCCTTTGTGTATAGCTTCTTTGGTTCTGATGACGGTCTCATCAGTCGGTGTAGAAAATAAGTCGAAAGACGACCATAACGTTGACCAGGTTATTTGAGTTTCGGGAAGCATCGTACTGTGTTGGAGATAATTTTTTAAAGTCATTTCGGAGCTAGGGGTGCTTTCTTTTTCCGGATAAGTCTGTATGCCTCCGCATCCATATTGTTGTTGGTCTGTGATGTTGATGATGCCGTAATTTTTAATACGCCTGAGTACATCGTCGATGGAAGTGCCATCCCAACCACTCGGTTCGCCATTCATACGCTCCAGATGGTGTCCAAGTTGCAACAAGCATAATTGACTGCTGTATTGCCCTTGACTGAGCGTGGCGTCAATCGCTGCAGTGACCGCAAACGTTACACAAGTGCCATGCTCTCCTTGTGTGAGCACGGGAAGATTATTCATGCCCAATTGTAGGGACGAAGGAAGTGCCGTTGATAAAGAAGAAGGTTCCGATGATGTCTGAAGTTTACTTCGCACACGTTGCGATATTTTTTGACGCACTTTTTCTGAAAGTATGATTTTTTGTAAAATAATGGGTGCTGTGTCTGTTTGTTCAGCTAAGCTTGGTGGGGAGGTAAGCAGTAAACCCATACCGACGATGCATGATTTGAATACCGATTTTTGAGTCTGAGATTGAACGAGTGACAACATGATATCCTACTAGATTGGTAGTCAAAATTTATGCCCGCAGTATTATATCACGAGCCCAAGATTTTTAAATACCGTATGACCCATCACTAAGCGTAGTATCATGTTCTAAAAAAGGTTGTCAGCGCAGCATATCAGGACTAGCGTACCTTACGCAAACCCTCGTTATAAAGGTTTTGTGCCAGTCCTGTTGAGGTTCAAAATTTAGTGGCGGTTGGCCAGAAACGCTTGCCAATTGGTCAATCTTTGGCGATAATTGAGCGTTTTATGGCTGAGAATTTTTGTGTTAACAACTTATACAAAATCCCCCCTGAAACCCGCGCAGGCATGCGTTATTTGGTTGCATGGATTGGGCTCCAATGGAGCGAATATGCAGGGCGTGGCAGATGCATTTCCACTGAGCTCTACGCCAATGGAACATGTGTTTATTGATGCGCCTGTTCGTCCGGTGACTCTGAATAATCATATGCCCATGCGCGCTTGGTATGATCTGACTGGGTTGACGCTACAAGATCGCGATGATCGAGAGGGTATTTTACAATCTGAACGCGATATTAATTTAGTTATTGCGGCGCAAATAGCCAAAGGATTTCTGCCTGAGACCATTTATTTGGCTGGATTCTCTCAGGGCGGTGCCATGGCGCTGTTTATGGGGTTGAGAACCCAGCAAAAATTAGGGGGTGTTGTGGCTTTGTCGGCTTATTTGCCTCAACAAAGCGAGTGTGTATCCAATACGCATTTGGATTTGCCTATTTTTATGGCCATGGGATCATTGGATCCTATTGTATTACCAGCCTGGACCAAGATCAGCCATGAATTTGTTGTGTCGCAAGGGTTTACGAATGTTCTTTGGAAAGAATATCCTATAGAACATACCATTTGCATCGAAGAAATTATGGATGTAGTGTCCTGGATTGAACAAAGGATTAAAACAGTGGCCACGCATGGGGAAATGATATGACCGTAGTAAAAAAAACACGTTTGGTGCCACATTCTTGTGAGAAAATGTTTCATTTGGTGAATGATATCGAACGTTATGCTGATTTTTTACCCTATTTCTCGTCTGCTGTTGTTCATCATCAAGATGAAGATGAGGTCCAGGCGACCTTATCTATTTCTGCGGCAGGTATGAGCAAATCATTCACCACACGCAATCGTTTACAGAGCAATAAGATGATTGAAATGCGGTTGGTCGATGGTCCTTTCAGTCATTTTGAAGGGTTTTGGCGTTTTGATGAAACACCTGAAGGTTGTTCTGTATCGCTTGATTTGGAATTTGATTTTGCTGGCCGTATGTTTTCTATGCTTCTAGGTCCAATTTTTGAGCAGGTTACGGATAATTTGGTGGATGCTTTTTGCGATCGAGCAGACAAACTGTACGCGATTAAAGCGTAACATCATGTACAAAATCCGGAGTGTCTATGATGTTATGTGATTTGGTGTATACGCCACTTGGACAGCAGCCCATGAAATATTCAATAGCTTGGGCATCTCAAATGACAGTAGCAGACGTGATTCAACGTTCAGGGGTTCAAACAGCTTGTCCAGAGATTGATGGATTGGCTGTTGGTGTGTTTGGTCGATGTGTGCCCCAAGATACTTTGGTGAAACCTGGTGATAGAATCGAGATATATCGCCCCTTATTGATTGATCCAAAAGAAAAAAGACGCCGAATTGCAAAAAAGCGGTAAGAATTTCGCTAAACCAATTTTCTCATCAAGGAGTGATGCATGAAAAAACAATTCACCTACTTAGCCCTTATTTGTTCGATGCCCTTATATGCGGGAACAATGGGTGAGACATGGACAAACGCATCTAAATTTTGAACATTAAAGCCATCTTTTGTAACTCCCCACGTCATCCCGAGCGCAGCGAGGGATCTCCTGTCGTGTGGCA